>CAZHLU010000033.1:0-10368 GCA_964533435.1 uncultured Gammaproteobacteria bacterium | reverse complement strand
GAGTGTGCTGATTTACTTGCTCCTGAAGGTTATGGTGAGATTATTGGCGGTTCACAAAGAGAAGATGATTATGAGATATTGCTTAAGCGTATTAAAGAGCATAAATTACCAGTAAAAGAATTTGAATGGTATTTGGATTTAAGAAAGTATGGCTCAGTGCCTCATGGTGGTTTTGGCTTTGGTTTAGAGCGCATTGTAGCTTGGGTTTGCGGTCTTGATCACGTCAGAGAAACTATTCCTTTTCCACGGACGATTTATCGTTTAAGACCGTAATTTATCGGTCTTTTGCCGACTTAGCTCATCTGGTAGAGCAATGGTATCGTAAACCATAGGCGATCGGTTCAAGTCCGATAGTCGGCTCCATTAATTTATATTTATGAACCACGAGCAATTTTTAATACCAGAAGAAAATAAACAAGCTTTAGCTGAAAAATTATCTCTTGCTAGAGATTTGATTAATGAATCGCAGGTTAGCGAAGAAACTAAAGTAGAAATGCTTAGAGTTTTGCAAGAGTATTTAGAAAATTGGCAAAAACATTATGCTAGTTTATATGACGCTGTGCATTGGACTATTAGTCAATTATTGGGTATTTACAAAAAAGATGCTGATCAATTAGAAGCTAAGGCTTTATTTGAAAATATTAGAGATGATCTTTGGACTTTGGTAAGAGATTAGCATAAATATTAATTTTCGTTATATAATATAAATATGAATAGAATTAAAACTATTGAGACTTCAAGTAAAGTTGGGGAAACAGTACTGCTCAAAGGTTGGGTAAATGTACGCCGTAATATGGGCAAGATTGCCTTTTTAGATTTACGTGATCGTTGGGGTATTGTTCAAGTAGTAGCAGTTCCAGCTGAACTTGATGAAGCTTCACAAGCAATCTTAAAAGATATTAGGCCAGAATTTGTTTTGGCTATAACTGGCGTAGTGCAAGAACGTGGTGCTAAACAGATTAACGAAGCTATGCCAACTGGTAAGGTTGAAATTTTAGCTAAACAAATACAGATTTTAGCTACAGCCGAGACTCCGCCTTTTGAAATTGACAATGAAGAGCGTCAAGCTAATGAAGAATTACGTTTAAAATATCGCTATTTGGATTTGCGTCATGAGCGTATGACTAAAAATATAGTAATGCGTGATAAAGTCATTGGCTGGCTAGGTAATTATTTAAGACAGCATGATTTTGTCTCAGTACAAACTCCAATATTATCCAAATCAACTCCCGAAGGAGCGCGTGATTATTTAGTACCATCTCGTTTACATCCTGGTAAATTTTTTGCCTTACCACAAGCACCACAACAGTACAAACAGTTGCTTATGGTAGCTGGTATTGATCGTTATTTTCAAATCGCTCCTTGTTTTCGTGATGAAGATGCTCGCGCTGACAGAAGTCCGGGAGAATTTTATCAACTTGATATGGAAATGTCTTTTATTAAACAAGAGGATATTTTGGATCTAGTTGAGGATATGATGACTAAAATGGTGCAGGAGCTTTTCCCAGACAAGCATTTTACCCAAACTCCTTGGCCTCGTTTGAATTATGAAGAGGTCATAAAAAAATATAATTCTGATAAACCAGATTTACGTAAAGATAAAAATGATCCAGATGAACTTGCTTTTGCTTGGGTAATTAATTTTCCTTTATTCATGCCTCAAACTGATGAAGATAGATTTGTGGGGGCTGGTGATACTTGGGGGCCAGCTCACAACATGTTTACGGCTCCAAAAGAAGAGGATATTGCTTTACTTGATACAGATCCAGGTAAAGTAAGATCTTATCAGCACGATATGGTTTTAAATGGTTTTGAAGTCGGTGGTGGCGCTGTACGTATTCATGATATGAAAATTCAGGAAAAAGTTTGGGATTTAATTGGCTTTAAGCCGGAACAAAAAGAACAATTTAAGCATTATTTTGAAGCTTTTAAATATGGCGTACCACCCCATGGTGGTATTGCTCCTGGTTTGGATCGTTTATTAATGGTGCTTTTAAAAGAAAAGAATTTAAGAGAAGTAACAGCTTTTCCTTTAACCTCTGATGGTCGTGATCCAATGATGGAATCTCCTTCGGAAGTTGGTAAAGATCAATTAGCAGAATTAAAGATAAAAACTTTGTAGTTTTTTACTGTACTTACATATATGGCTATCGTGCCTGACTTGTTTTGTTGGTGTCTAACGGGCTCATAACCCTTGACCCTCCAAGGATGAGGCAAGCAGGCCGATGGGGCCCCGCGAGCGACTTGCGCGGGGCTCTTTATTTTTTAAGTATTGACATAATAGTATATTTCTGATATAAAAATATATTGTTCTTCACAATTTTTTACCAACAATAACAAACAAGGTGTTTGTTATTGTAACCCGAGCAGAGAAGAAAGGGTGGTGCGCTAGTGTTGCTGGAAGAAAACAAAAGGTTCACTATGGCTGATTTTATCGCAGTAGTTGTGATTATTGGTATTTTGGCAGCTGTTGCTATTCCGCATCAGATTGCCAAAAAGAATCATGATAAGATGGAATATAATGTTAACTATCTGCAGATCAAAGTAGAGGATTATAGTAAGGATAGAGGCATGTGTCCTCTTTCGGTTCGTGACCTGGTCAATGCTGGATATTTGGATAAAAGGGGTTTTGAAAATCCCTACAACAATACTTGGCAACAACCGATCGATGGTCAGGCTGTGAGTACTGGCCAAATTGGCTATGAATTTATTGGTACCAAGGAAATGAAGTATCGTATCACGGCTCGCATTGACAATACCCTGCTTGACCGTATTGGTAAATAAATTTTAATGACTCGTCAAAAAGCCAAATAGGCAATGACGGGTCATTTTTTTTGACAGTTTTTTTAGCTTGTGGTATAAAAACTTTCTGCTCTTTATCAGATAAATTGTTTTTTTGCATAAACTTAGACGGTCTTAAATTCGTGACTGTCTATAAACAAGGAGGAGGACAGTGGTGCAAGAAAAACGTTTTTGCCCGATTCAAATTTTGATTATTGCATTTTTTGTGGCTATTATTATAGCTATTCTGATCCCTAATTATCTTTCTTTTCAAGATAATAGACATAATCAAGAAGTATTGGCACAAGCTTTTTCTTTGAAAAGTGCAGTAGAAGAATATGCTCTGATGTACCAGAGTTATCCATTTGAAACACCACAATTGGTAAAATATAATTTACTTGTGGCTGAAGGTTTTAAAAATCCTTTTAATGGCAATTGCTATTTGCCTAGTATGAATAATGATCCTAAATTAGGTGAAATTATTTACGAGCCGTTAGACATGGATAAAAATGGCTCGATTGAGAGCTATAGTATTATTGCCTATGGTAAACAGTATGGAGAACTTACACCTGTTGCTTATTTGCAAAACAATTAATATTAGCAAGGGGCCTGGTAATTTTATCAGGTCTTTTTATATAGTATTGACAGTTTTATTATTTTAGTTTATAATAGCAATTAATATTTGTTCTATAAGCTTGCCCCTTTGTCAGGTAGAATTGGACCTCCGCCTGCCTATAGGGGTGAGGCTGACTGCGGGTATTCGCAGCATTATGCCCAAGGTCAGCTGAAGACCGTATGCCAGAGCAAGGTTGCGGCCTCTCCTCCCAACCAAGCTCGCACCATGTCTTACGGTGCTTCGGGAGCTCTCGGCAAGAGAGCTCTTTTTTATTTGGAAAAAAATTACTAAAATGCTATAATAGCAGTAGCTTTTTTTGTTTATGCAACATATTTCTTTAGAAAAATTTGAGGGTCCCTTGGACTTATTATTACAGTTAATAGAAAAAGATAAGCTCAGTATTACCGAGATATCTTTAGCTAAAATCACTGATCAATATTTGGATTATATTCACGATAAGGTAATTGCTTCTGAAGAAGTGGCAGATTTTTTATTAATTGCTGCTAAGCTTATTTATTTAAAATCTAAATATCTTCTACCTAATGTAGTTGCCACCGAAGAAGAAGATGGCTTGTCTTTAGCTAAGCAATTAAAGATTTATCGGCAATATTATGAGGCTAGTAAGCTAATTAATAAAATGTGGCTAGATAAAAGCCATTTAGCTTATCAACGTAATGTAGATTTAAAATCTTATCTAGAATTTGGCTTTTTACCGCCTAAGAATCTTAAATTGGAGCAATTAGGTATTTATTTTCATGGAGTTTTAGCTAGAATAGAAACTATTGTTAATTTACCCAAAGTAGTAATGGCACGAGCTATTTCTATTGGTGAGAAAATTAAGCAGATCAAAGATTTGATTAATCAAAAACAAGAATTACTTTTTAGTCACTTACGTTCGTCAAATAATAAGACAGAAGTAATTGTAAATTTTTTGGCTATTCTAGAATTAGTAAAACAAAAAGAAATTACAGTACAGCAAAATGATTTATTTGCTGATTTTAATATTTTTAAAAGATAATTTTTATGTCACAAGATGTTAAAGCATTGTTAGAAAGTGTGTTATTAGTTACTAATAAGCCTTTGAGCTTAAAAGAATTAGCTGGCATTGTGGAAGTTGAAGAAAATGTAGTTAAGGATGCTATAGTTGCTTTACACACTAAATTTAACCAAGAAGACAGTGGTATCCATTTAGCTTTAAATAATAATAAAGCACAATTAATATCTAACCCTAAGTTTGGTAAATGGTTGCAAAACTATTTAAAGGACGAGCTTAGCGGTGAACTCAGCAATGCCTCTTTAGAGACTCTTAGTATCATTGCTTATCGGCAGCCTATTAGCAAAGAAGAGTTAGAGCAGATCAGGGGCGTTAATTGTAGTCTTATTATTCGTAATTTATTGATTAGAGGCTTGATTGAATCTCAGGAGGAAAAAGGTGATTTGTCTCCAAAATATAGTGTTACCATGGATTTTATTAAACATTTAGGTATAACTTCCGTAACGGATTTGCCTAATTATGAAAGTTTAAATAGTGATGCTAATCTTGCCAAATTGTTAGATAAACAAGAAGAGGAAGTTAGTCAGGTAGCATTATGAAAAAGCTAGAGTCTCAAGATAAAGTTCGTTTAGCTAAATTTATTAGTGCTTGCGGTATTAGCTCACGTCGGCAAGCTGAACTTTTGATATTGGAGGGGCGAGTAAAACTTAATGGTAAAATAGTTAAAGAAGTAGCAACAAAAATTGACCCCCAAATTGATAAGGTAACAGTTAATGATGAGGTGCTTAAATTTGAAGAAAAAGTTTATTATTTATTGAATAAGCCAATAGGTTTTTTATCTTCTGCTAAAGATCCACATCATAAGCAAATGGTCACTGATTTGGTTCCTAAAAAATATAAAGTATGGCCAGTGGGTCGTTTGGATAAAGATTCGCGTGGACTTTTACTTTTGACCAACGATGGCGATTTGACTTATCTTTTAACGCATCCTAAACATACTGTGCAAAAAGTTTATCAAATAGAGTTAAATGATAAAATCACACCAGCACTTTTAGTAGCTTTAAAAAAGGGAGTTAGGCTTGAAGAAGGTTTAGCTAAAGTGGATAGTGTCAAAAAAATTGCTGACAATAAATTAGAAATAGTTATTCATCAGGGTTGGAAAAGACAAATTCGTCGGATGTTGGCAGTGCTTGATTATCAAGTAATTGACTTATTACGTTTGCAAGAAGGTAAACTTAGTTTAAAAGATTTAGCACCAGGAAAATATAAAATTTTATCTAAAGAAGATATTGTATGAGTCCCGTACGAAATTCACTAAACAATATTTAGTTATATATGTATAAGTTTATTGGTAGAATTTTATTTTAATTATTAAAGACTTTATTATCTAAATTTCTAACGGGATGAATATTTGGGCATTGATTACTAGTTTGATTTTATCTTGGAACTTAAGTGTGGCATCTACTTATAATTTGCCATTGGCTATGCTTTTGAATGAAGGAGATGGTAATGTTAGGGTTGTTTTAGAAAGTAAGGCGCTTGATGAAAAGGTAGTAATTCCTCACAAAAAAGATAATAAATCTTGGGGTGTAAAAATAACGGCACAGGCAGCAGCTGTTTTAGATGAAGAAAGTGGCCTAATTTTATGGCAAAAAAATGCTAATGCCGAAAGATCAATAGCTAGTATTACTAAATTAATGACGGCTTTGGTTTTTTTACAGCATAATCCAGGTTGGGAAACCCTAGTTACTATGGAAGCTAGCGACGAAACTCATGAAAATAAAGCTAACATTTATAGAGGAGAAACAGTGAGCGTCAAGGATTTATTTTATGTTGGCTTAGTTGCTTCTGATAATAATGCTATTAAAGCCTTGGCTCGTAGTACTAATTTAAGTGAAGCAGATTTCATCAAATTAATGAATGAAAAAGCAGCTAGTTTAGGCTTAAAAGACACTAAATTTAAAGATACTACTGGTTTAGATGATGCTAATATTTCTACAGCTATTGATGTTTTGTATTTAGCTCAAGCAGCTTTTAAAGATCCAAATATCAAAGCTGCCACTTCGCTTTCTAGTTATAGTTTTGTTACTGAAGCAAATAGGCAACAGAAGGCAATAAATACTAATAATTTATTACGTAGTTATCTGAATATTACAGCTGGTAAGACGGGCTCTACTAATGCTGCTGGTTATTGTTTAGTTTCAGAAATTGAGGGTAATAAAAATCAAAAAATTATTACTGTAGTTTTGGGTTCCGAGACCCATGATCAACGTTTTATGGATTTAAAAATACTGGCTGGCTGGACTTTGGATAATTATGATTGGTTTTAATGAGTGTTTAATATATTAGCAGAAAATGCTATGATATACTTAATATAAGGTTTATTTTAATTTAAATTTATGTCTGACAAGAAATTTATTATTGCTAATTGGAAAATGCAACTGGCAGTTGCTGAAAGCTCTAATTTAGCTATGGAATTGAAAAATGTTTTAAGTAAGTCAAAATTAGATAAAGATAAAACAGTGATAGTTTGCCCTGACTTTTTAAGTTTTACAGAAGTGGCTAAGATTTTTAAAGGTAGTAATGTTGCCTTAGGTGCTCAGGATGGTTTTTATGAAGAAGCTGGAGCTTATACTGGCGAGATTTCTTTAGCAGAATTAAAAGCTAGCGGTTGCCAATATGTGATCTTAGGTCATTCTGAAAGGAGAAAGTTGGGTGAGACTGATGAAGTGGTAAACAAAAAAGTTAAAGCGGCTTTGGCGAGTAATTTAATTCCAATTATTTGCGTTGGTGAAACTTTTAATGAACGTAAAGAAGGTCAAACTGATTTAGTTTTAATGAACCAAATTCATCAGGCCTTGAAAGATGTAAAAATTAAAGCCAATGATCAATTTATTATTGCCTATGAACCAGTTTGGGTAATTGGTACTGGTCAAGCAATTGGTCCTAAAGAGGCTTGGCAAGCCACAGCTGTTATTGAACAGAGCTTATTGGATATTTTTGAAGGTGGTCACGAAGCTTCTTTTTCGATAATTTATGGTGGTAGTGTTAATCCATCTAATATTCATGATTTTAGCTCAATTAGCAGTATTAAAGGTGTTTTAGTTGGCGGAGCAAGTCTTGATGCTAAAAATTTTATTGAATTAATAAAAAATATTTAGCCTGTTAAATAATTTTTTAAGTTTAAAACTTAAAAAATTAAATTTAATTTCGGCAAGCCTAATATAGGCACAAAAATAGTAAAATATAAGATATTTATTTATATAAAAATTAATTAAATTTATTTAACAGGCTAAATATGTTAGTACCCTTAAAGCAAATTATAAATAAAGCAGAACTAGGAAATTATGCAGTTGGTGCTTTTAATACTTCTAATTTAGAAATAACTTTAGCTATTATTAGAGCAGCAGTTTTAGCCAAATCACCAGTAATTATTCAGACTTCAGAATCAGCTATTAAATATTCAAATTTAGAAACTATCTATAATTTGATGAAGACAATGGCAAATACAATTGGTAAATCAGTACCAATTGCTATTCATTTAGATCATGGTAAAGATTTTTCAATAATTAAAGATTGTATAAAGATTGGTTATCAGTCAGTGCATATCGATGCTTCCGAATATGACTTTGCTAAGAATGTAAAATTAAGTAAACAAATAGCTATTCTTGCTCATGCTAAAAAAATATGGGTACAAGCCGAGTTAGGAGCGATTTTAGGTGCAGAAGGAATGCTCAAATTAAAAAAAGGTCAAATTAAGATGGATGATTTAATGACTGATCCTGATTTAGCCTATGAATTTGTTAAAAAAACAGGTATTGATACTTTAGCTGTTTCCGTTGGCACTATTCACGGACGTTTTGTTGGTGTTGAAAAAGTAGATCAAATTAGGTTAAAAAAGATTAGACAAAATACTGGAATTCCTTTAGTATTGCATGGCGGTTCTGGTCTCAAAGAGGCAGCCTTTAAACAGGCCATTTTAAACGGGGTGCGTATTGTAAATATAGACACTAACCTGAGATTAAAATTTAAACAGGGCTTAGTGCAAGGTTTAAAGTCTAGTTCTACTAAGATTGATCCGCGTCAAATTTTAAAACCAGCTACTCAAAATATGGAAAAAGAAGTGCTGCGTTTAATAAAGGTTTTTGGTAGTAATAATAAAGCATAAGTTATGTTTGATACCATATTGATTATTATAATAATTTTGGCAATCGCTGTGATTGTGCGTTTGTTATTTAAAAAATTTCCACATTTGGCTAATGTTAATGCCAATAGCTTGCCAGAAGTACGTGCTCAAAAACAGAAAAAGTTAATTTTGCAAAATCGTTTGCAACGTTTTAGTAATCAATTTTTAGAAAAAATAAAGGAACAACTTGAACCCTGGCAAGATAAGGTTAATAGTTTTTTTAGAGAGCGTTATCATAGTTTAAAAAATATTGAACGTGATTTAAAACAACGCGGACAAGAACAGTTGCATACTACCATTAATCAATCGCAGGCACTTGAAGATATGTTAACTGAGGCTAGACAAAATATAAATAGTGAAGATTATAGTAAGGCCGAAGACATATTGATTAATGTTTTAAGTAAAGATGAGCATAATATAGAGGCGTATAAATTACTTGCTGAAATTTATCGTTTACGCAAAGAATATGAGCAAGCTCGTGAAACTTTAGAATATTTATTAAAATTAAGCCACGAATCAGATCCATCTATCTATTTTTCTCTAGCTGATATTGCCAAGCAACGTGGTAACTTAAAACAGGCAGCCGAGGATTATTTAAAGTCAATTTCTCTATCAGAAGATAATTATTTGTATTTTTTATCTTTAGCAGAAGTTTATTTAGATTTAGATAAGCCAGAACAGGCCTTAGCAGCTGGTCAAAGAGCCTTGATTTTAGCACCAAATAATCCTAAAATTCTTGACTTTTTGATAAATCTCTGTATAATAATCCAAGACAAAGCGCTAGCTAAACAGTATTTATCTAAGTTACGGGAGGTTAATCCAGAGAATAATAAGTTATTGGATTTTAGTGAAAAGATAGATGATTTAAAATAATTATATATTTGGGTCGGTACCGAAGTGGTCAACCGGGACAGACTGTAAATCTGTTGGCATCAGCCTTCGGGGGTTCGAATCCCTCCCGGCCCACCATCCTTCGCTTGTGAAGGATGTCGTCCATAGCTTTAGCGGAGGACGACAAATATAGTACGTTAATTTAACTTTAAGGCAGAGCTTCGGATGGTAAACCATTTTAGGGAAAGTGATTATGTATTATGTCTATATTTTACAAAGTATAAATAATCCGTCTATAGTTTATAAGGGGTATACAAAAGATTTAAAACAAAGGATTAAGAAACACAACAAGGGTGATTGTATTTTTACTAATAAGTATAGACCATGGAAAGTAGTTTGTTATTTTGCATTTTTTAATAAGAAATTCGCTCTAGATTTTGAAAAATATTTAAAATCTGGTTCAGGTAAAGCTTTTTTAAATAGACATTTTATAAATAGGCCGTCGTAGCTCAGTTGGTAGAGCACCACCATGGTAAGGTGGGGGTCCGCGGTTCAAGCCCGCGCGACGGCTCCATTATAATAATTAATTATCATTTTACAGGCCCAGTTTTTTGGGTTTTTTGATAGCCAAAATAATCTTGACAAAACAGCGATTTAATGTATAATATACTGTCTTTAGGACATAATACATATTATTAAATATTTATAAAATTATGATGAAAAAATTTACTGCTAAGCATTTAATTGCCTTGCTAGTCATTTTAACTAGTTTTGGTGTTTTAGCAGCCCGTGCTCAAGAAAATCAGGCTACTAATGACGAAAGTTATTTAGCTAGCTTTCAAGAAACTGCCCTAGAAGCAGAAGCTGAGGTTCCGCAACTAGCTATCTGTGACCATAATAAAGATGGCTTACGTAATCTAACAGACGTAGCTATGTTTGCTGGTTGTAAAGATACTTTTG
>CAZHLU010000032.1:0-10370 GCA_964533435.1 uncultured Gammaproteobacteria bacterium | reverse complement strand
ATAAAAAATTAATATAAATTAAAATTACATGATCAGTTTTAAAACCAACCAACCCGAAGCCGAACAAATCTATACCCAACGCCCTGGCGCCTATGGCATACTAGCCAACGACCGTAATCTACTGGCCATAGTCAAAACTAGCCGTGGCTATTTTTTACCTGGCGGTGGCATTGAAGGCAAAGAATCTGAAGAAGAGTGCCTAGTCAGAGAATGTATCGAAGAAATTGGCATCAAAGTAAAAGTAAATAAAAAAATCTGCAGTGGTGATTGCTATTTTTATGCTACTACTTCAAATAAATATATTGAAAGTGTCGGCCAATTTTATGAATGCGAAGTTGAAGAAATATTAAATACCAAAACCGAAGATGATCACGAACTAGTTTGGCTAGATCCAAATGAAGCTATCCAATTATTATATTTAGATAATCAAAAAAGAGCTATTAAAATATTTTTAGAAAATGAATAATTTACCAAAAATTGAAACTCCAGGTTTAGCTGTTGATATTGACGAAACTTTATCTTATACAATTGGCCATTTAGTAGAACAAATGCAGGCTAAATTTGGTAACCCTGAAAATCTTTCTATTAAAGAAATGATTGAAAAATATCGCTACACTCAAAATGTCCCCTACTGGCAATCTGACGAAGCTCTAAAATGGATAGACAAAGTAATTCAGTCCAACGAATTACAAACAGAGCTACCCCTGATTACAGATGCTGATTTTTATCTAAATAAAATAAATCAAATAGTGCCTATAACCGCCTACATCACAGTACGCCCTGAAAAAGTACTTAGTGGAACACAAGATTGGCTTAATAAGCATAAATTTCCGCTAGCACCAATTATTTGTCGTCCAGAAAATATAGCTCATAAAGATGGTAATAAATGGAAAGCTGATCTACTACACAAATTATACCCCGACGTATTAGGTATAATTGATGACAATGCTAAATTATTAGAATTTTTAAATTCAGATTACCCTGGTTATATTTTTCTCTACGATCACACTACTACTGACAAAGGACCAAACATAATACCCTGCCCAAACTGGATCAATGTTTATGAGGAAGTAAAAAATATTTTTAGAAAATAAAAAAAGGATTCTGCCAAAAGCAGAACCCCAAAAAACCATTACTTTATAATGACTAAAAATTATCTCGCTCAGCCAGCCATTTTCTAGAACGCTCCCGATCAATCCGGACTTGAAATCTACTAATACCAACTCTTTTATAGAAAGTGCCACTATGCCGAGGAAATTCTAATTCTGTTCTATTCGACAAACAACTAAAAACAAAGATCTTCAAAAAATGACGAAATAGCTCTTTTACAGCCCCAAAAGAAAGGCCACGTTCTTGAGCCAATATTTCCAAATGATCATTATAAAATGCGATATATTCATCCACTGTAAAGGTACGACGTTTATCCACGCTCTGCCCCTTTCTAGGCTAAAAATTAAGTAAGCGGGTTAATTATCTATAGCCTAAATCAAAATAATAATATTTACAAGTCAAACAATTAAATAAAAAAATATGTCTTTTGAAGAAATGCCAAATGGAAATAAAATTAGTGAAGCTCAATTTTTACTTAAAGTTGCTGCAATCAGTCCCGAAGAGGTAGCAACTTTTAAAAATAAGCTTGGCGATATTGAACAAGACATGTTAGAAGTAATGCCCTTTGAAGAAAAACAAATTGTTACTGCTATTGATGCTTTAAGCGATGAAGAATTAGATCTTTTACTAGCTTATAAGAAAAAATTAATTGGTATTCATGATTTAAATGCTTATCTAGGAGCAATATATGCTTTGACTCAGGATTCACGTTATCAAAATAGATAAAATAAAAACCCGTTGCTTTTGCCTGATAGCAAACACTCAACGGGTTAACGATCTCCTAATGGCCATACCACCTCTTAAAATTTGCCCCTGACGGGCGGACGAGGTCTAGGCTTACGACCTACAAAGCTGATGACCGGCACTGCAAAGCCGGCAACGATCACTAGCAGCACTACTACCAGTACCCAAAAATTCATGAGTCTCCTCCTTGATTACGAACTAGAGTCAAGGCAATGCCCAGAGCAATCAATACAATGCCAATGACGGTAAGAAAAGGATGGAATTTAGCTTTAATAATAGCTAGACCAAATGATACACAAATGAATACCCAAAAGGATTTTTTTTGCCACCAATGCTGACGCATAGTCGGCCTCCCAACTAAAAAGAACACGGGGGATAATAAAATTTAATCACATAAACCATAAAAATAAAAGAGGCAGTCACTAAGACCGCCTCAAAATCAGATAATGTAGAAAGAACTATTTATGCCTAGCCCCAACGATAGGCCACAATAGCCAAAAGCGCCGCTACCAACACAAATAAGAGGACGTTGCGCGCCCGACGACGCAGCTGCAGATCACGCTTGCGCTCTTGAAACTCCATCTGCCTTTCATAGGTCTTCATTGTCTACCTCCGGCTAGGGGTTTTAACAGGCTCTAGCAAGAACACTCAAACTGCCCTATAATATAAGCCAAACCTAAAACCTTGTCAATAATTATTTTATCAAATAAACTAAGCTTTTAAACAATTATGCCCAAAGTAATCAACCGCGATTTATGCTTGCAATGCAGTCAATATCGACAAACTTGCTGTAATTTTACTGACCATTATATACCCTTACTAATAGAAGATATGCATAAAATCATGTCTCTAGGCCATAAGGCTCAGGATTTTATGGTACTTTCTGAATTTGAAGAAGATGATTTAAGTGAAGAAGAAGATTGGTGGAAACAAGGCTTAGTCAAAATAGATAATAAATATTACCAGATAAGTATTTTATCTAAAGGTGAAGAAGGTTGCCTATTTTTAAAAAGCGGACAAGGTTGCACCCTTGGCGATCAACGACCAGCCATTTGCAAACTATATCCTTTTTGGTTCGATAAGCAAGGTCAGCTAAAATACCAAGATGATTTTTGCGAGGCTGTTAAACAAAATATATCTTTAGATGATTCTTTAGAGATAATGGGAGAAAATAAAGCCAAGGTCACGGATTATTATAAAAAAATACGCACTGAATTTATAAAAGAATCTAGCTTGTATGAAAAACTAACTAAATTATTACTAGCTAAAAAATACGAGGAATTAGAAAAAGTTTTACAAGATCTTAGATAAAATTATGCCCAATCAACAAAAAAATAAATGGCCAGGGCAAATTCAAGTTTATACTGGCAATAGCAAAGGCAAGACAACTGCCGCCTTAGGTCTAGCTATCCGTGCTTTAGGCTATGGTCTAAAAGTTGGAATTATTTTCTTTGATAAAGGTGGCGATTATTATCACGAAAGAAAAACTTTAAAACAATTAAATCACCCCAACTTAGACTTTCAAGCCTTTGGATTACCTCGTATGACTGGCGGCCGCTTCCGTTTTGATAATTTACCTGGCGATATTGATGAGGCCGAAAATGCTTTAAAAACAGCTGCTGATTGGTTTAAAAATAATAACTTTGACTTAATAATTTTAGATGAAATCAATACCACTATAGCTACCGACTTGCTAAAATTAGACAGTATTGTAAACTTGATTAAGTCAAAACCAGAACCCTTAGAACTTATTTTAACTGGGCGCTATTGTCCCGAAGAAATCATTGCTCTAGCTGACCTGGTGACTGAAATGAACCCAATTAAACATTATATGGACAAAGGCTTAGATGCCCGTCCTGGTATTGAATATTAACTTTAAACTTATGCTTAAAAAAACAAACTTAATTATATTTATTATCTTACTGGCTGCTGTTATTGGCCTATGGCAATACACTTATCAAAACCAAAAAATACAGCCTAGCAACGAACAACTAACTGGACAGACTCAAGGTAGTATTAACGTTCAATTTTCCTTTGCTGAAAATAAAATTGTGAACCTAAGTCATCCTTATGCTGATAATATATCTGCTAACCTAGTTACTATTACTCAAAGCCTAGCCCAACAACAAGCCTGGGAGTTTGAATCAAAAGATTATGGTGAAATGGGAGTTTTAGTTACCAAAATTGATAACAAAGCTAATGGTCAAGAACAAAAATACTGGCAATTTTATGTAAATGGGCAACAACCAATGATATCAGCTGATAAATTTATTCCAAAAAATGGCGACCAAATAGAATGGCGTTTTGCTGAATCAAAATTTTAGAATTTATTAATAATAGATATGAATAATAAAAATATTTACTTAATAATAATCCTAAGCGTACTAGCACTAATAGCCCGTTTAATTTGGCATTTGCCCAACTTCTCTCCTCTGGCTAGCTTAATCTTATTTGCTGGCTACTACACACCAAAAAAATATTGGCCCCTACCATTTGTTAGTTTATTTATTTCTGATTTAATTTTAGGATTTTATGCTTGGCCAGTAATGCTGTCTGTTTATGCTGCTTCTGCTTTAAATTTATACTTGGGCAAACTACTACAAAAAAATGATACTGCTCTAAACATTGCTAGTAGCACTCTAGCTTCTGCATTGATATTCTTCTTTGTCACTAATTTTGCTGTTTGGGCTAGTGGAGATTGGTATGCTCACAACCTCAGCGGTTTATCCCTCTGCTTTGCTTTAGCAGTACCCTTCTTTAAAAACACTTTACTCAGCAATATTTTATACACCGGCTTGATATTTGCTCCTGTTAAAATTTTTGCAACTATCCGCAGTAAACAAGTCTTAAGTAATAAATAACTTTTATAAAATCAAATAACTTAAACCGTCTAAAAAGCGGTTTTTTTATTATCAATAAATATGTTATAATATAAATAAGGTATAATAAAAATAAAATTAACTAAAGCAAGATGTTAAACATCAATAATCTTTTTAAACTAGCTACCAAAAATAAAGCCTCCGACTTACATATTATTGTTGGTAAGCCTCCAATTGTTCGTATTGACGGTGAACTCAAAATGCTTCCTGACACCGAAGTAATCACTCGTGATAGTGCTGAAAAAATGATCTTCGGTATCTTGACTGAGCGTCAACAAAAAAAATATTTAGAAGAAAGAGAGCTAGACATTTCTTATGAAATCCCAGAATACTCTCGTTATCGTGTTAATTTACATTGGGAAAAAGATAATCCGGGTTTAGTAGCTCGTGTTATTGCCACCGAAATACCCCAACTAGAAAACCTAGGCATGCCTGAAATTGCTAATCAACTACTTTCTAGAACTAGCGGTTTGATTTTAATTACCGGACCAACTGGTTGTGGTAAGTCCACTACTCTGGCTGCCATGATCGAAAAAATCAATCAAAACCGAACTGCTAATATTATTACCCTAGAAGATCCAATTGAATTTGTGCATCAACCTAAAAAAAGCATTATCAAACAGCGCCAACTAGGCACTGATATGTTGAGCTTTGACGATGCTTTAAAACATGTTTTGCGCCAAGATCCAAATGTCATTATGGTTGGTGAAATGCGCGATCTTGAAACCATGGCTACTACTATTACCCTAGCTGAAACCGGACACTTGGTGCTTGCCACCCTGCATACGCATAGTGCTGCTCAGACTATTGATCGTATTATTGATGTTTTCCCTCCTCACCAACAATCCCAAGTCCGTTTACAATTATCAATTTCTTTAAGTGGTATTATTACTCAACAATTAGTGCCAAAAGTCGGTGGCGGTCGCGTAGCTGTCCGTGAAATTTTAGTAAATACTCCGGCCATTGCTAATATTATTCGTGAAAATAAAATTCCTCAGATAAAAAGTGTTATCCAAACTAGCGCCGAAGAAGGGATGTTTAGTATGGAACAAAATATCAAAGAACTATTAGATAATAATCTAATTGAAGAAACCACAGCTGTGGCTTATCTTGGACACCAAAGCTAAAAATGGCAAAATTTAATCTAGCTAATATCAGTTTGTTTAAAAAACTAGACAAGACAGAACTTGCTTTACTAGAAAAATTTTGTTTAGCCAAAAATTATCAAGCTAACCAATACGTCTTTAGTCAAAATAAGATTCAAGACCGACTTATTATTATTAAATCTGGTCAAGCAGAACTTGTCAGTCAAATCGATGACGAACAACAAACAATTGCCTTATTTAATACCAACGACTTTTTGGGAGAAATGTCTTTAATAGATGGCCAGCAAAAATATGAGCATGATTTAAGAGCTAAAACTGACTTAGAAACACTAGAAATACACCAAAGACATTGGCCTAGCCTGATTAAACAATCAAGTAATCTGAAAAATAAAATTTATAACCAAATTGCAAGTATTTTAAACCAACGTTTAAATCATGCTGATAATAAATTACTAGCCCTTTTTGCTTTTAGTCAATTTATAGGTAAAGAAAATAGTCTAGAAAAAATTAGTGAAAAACTACTAAACATTATTCTGGAAATTATACCTTCTCAATACGCAGCTATTGCTAGTTATTCTCATACCACAAACAAAATACATATTTACCAAAACCAAAACTATCCTGTTTGGAAAAAGGGACAATATTATTCTATTGAACATTGGCCTTTATTAAAAAATATACTAAAAAATCAACAAACTATAATCTTTAAAATTAATGATTGGCCTCAAAGCAAACAATTATTACCTGGTTTAGTTCAAAATACCAATATTATCATTCCTATTAGATTACCAAAAAAGGTTTTAGGCTTTATTATCTTAGGAAATAAACATGACCAAGAAGAATATAGCGCCAATAACCAAATACTACTTGAAGCTCTGGCCATGGAGTTTGCTGCTGTTATCCAACAAGCGCACTTAAATGAATATGAAGAAGCTGCTAGTGAAGTAAAACATATTTTTATTGAACCTCGGGCTTAAATATTGGCCTTGATTTTTTCCTTACTTTATACTATAATGTCGACAAATCATAGCTTTTCATGCTATTTTTTTATTAAGCGGTTGTAGCTCAATGGATAGAGCACTTGGCTTCGGACCAAGGGGTTGCGGGTTCGACTCCTGCCGGCCGCACCACCCCATAATTTCAATATTTACATGCCCCTAAGCTTAAGCTGGTAGATCCGCCATCCACCAACTGGCGGAGGCGGACTCTTAAGCAAAAATCCAAAAAACTTAATTACCAATATGCCCCTATAGCTCAGCTGGTAGAGCAGTTGCCTCTTAAGCAAACGGTCGTAGGTTCGAATCCTGCTGGGGGCACCAAGCCTTTGCTCACTTTGTGAGCTTCGGCTAGGCACAGCCAGAAAAACCAAGCATTAAGCTTGTTTTTTTTATAACTAAAACATCTATTGATCTAGCGAAATTACTATGTTAAGATTTGCCTAAATCTAGGTATTCTGCCTAGGTGGTAAAAGCACCTTAAAATAAGGGGGTAAAAATGTTCACGGCTAAGCAAATAGCTGCTTTAAAATATGTAATTTTCCATTCAGAAGATGGTAATGAACTCTTAAAACGAGTTCTAGCTTTTCTTATCGATCGATCAGAAAATTTGACCAAAGAAATTTGTCTGGTGCTCATAGCAGATCGCGAAGGCTATACCGGTGAAGAAATTGATATTGCTGCTCGTAGACTACATGGCATGCAGAGTGTAAATGGCACAACTCATCTTGACCAAATTCTTCATGTAATGGGTACCGACCTCTGCTTCAGTTGCCACTATGGCGATGTTGACCCCACTAGAATACACAATCCGTTTAGTGCTGCTGGACAATTCTGTGGTCTTAGTGAAAGTATAGTAACAAATAAAGATGCCCTTACAGAAGGTATGACTCTGCGCTATACATTTTGGTTAGCAAAAAAACAATACCCGCCACAAGGCATAAAGTTAATTGCAACAACCCGTTTTGAACTAGAACAGATAAATCTAGATAAGCCTGGCCTATATTCGCACGAGCCAATCTAGATAGAATAAACCCACTATTAAGTGTCACCTTGCGCCAGTATTGGCGCAAGGTTTTTTATTTACACCCTTGCTTTTTACTGCTAAAATTGCTAATGTATACAATCGTTTAGCCCTTTATCGTTCACCCCTAGCCCCCAGAAAGGACTTTGGCCATGTTCAAGCCTGGCGACAGAGTTAAGGTTATTCCGGCCTATAGCGGTCCTCTCCAGACCGCCCATGTGCGTATTACTGTAAATCACGGTTTTGGCCCATTCAAGGTTGTAGGAGTACATCCCCAAGATAGAGGTGGACAAGTCCTCTGCTTGCAAGTTGGTGGAACCGAATGCACCAATGTCGATTCCAGAATCTTTCAGTTGGCATAGTTTATCTTTGGGGCAATAACTACAAAGGGCGGCCAGCGTGCTTTCCGTGCGCGCTGTTCGCCCTTTCTTTTAAATCAATTTTTTGTTAAATTTAACTTATGAAATTCACTTACCAACAAACCAGCAAAGAGCGCTTAGATAAATATTTGCAAACAAAGCTCAATATTAGCCGTAGCCAAATAAAAAAAATAATTTTAGATGGCCAAGTTAAAGTTAACCAAGAAATACCCAGTGTTCATCGTTGGCTTAAAGTTGACGATTTAATTGAATATAAGGCCAAAGAAATTGATCTAAATCACCCAATTGCTAAAAAAAATAATAAAATAATTAAACCACGCATTATCAAACAAACTGAAGATTATTTAATTATTAATAAACCTCATGGCCTACTTGTCCACCCAACTGATAAAAAAGAAACCAATACTCTGGCTAATTGGTTGCTGGAAAAATTTCCTGATTTAATTCACGTGGGCGATGACCCTAGACGACCTGGCATTGTTCATCGTTTAGATCGAGAAGTTTCAGGGCTCATGATCATTGCTTTAAATCAAAAATTTTTTGAAATTATCAAAAAACAATTTCAAGAAAGAACTATTATCAAAGAATATACAGCCTTAGCTCATGGCAATATTATTAATAACGAAGGCGAAGTTATTACTCCTTTAGAAAGAGATAATGAAAGCGGATTAATGAAAGCCCTACCCGCTGGTGAAGGACTCAATGCTCATACTACTTATGAAGTCATAAAACGTTATCCTAACTATACTCTAATCAAAGTTCAAATTAAAACTGGACGTATGCACCAAATCCGAGCTCATCTTTATAGTATTGGTCACTCAATAGTTGGTGATAAACTTTATCAAACTAAAGATCTACGTAAAAAGAAAAAGATTGTTGACTTACGCATCTTCCTTCATGCCAGTTCACTAAAATTTCAAGATGCCCAAGGCCAGTGGCAATCTTATCAATCAAAATTACCAATTGAATTAGAAAAATTTTTAGCCGAATTAAAATAAATTATATGAAAAGCATTATTAGTATTTCCGGCACAGCCGGTAGTGGTAAAAGTACTATTGCTAAAATAATAGCCGAAAAATTAAAAGCCGAAAGGATCTATGTCGGCGGTTTACGTAGGCAACTAGCCTTAGATAAGGGTATGAGTTTAGCCCAATTAAATGAATATGCTGCTGACCACCCTGAAACTGATATTGATGTAGATAAAGCTGCTGCTAAACAAGCTCGCCAAATGGCTCAAAAAAATATCGTAGTCATTGAAGGACGGACTCAATTTCATTTTTTACCAGAATCTATTAAACTCTATATCAAAGTAGAACCAAAAGAGGGTGCTAAAAGAATTTGGCAGGATTTACAAAAAGATAATGAACGCAACGAAGGACAATTTAAAAGTCTAGCTGAATTAGAAACTTACCAACAAACCAGACAAGCCAGTGATCTTGCTCGTTACAAAAAATACTACAATCTAGACCATACTGACGAAAAACAATATGATTTTATCCTTGATACCACCAATATCTCCGCTCAAACTGCTACTGAAAAAGTCTTGGATTTTATCCAAAAAACCCTAAATAAATAGCATTGACAAAATCTAAAATTTAGGCTAAAATATTGTAGTTATTATCAAATAACTATTATTTATCAACAATTAACTAAGTATTGCTATGTCCGCTGTTAAAGCATCAAACCCAGAACAAAATACAACTCTTACCATTAAACCAGGTATGACTGTACGGGTACACGAAAAAATTAAAGAAAAAAACGCCAAGGGTGTTGAAAAAGAAAGAATTCAAATCTTTGAAGGTATTGTTTTAGCTAAAAAACACGGCCAAGAAGCAGGTGGCACCATTACGGTTCGTAAGATTTCTGATGGCATTGGTGTAGAAAAAATATACCCAATCAATTCACCTATAGTAGCTAAAATCGAAGGCGTCAAACAAGCTAAAGTTAAACGTGCCAAGCTAGGATATTTACGTAATAGTAAAAAACGCCTCAAAGAAGTAAAATTATAAGACTGGCGGGCGTGGTGGAACTTGGTAGACACGCAAGCTTGAGGGGCTTGTCCCAGTTTTGGGGTGGAGGTTCAAATCCTCTCGCCCGCACCATCCATCATCGCCTTAAATGGCTGCTGGATG
>CAZHLU010000031.1:8645-10548 GCA_964533435.1 uncultured Gammaproteobacteria bacterium | reverse complement strand
ATTAAAGAAGAATCAAATTTAGAGATAAGCGGTTTAGAATTTCTTTGGCAATTTGATAATAGGGGCAGGGAAGATAATTATTTTTTAGTTAAAAATTTTTCTGGTGAGCTGAAATTGGGTGAGCCAGAATTAAGTCGGCAAAATGAAAATAATAAATATATTCCTACTTGGGTAAATTTAACAGATATAAAGAATATTGATTTAAAACCCGTTAAAATAAAAGAAAAAATTTTAGAAAAATTTGTGAAATAAAAACAGCTAGGTAGGCTGTTTTTATGTTTTTTGGTATAATAAAAAAGTAATAATATAATTTATGTCAAAATTTATTAGGATAAATGATCGGCATGGTTTTGTGCCAAAAGCATTTTGTGATGGAAGGCTAGTTTTTTATTCTTTTAAGAAAAAAACCATTGCACATTCTGTGGGCTACTTTATTTTGGCTCCGTCTGGTGCTGGTAAAACATATTTTGTCAAAAATCAAAAAAAGAAAAACTGGATTGACGGTGATGAGCTCTGGATAGCTACCAACGCGCATCCAAATAGAGCTTGGTGGCTTGAAAGCATTGCTTCCATGGATGAAGTGGACCAAATGAGTGACATAATAACAATGCAGGCCAAAAAAATGGGGCTATGGATTATGGGTGCTTCTAATAATTGGCTTGCTCCAGACGCTGTTGTTTTACCGAACTGGAAAACGCATAAAAAATATATAATAAAAAGAGAGACAGAAAATTATGACGGTGGGGCTAAAAGTAGTGACTTTAAACAGGTTTTAGGCAGTAGAGCATATTTTAAAAAAATAGCTCATAAACATAAAGCCCCTATTTTTACGTCAATAGAGGCGGCGGTAAGTTATTTGGAAAATAAGTACAAAGCGAAATTATAATTCTAATTTAAATTTTTTTCCTTCAGTATCAATACTAGCATTTCCTTCTTCATCTAAATCAACTGCTAAACCAGCGCCGTAATCTACGGGCAGATGATTTTCTGTTATAGATTGATCTAAAACATATTTTTTTGTCCAGGGACTTATCGTGTCATAATGTGAGACGCACCAGATAATTAATCTGCTGTCTGGTTTTTCTTTATGAAATAAAGCAGAATATCGTTTTAAAACTTTTAGATATTTTTCAATTCTATCAGCCATTTCTTCTGGCCCTTCAGCGCCCATTTTTTCTCTGGTTTCTTTTTCAACTTCTGTTTCGAAGGCAATCCAAAAATCTTTAAACTCGGGGTATTTTTCTTTTAAAAATTGTACAAAAGCTGGACTTTCCTCAAACATTAGAGGTTCCCGAAGATTAGCAACTGGTTTAGGGCCGCCATTTTCAGCCCCCCTATATTCTCTGGATATATTAAGAAGATTTTCTTCGCTAATACAATTTTGTATTAATAATTCTCGAATCTTTTTAGCTATTATATCGGCAGTTTCCATAGATCGTGCGCCACCGTTTTCATAAGTAGTATCACTTGCTAAAATTAAAAAGAACAAATTGCCCCTTTCTGTCTCTGGAACTTGTTCAATTAAATTTTGTATTCTTTGTTCCGCTTCTATTTCGCCGGTTTCTTTACCGTTAGCAGTTAAGTGTCCAGCTTTTTCATCTTCTTTGTCTCTGATAAATTCCTGATGTCTTTGTAGTAATATTTTAGTGCCACCAGCGCTTATTGGTTCGGCTTCCATACTTTGACTATGTATTCTTTCTATTGATTCCATAGTTTTTTATTTATTATTTTTATATAACTGCACAGTATTATATAAAAGCATGGCTACTGTCATGGGACCAACTCCACCGGGAACCGGAGTAATGTGTCCTGCTTTTTCAAATACGCCACTATAGTCTACATCGCCAACTACTGCATCGCCAATTTTATTAGTACCAACATCAATAATAATAGCATCTTTTTT
>CAZHLU010000031.1:0-8545 GCA_964533435.1 uncultured Gammaproteobacteria bacterium | reverse complement strand
GGTAATTGCACTAAAATTGCTTGGACAGTTTCATCTTTATTTAAAAAATTTATACTTTCTAAGACTTGATCTTCACTAATTGTTTCTGGTAATAAATATTCATGAAAATTAATGCCGACCTGTTGGCAGGCTTTCTTTTTTAGACTGACATATAATCTAGAAGCAGGATCATTACCAATCAAAAGTACAGCTAGACTAGGACGTAAAAAATTACTAAAGATTTCTTGAGCAAGATCTGCTTTTATTTTTTCGGCGATTGCTTTGCCATCTATTATTTGAGCCATATTATAATTCAGGATAAAGTGGAAACTTTTTCATTAATTCTAAAATAATATTTTTATTTTTATCACTCACACTTTTAGTTTTTAGAGTATCAATGATTACCTCGGCAATAATTTCCATTTCGGCTTCTTTGAGTCCGCGGGTAGTTAAGGCTGGTGTACCTAATCTAATACCAGAAGGATCAGTTGGTTTGCGAGCATCAAAAGGGATCATGTTTTTATTGGTATAAATATAATTTTCATCCAATAGAGCCTCGGCTTCTTTACCGGACAAATTTAAAGTAGTAACATCGATTAATAATAAATGATTATCGCTACCACCAGATATCAAGCGTAAACCAGCGGCTTTAAATTTATTTTCCAAGGTTTTGCAGTTTTTTAAAACTTGCTCTTGATATTTTTTAAATGTAGCTTGTAAAGCTTCTTGAAAAGCAACTGCTTTAGCAGCAATAATATGCTCTAGTGGTCCACCTTGTAAACCAGGGAAAACAGCACTGTCTATTTTTTGAGCTAAATTTTTTTTATTATTTGGATCCAAGCGGTCATTGATTTTTGATAAAATCATCGCACCACGTGGTCCACGTAAAGTTTTGTGGGTTGTAGTAGTGACTACATCGGCAACTGGTATAGGATCAGGGTGTAAACCAGTTGCTACCAAGCCAGCGATATGAGCCATATCTACCATGAGGTATGCACCGACTTCATCGGCAATGCTTTTGAATTTATTAAAATCAATTTGACGAGGATAAGCGGAAGCACCAGCTAAAATTATTTTTGGTTTATGAGCTTTTGCTTGGTTAAGTACTTCATCAAAATCAATAGTTTCGGTTTCTTTAGATACGCCGTAGCTGACAAAATTATAAGATTTGCCAGAAAAATTTACGGGGTGACCATGAGTTAAGTGCCCGCCGTGAGCTAAAGAAAATCCTAAAATTGTATCGTGTAAATTAGCTAGAGCCATGTAGGCTTCGGCATTGGCTTGGGAGCCAGAATGAGGCTGTACATTAACGTGTTCGGCTGAAAATAATTGCTTGGCTCTTTCAATAGCTAAATTTTCTGACTGGTCGATAAATTCATTACCGCCATAGTATCTTTTGCTAGGATAACCTTCAGCGTATTTGTTAGTTAGCACTGAGCCAGCGGCTTCTAGGACGCTCAAGGATACAAAATTTTCGGAAGCAATCATTTCAGCACCTTGACGCTGACGCTCTAATTCAGAGTTTATTATTTTAGCTATTTCTGGGTCTTGTTTACTTAAATATTGCATGTTTTTATGATTTAACATCATTTAGTTTAGCATAATTTTAGCTACTGGCAATAGAGTATAGTAGGAGCTTTTAAAATATGGTATAATATTTTTAGTTATTTAATATTTATATATATAAAATTTAAATTACAAATTACAAATTTATGATTAAAAACAGATTATTAAACATCTGGTTGATTGCCAATTTAGGAATGGTTTGGTTAGTACCACAGCCTAGTTTAGCTTTTAGTTTATTTGGCCCTTCGGATGCAGAAAAACAAATTTTGTTTTTACAAGGCTATAATGCTGGTGTTGCTAGAGTGACAGCTACTGATGGCACAACAGAGCTTACGCCAGTAAATACAGTCAAAACTAAAACTACTGCCCAAACTTATCCTGCTGCCACAACAGTTACTACTAATAGTAGCGTAACTAATCCATTAAGCGCAGACTTAGATACTGGTAATTTTAAAATAATCAATTCAAATTCTGATCGTACTATTCGTCTTGATGGTAATTTAACTTTACAAAACGGACAATGGCCATGGGCTTTGTCTGCTCCTCGGGTTAATGTTGAAAATCATGAAGCTAATGTTAATGCGATAGACTCTTATGCATATGGCGACAGATCAACGGCTGGTCAATTCACAGTTTCTGGAGCTAATACTAAAGCGGGCAGCTTTATGGCTACTGGACTAAATAGTTATGCTATTTTTGCTAAAGCTGGTTCTTTTGACAGTGCTACTAGTAGTGGTATTTACGCTGGTTATTTCGATGGCAAGGTTGATATTAAAGGTGGTTTGCGAGCAGCTAATTTATTGGTGGGTGATTTTGGTCAAGAGATTAGTGCTGATATTCCAATTATGGGTATTGGTGTTACTAGCGGTGTGGTTGGTACGGCCATGGGCTGGACAGAGGGTCACGGTGTAACTGGTAATGGTTTTTATGGCGTTGCCGGTTTTGCTTCTCAAAATAATGGTGCCGGTATTTATGGTAAGGTGGTCAGTGGAATTGAAAATGCTTATGCCGGTTACTTTGATGGTAGGGTAGTTGTAAAAGATGGTTTGCGTACTAATAAAATTTGTGTAGGAAATAATTTAGAAGACCCAGGCGCTTGTTTGCAGAGCGAAGGTATTGTAAGTACAGCTGCTAATGATAGTATTGTGGGTAATGCTCTAAGCGAATCAGGCACCGGTGTTTTAGGACAAGGATTTAAAGGTGTCTATGGTAGAGCGGTTGGAAATAATAGTATTGGTGTTTACGGTGCAGTTGCTAGTGGGTCAGATAATGCCTTAGCTGCTAGATTTGACGGTGAGACAGAAATTGCGGCTGGTAATTTAATTTTTTCTAATAATTTAAATCCACGAATTGATATTAATAATAATGTTTATTCAACTTTTGGTATAAAATTTAATTTCAATCCATCTTCTAATATTGTTTTTACTTCTGATAATCGTTTGGGTATTGGCACCGATAGTCCTAATAGTAATTTACATCTCAAAACAACTAACGGTAATGCAGAATTAGATATTCAAAGTGGCAACAATCAACACTGGGGAATTTATCAGAACATGACCGGCGGTGCTCTAAATTTTTGGCATGGTGATAATCGTCTAACTATTAATGATAAAGGTATTACTACTAATGGAATCTGTATTGATAAAACTTGTATTACTAAGTGGGAAGATTTAAAAGCTATTTTAAATACAACACCACTTCCGACTAAGACAGGAGTTGTGCCAGCTCAACAATAAAAATATTTAGAAAATTAAAAACCCCTCAAGCCACTTGACTTGGGGGTTTTGATATCAGGAGGCTTTCTTAGCTTGGATTTGAGCTTCTCGTTTTTTGAAAAGCAGATAGTCAATAATTGATTCAGGGTCAATTCGCCAATGTTTCATTTGGTTCTTATTGGCTAGCAAGCGACCCTGACGACAGAGCGTCTGGATTTCTCTGATATCGGCAAAGCCGGCCAAAAGCTTGGCAGCTTCCTTAGTGCTGACAGGCTGCTTAAATCTGTCAAAAAGATGTTTGGTAAAGATAAGGACTTGACCTTCGTAGTAGCCAGCGGCTCTGGCAAGATCAGCAATTGTTGTTTCGTTGATATTGCCGTCGCCTTCTTCGGGTCTTAAGACACGCAAACAGACATTTACTATAAATTCAGCTTTTTTTTGTGGCTCAACCAGGCCGTTAGCGCAAGCTGCTTCGGCATAAGCAATAAAAGAATTTTGAGTATCTTTTGCTAATTCTGTCCACCAAGTCCCCATGGAAATGGTGGTGAATTGTCCTGGCATTTAGAAACCTCCGGTTGTGGGTTAATCAAGGTACCTATTTCAACTAGGTATTTAATAATATATTTAGTTTTTTGTCAATAAAAAAAGGGGGGATACTCTCGCAAGAGTATCCCCCGCAGTTCAACTAGCGGTAGGGCTAGTTGTTACCAGTTGTCGCGTCCGCCGAAGAGTTGCATGATGAGGGCGCGTACGCAACGGGCCGAGAAGAATCCGTCGTCGCAATCCGGCGGCCAGGCGGCAGCTTCGGATACGAGCTTGAGCTCGACGATCTGCAGATCGAAGCTGACCCTGGGTGCAGCGAGCTCGGATTGGAGGGACTGTCCCGTGTCCTGGGTGACGCTGATGGTCGGTACCGGTACAGTGACCGGCAAGATCATGAGCGCGCAGATCACGGCTAGCGCACAAAGTGTCTTTTTCATGCTCTTGTCTCCGGTTTGAGTTTTGTCAACCAAAGGATATGGTTGACGGTAGGAGGGATGACAGTAAACGGTGGGGGTTTACCTTCCTTTCTCCGTGTTTTTGGAAACAACGGGATTTGCAGGTGATGAAGTTATAGTAATTTTTGTTACCCATTGCTCTGGAGGGTAGCTGCTATATGGTTTACTAAAACTATCTGGAACGTAAATAACGATTTGCAGAGGTTTGTTCGGTGCCTGTTTTTTAACTACTAAGGCTTTACCTAGTTCAGTATCAGTCTTGTCTATATCAAAGTATACAATACCGACTGCTGTACAGCTTTTTTTGCCCTTATCAAAAGTTATCAGTAGGTGTTCGGGTTCTATTTTGGCGCCACTTACAAGATCTGTGAATAGCGCTATTTTTAAACCGATAACGCCTTTATTACTTAAGTCGACAAGTTCGTTATACATCTCAGCTTCTTCTCCGGATAGTTGTTCTATTGGTATACCAGCTGCTTGTAGCTTTAGTTGTTTATCTTTCAGGATATTTCTGTATTCAGAAACTCTCATTACGAATCCACGCAAGTAAGATGTGCCTTTGATATTTGAATACTCGTATTCTAGTACAATTGGTCTTTTTTTACCCTCGAATTTCCAGCTCTCGGGTAGATTGTTTTTGTTTGGTTCGGCTGCAAACACAGTGGCTGTAAGATAGCTTACTATCAAGATGATAATGGTGACTAGCAACAAGCGCTTCATGTTTATCTCACTCCGGTTTCGGTTCTCTATCCAAAAGCCCTTTTATGGGCTATTTTGGCGACTATCAATGAACAAAATATTTGATATTTAAACTAAAACACTTTATTTATTGTCTGTCAAGCTTTTTATTAAATAAGTATCTTGCAAACGATAGCCTAATTTTCGATAATAATTACGAACACCAATACCAGAAATAACAGCAATTTTTTGATAGCCTGCTTGTTTGGCAATAATTTCAGCTTCAGCCATTAATTTTTTACCTAAGCCTAAATGTTGAGTATGACTTAATTCATCATCTAAGTCTTCTTGATAAACCGGGATCATTTGACCATAGACATGGAGTTCGCGGACAATGGCCGCTTTGTCTAAGCTGGGGAAAATATTTTTTAGTTTTTTATTATTTAATCTTAAGCGTAAAAAAGCATAAACTTTATCTTTACTTTTGTCTTCCCAACTTAAAAAATATTCAGTGCCTTCACTGGCTTGATATTTTCTACTTACTAATTCAATTTTGGCTCCTTCTAAATGATCATTACGGATTTCGCGACAACGTAAGCAACGGCAAGTTTTACCTTGTTTTTTTAGTTCGATTTGTAAGTATTGTCTTAGATTGGTAATTTTATTACCAGCAATAATACTTTCTTCTGGTATATCACGAATCAGGCGGTTAATGCGCATGTAAGGGGGCACGATTTGTTTAACGGCCAGTAGTAAATCAAGTAATTGTTTAGTAGTATAGGGTTTATATTTTTTTTGTTTATACCATTTATAAAGTTCAGCAAATTCATTGACTATACAAGGATAGATTTTTATTTGATCAGGTTGTAAATCAGGAGAAGAAAAAACATATTTAAACATTTTTAAATCTTCGAGAGGTGTGCTCCCAGGTAGATCAGGCATATAATGATGGTCGACTTTAAAGCCAGCTTCTTTTAGCAGGCGAGTAGCTTTTATGCTTTGTTCAATTGTGTGTCCGCGTTTAATATAATTTAAAATTTTATTATCCGTATGTTGGACGCCGATCTGAACTCGGGTAGTACCCAACAGTCGCATTCGTTTTATTTCAGTAGGATTAATAAAATCAGGTCTGGTTTCTAAGGTTAAGCCAATAATTTTATATTTGGCAGTTTCGTTTATTTTTTGTTCACGTAGTAAAGAAAATGGTTTGCGTTTATTTTTTTTGCCAAAAATATTGGCAGCATAAAAACAATCGCGGATAAATTCGTGTTGGTATTTTTCAGGATAAACTGACCAAGTACCACCTAAGACTAAAATCTCCAGTTTATCTACGGAGTGACCGTTGTTTTGTAGAGCTTGAATGCGCATGGTCACTTGTCTAAAAGGATCAAAGAGGTTCATTTTAGCGCGAGCAGCCGCTGGTTCATTAGATAAATAGCTTTTAGGCATACCAACTTCAGTAGGACAGTAAACACAACGACCAGGGCAGACAAAAGGTTTAGAAAGAACAGTGATTACCGATACACCGGATAAAGTTCGGACCGCTCTTTTTTTTAAAAGTTGTTCAAAATTTTTGTCCGCTTTTATTTTTTTATCTTTGAGTAATTGACGATAAATTGAAATCAGTATAGCCTTAGTAACAGGAGCAATATTGCGACTAGAAAAAGCTTGGCGTAAATCTTTGCTAAATTCTAAGCCAGAGGCATATTTTTTGCTAGCCAACTCTAGTACAATTGCTTGATAAATTTTATTATTATTTTTTTCCATGAAGGGTCAAAATATTCAAAATAATTTACGTTTAACCTATGATAGTATTGCCAAGGATTTTTCGGATACGCGTAGATTTGCTTGGCCAGAGTTGTCTGTCTTTATACCACATTTACCAGATAGTTTCAAGGTTTTGGATTTGGGCTGTGGTAATGGGCGCTTGCTTTCGGTTTTAAAAGATAGTGCTAAGGATTTTGATTATCTAGGCGTAGATTTTAGTGAGCAGTTGATTAATCAAGCCAAAAAGCAATGGCCAGATTATAAATTTCAATTAAGTGATATGCAAGCGATTGATTTTCCGGCTCAGAGTTTTGATTGCGTCGTAATGATTGCTTCTTTTCATCATCTTTATACAAAAAAAGAGCGCGTATATTTATTGCAAAAGATTAATACTATTTTAAAACCAGGTGGTATTTTATTTATGACTAATTGGAATTTGGGTCAGAAAAAATATTTAAGTTCTTGGTTTAATCGATTTTGGCAAAAAAGAACTTGGAATGATTGCTTTGTACCCTATACTTTAGCAAGTAGTAATAAAAAATATTGGCGCTATTATCATCATTTTACTAAGAGAGAATTAACTAATTTATTGAAAGCTAGTGGCTTTAGTTTATTAGATAGAGGAGTGTATTGGTCTAAGTACAATTTAGTAGCTTTAGCTAAAAAATCTTAAAGTTTATTCTTATTGACATAGTCTTGATAAAGTTTAATAATACCAATAGTTTAGATTGCAAAGTCCTGCAATCTAATGCTTAGCACCTTAACAAAAAGGGAGGCAAGGCATGCCTCGATTGATTCGTCTGGCGTTAGGCGTGGTAATTGTATTTTTGGCTTATTGGCTTTATAGTTTTTTGGTAAAAATAAAACCTTTTAATTTTTATATGAATATAACGGCCACGTGTTTTATTAGTGGTTTATTTTTTGGTTTAGCCTTAGCTATTACGATTAAGTCAACTAAATTAGGCCTTTTAGTTGGTATGCTACCAATCGTTTTGAGTAACAGCGTTGGTGGTGCTGAACAAGCAATAGTAAGTATTGTTTTTGCCTTTTTATTTACGCTTGGTTTTTTAGGAGGGTTTTTTCCAGTCAATATTTTGATGAAGACTTTTCCCGCCTTTCCCTTTGTGTTAGACATTGGGCCTAAGTAGTACTAGTTGTTGCTTAGGCAACTCGGTCAGGTTCTGACCGAGTTTTTTTATTGACAAATGTTGAGAGCTTATCTTACCATTAATATATAGTTAGCTTGCCCCGCCAAGTTTTGCTCTTTAACAACAGAGGAGGCTGGCATGGTTACCATAGAACCAATTTTTGAAATTGGTGATGAAATCAGTTGGTTTGAAAAAGTTCCTTGGCATAAGGAAGATGGACCGTTTATAGTGGTAAAAACACATAATAATGATCCTAATACTTGTGTCTGTGGTCAAAAAGGAAAACATGAAAAAACAAATATTTGTCAGAAATTGCCAAAGCAATTGGTAGTAGTTAGAGTAAAGGATAGTGATTGGGTTTTGTTGGATCAAAGCAGCTGTCGGCCAGCTCAGATTGCCTCTAGATTTTTTAGGAAGGTTGTTTAATGATATTTTTTCCTAAATAGGAGGCTTTTGCTTTAGGGTAAAAGCCTCTTTTTATTTATCCTTTTTTTATGATATAATCTATCTATTAAGAGATAATAATTAAGTTTATTTATATAATTTATGAATATAAGTATTATAAAGAATAAAGTCATATTAATTGGCGTTTTTTTGTTTATCTTTGGTTTAGGGATTAATTCTGCTAGCTCAGCCCCTTCTCTTGCTTCTCGTCTCAAAGGATATATCTTACTTCAAGTAGAATCCCATGGAG
>CAZHLU010000030.1:0-11174 GCA_964533435.1 uncultured Gammaproteobacteria bacterium | reverse complement strand
CAAACTAAAAATAAATGTGATAATTGTTTGGAGTATTTCTTTTATAAAGATGAAACTGTAAAGCGTTGTAATAACGATGATCAATTTTCAGCGTGCAGCACAGATAGTGATTGTCATACCGAGGATACTTGTGATACTTCTACTGGTTTTTGTTTTTATCAGCCAACTATTGCTTGTAATGTAGATCGTGATTGCCAAGGCTTTTGTGTTGAATATCAGACTAATTGGCGTTGTTCAGATTATGACTATTTTTACTGTCGGGACGGTAATGCAGAGGATTGTGTAACCCCTGATGTTTGTAATTTGTCTACTTGTCATTCGGATGCTAATAATATTTGTTCTTATGATGCTAAGTGTCCAAGTGGTGAACGTTGTAGTGTTGATCGAAAGTGTGGTGGTAATTATTTTTTGCCAAATTGTGATCAGAATAGTGACTGCCTTAATACCTGCTCTAATAACATATGCACAATGAGTAATACTGCTTGTAGTACTAATGCTGATTGTCAAAATGTTTGTTTAGTGAGTACTACTCATAAATGTTCTATTACTAATAATGACTGTAGTTCTGATGCAGATTGTGATAGTGCAGATTTATCATGTCCTGGTACTAGAGGCTTTTGCTATAATAATACTTCTTGTAATGACGATGCTGATTGTGCAGTTGATTATTATTGCCCTCAAGCCTATTGTTCTAGTAATCCCGCTCAAGTTTGTACTACAAATTATGATTGTTTAGCATCGGCTAGTGACTATGGTAATTGTGAAGAAAAAACAGTTGGTTCTTTAGAAAAAGTGATAGCTGGTTATAATTGTTCGGACTGTGATATTCAAAATTTAGAAAATAGCTGCACCTTAAATGTCTATAATAAAAATATAAATAACTGTGGTACTTGTGAATATTTTTTCAAAACCCCAGGTGTAATTTTAGACAATCATCATAATCGTTTAAATGCTACTAACGGTGAAACAGCTAATTTGTGTGGTTGGGGGTGGAGTTTTTCTGATGATCAGCAATTAGGTGGCCTAGGTTGGATTAATTTTTCACCAGCTATTACTAGTAGTTCTAATCCTTATTTTTCGGTAGAGCAGGGTAATATTTATGGTCAAAAAAATATTTTGAGTCGTTATCATCCACCTTTTCGTAAATATAATGCCTCGTATTTAATTGAATCAGGCGGTAGTATAAATAATTTAGTCAGCTCTAGTACAATTTCGGAAGTTTTTCAAGGCGAGCTTGCTTATCGTCCTAGTTTAGATTTTTTGAGAGACAGTAGTAATATTGGTAAATATAAAAATGTTTTAGGCACCTTGGATTATAAAGGCTTAATTACACCTGCTCAAGAAAATGGTGATCCAATTAATAAATTTGGTAGTGAAATAGTCACTATAGCTAGTGGCGCTGACTTGGTTAGTAAGGTAAATAATGATGCTATGCAAAATAAAGTTTTTTATGTTGAGGCAGCATCTTTGCCAAGTGGCAATCTAGATATTAATAGTGAAATAATTTTTAATATTGGTCAAAATAAAGATAGTGGTGCTGGTATTATAATCATCGAGGGCAATTTGACTATTAATAAAAATATTAGTTATCAAGCCAGTGGTGGTGCAGCTCCGGTTATTAGGTATCTAAAAAATATTCCATCAGCAGTTTGGATAGTAAAGGGTGATGTAATTTTGGATCCAAGTGTCACAAATTTAGCCGGTACTTTTGTAGTTTTGGGAGATGGAAATAGCTGCTCTGTGCCTCAAGCTGGTTGCGGTCAATTTAAAACTGGTAGTGTTATGAGTAGCGCTGATCTGCAATTAAAAGTATCGGGTAGTGTTTTGGCTAAACGTTTTTATTTAGATCGTTTATTTGTAGATACAAATCCAAATAGTCCAACCTATCAAGAACCAGCTGAAAAATTTAGCAATGATGGTCGTTTGCAGGCTAATCCGCCATTAGGTTTATCAGATTTTAGTAAATCTATACCTAGGTTTAGTAATTGATTTGGCTTGTAAGTGATAAATATGTTATAATTAGATAATAAAAAGAGTAGATATTATGAATTTATTTTCAAGTAGTAATAGTTATTTAGGCATTGATATTGGTACCTCTAGTATCAAAATGGTTGAGTTAGAAAATTTTAAAGGTCAGGCCAAGCTTAAGACCTATGGTTATGCTGATGTTTCTACCAATATTTTGAGAGGTACGGTTGAAAAAAATAATCAAGCTATTGCTGATTATATTAATCTAATTGCTAGTAAATCCAAAATAACTAGTCGTCAAGTAGTAGCCGCTCTACCTACTTTTTCGGTTTTTAATTTTATTATCACCTTGCCTCCGATGCCAAAAAAAGATTTGGCAGCTGCTATCAAATGGGAAGCTAAAAAATTTATTCCTGTGCCTATTGAAGAGATGATTTTGGATTGGAAAATTTTGAATAAAAAGAAAGTTAAGAGTAGTGGTTTATTTGCTAAAAAAATAGAAGACAAAATAGAAACTAAGGAGGTTCCAGCTAATGCTACTAATCCCACTTCGACTCATATTGATGATAAAAACTATCGGATATTATTAACAGCTGCTCCTAAAAATTTAGTAGCTCGTTATATTGATATTTTTAAAAAAGCTAAATTAAATTTATTAAGTTTAGAAACAGAAGCTTTTGCTTTGTCGCGCTCTTTAATTGGTAATGATTTATCAACGATTATGATTGTTGATATGGGTTCTAGTAATACTGATATATGTATTATTGAAGAAGGAGTGCCGGTTTTAAACAGAGGTATTGATACTGGCGGTGAGTCTTTGACCAAAGGCATCATGAATAGCTTGAATATTAATCAAGAACGAGCTGAACAATTTAAGCGTGATTTTGGTTTATCGGCTGGTGCTAATCAAAACATTCCGGATGTAATTGAAAAAAGTTTATCGGCCATTATTAATGAGATTAAATATATTTTTGAAATTTATCAAAGACAAGGAGCTAGTACCATTGATAAGATTATTTTAACAGGGGGTAGCGCTTGGTTGCCTAAATTACCAGAGTATTTATCTAATTTATTGAAGTTACCAGTAATCATTGGTGACCCTTGGGATAGGATTGTCTATCCTTTAGATTTAAAACCAGTCTTATATGAGATTGGTCCAAGTATGGCAGTTAGTATTGGTTTAGCCATGCGTGATATACAATAAGCTATATTTTAATAAAAATAAAAATGGCCGAAGATAAAAATATTAATTTAATGCCAGAGGATCTGCGCAAAAAGGAAGATTTGATTAAAAAATCAAATTGGTCTTTTACGCCAGACTTATCATCTCCGCTTAATACCAAAACCAAGGGGGCACATGCAAGTAAGGAGAGTGGCTCTAATCCTTCTCTTTGGTCTAAATTATTTTCTTCTTTAAAACCAGTGCCAAAAGTAAAACCAGTGCCGGTTTTAAATACTGTCAGTGAATCAAAAGAAAAAATAGAGACAGCAGCTCCTACTCCAGTTATTAAATCTCCTATTTTTATTGCTCCAGATATTAAGGCTATGGAAGCAAAAGCGGCACCAAAAGTTGATAAAGTGGAGGAGCATATTCAAGATTTTGTTTCTGATAAAAAAATTAAAGAAGTTAAATTAAAAAGTAGCGGGCCTTCTTTTTGGTCTAAATTATTTTCTTCTTCAAAATCAGCTCCAAAGATAAAGCCATTGCCAAATAAAACTCCAGTTAATTCAGAAAAAACAAAAGTTGAACCAAAAGTTGAGCCTTTAGTAATTCCAACTATTAAGTCTCCTATTTATACAGCACCAATTATTAGTCCAATTACTACGGAAACAAATAATAATATTAAGACAGGTGAGCATATTCAAGATTTTGTGTCTAATAAAAAAATTAAAGAAGTTAAATTAAAAAGTAGTGGTCCTTCTTGGTGGGAACGTTTATTATCTTTTTTTAAGCCTAAGCCCCGTGCTCCTAAGCCAGCTAAACAGAATGCCTCAGTTTTAACTCAGGCCGTAAAACGTAATGGTTACAAGATAGAGACTGCTAATGTAGAAATGCATCAGGCTAGTAAACAAAATGTGGATGTGCCGAAACAGGATTTTAAAGATTTAAATCAAAAAGTTGAAGATATTTTAGAAACTAAACCACCACTTGAAAAAGTAGCTAAAGCTTCAGAAGAAGCAGATATTATTTTACCTATGGCAGAAGCAAAACCAGAGATAGCCAAACCAGAACCAGTGATGCCAGATTTTACTATTCCTAGTATGCCAACTGCAGAAAAGCTTACTAAATCACCAGTGGTTCCGGCAGCCCCAGTTGAAAATAATAAATTTCATCAACCAGACCTTCTCCGCAAAAATGGTCTAATGGGAGAAATTGGTAATGTTGATTTAATACCGCAGGCTGCTAAAATGCGCAGTTGGCGCCAGATCAATGGCCTATTGTCTTTAGCGGGCGTTGCTTCCTTAATTATTATTGGAGTTTTTTATGGTGCTTTAGTCTTACAAGAGCAGGCTATTATCAAAGAACAGAAATTACAACAAACAGCCATGCTTGAAGTTGAAAAAAAGGTTTTAAATTTTAATGATTTAAATAAAAACATTAAAGTTTTAGGCGAAGAAATTAATTTAGTGCAAGAAGCCTTAAATAAACACATCTATTGGACAAAGTTTTTTACGCTATTAGAAAAATATACTTTACCAGAAGTTTATTATAGTGGTCTTTCAGCTGGTAATAATGGTGCTTTGACTTTGGGTGCAACTACCAATAATTATGAGGCAGTAGCTAGACAACTAAAAGTTTTACAGAGCGAAGAAGCTAAAGAATTTGTAACGTCGGTTAGTATTAGTGGTGCTAGAAAAGATAATAATGACGTTGGTTTTTCTATTAATTTAGTATTGAATCCAGATTTATTTTATTATGATAAACAATAGTTTGTATGGCCAATAAAAATGAAATAAAATTTGAACAGCCTTCCGATTTGTTGGTTATCAGCAATCGTTATATAGTAGTGATTATGTCACTCTTAGTTTTTGCCATTTTGATGCTTGGTTACTTTTTTTTACTTAAACCTAAAATGGTTAGTAATGAAGCTAGGCAAGAACAAAGTAAAAAAAATATTGCCAGTCAAGAAGCTAGCGAGAGATTGTTGGCTAGTTTAGGTCGCTTAGAAAGCGAATATAAAAATATTCAAGCTAATCGACAAGCTGATTTAGAACAATTAAAGAAAATTTTACCTACTAATCCTCAAGTGGCAGAGATATTTGTCTTAGCAGAAAAGTTAGCCCTTGATAATGGTTTAAAATTAAATTCCGTTGATATTGCAGTAGATAATAATTTAAATACTGAAAAATCTAGCGCTTCGACAGTATTAAAAAGTTTACCATTGCGTTTTTCTTTGACCAGAATATCCAATGAAGAGATGACAGATTTTTTTCCAGAAGGCTCAATCCTTCCTTTTGATCCTAATATTGACGATTACACTTTATTTAAAAATTATATTGCTACTTTAGAAAAAAATTTACGTTTAATGGATATCCAAACTTTATCTTTACCAGCCCTTTCGACAGATCCTGATCATAATATGCCCAGCTTTAATTTTAGCGTAATTACTTATTATCGATAATTTTTATGGAAAATAAAAAAAATCTTACTACTTTATTAATTATTTTCGGCATCGTTTTAATAGGTGGTGGCTTGTATTTATTCTATTTTTCCCGTGAGGACGTATCCATTAGTTGGTCTCTTTTTAAAGAAGAAACTATGGCACCAGTTGAAATGCAGCAAATAGAATCAGCTAAAAATTTAACTCAAGAAAATATCAAAAATTTTGTTAAAACTAATAAATTGGATGATTTAGTAAATAGTGAGCAATATCAGGGATTAGTTGATTCTAATATTCAAATTGAAATCGGCCAAATAAGTAATCCAGCTCCTTTTAATCAGCCGCCAGCAGAAGAAGAAACAACTAGATAATTTTGTTATTTATGGTAGCCAGTGAAGCACAAAAATTACTTGATTATCTCAAAAATAATCAATTAGTCAACGATGATCAATATAACGAATTGATAAAAAACCAATTCGTTTCTTTTGCTGATCTAGAAAAAACAGTGCGTCGTTTGGTTTTGGTTTCAGATGAAGATTGGACACAGGCAAAGGCTGTATTTTTTGGCATGGAATATGTCAACTTGATTGGTCAAGCTATTAGTCCAGACATATTAAATATTTTGCCAGCTGATTTAGCAGAAAATTATCAGATTGTGGTATTTGCTAGAGATGGTGCTAATTTGTCAGCTGGACTTGTTGATCCTAGCAATTTTAAGGCTATGGAAGCTTTAAATTTCTTAGCTCGTAAACAAAACTATCAGGTTAAATATTTTTTAATTTCTTTAGATAGTTATCGTACCGCTGTGAAGCAGTACGAAACCTTAGGTCAAGAAGTAGGGGAAGCTTTAGATACTGCGCAAGCTATTTTTGCGCCATCAGAAGAAGAAATGGCCGGTGCAGAAGCAGGAGAGGTTGTTAAAAGTGCTCCAGTATCTAAGATTGTTTCTGTAGTTTTACGACATGCTATTGAAGGTAGGGCCTCGGATATTCATATCGAACCAGTTGGTAAACAAAGTAAAGTTCGTTATCGTATCGACGGTATTTTACACACCACTATTGTATTGCCAATTTATGTGCACGCAGCCTTAGTGTCTCGTATTAAGGTTATGGCTAATTTAAAAATTGACGAGACACGCGTACCTCAAGATGGTCGTATTAGACTCACTATTCATAATAAAGAAATAGATTTTCGTGTTTCTACCTTACCTTTGATGGGGCAAGAAAAAGTAGTAATGCGTATTTTAGATACACCTGATAAGGCGCCTACTTTTAAAGATTTAGGTTTCTTTGGTTTGCAAGCTAAAGTGATTGAACAAAATATTAATAAACCACACGGCTTATTTTTACTCACAGGTCCTACTGGTTCTGGTAAGAGTACCACTCTTTATGCGGCTTTGAGTTATTTAAATAAAGAAGAAGTAAACATTGCCACCTTAGAGGATCCAGTTGAATATTATATTCCCGGAGTTAATCAATCTCAAATTAGACCAGAAGTTAATTTTACTTTTGCTACCGGTTTAAGGTCTCTACTTAGACAAGATCCAGATATTATCATGGTAGGAGAAGTACGTGACAATGAGACCGCTGAACTTGCTATTCACGCTGGTCTTACCGGACATTCGGTTTTAACTACCTTGCACACTAATGATGCTATTGGCACCATACCGCGTTTATTTGATATGCACGTAGAGCCATTTTTACTAGCTAATACTTTGAATGCTGTTATTGCTCAGCGTTTAGTAAGAAGGATTTGTCCTAAGTGTAAAGCAGAGGAGCAAATACCAGCTGATGTTTTGCAAAAAATCAAAGACGAGCTTGTTAAGGTGCCAGAGGCAGCTTTATATGGTGGCTTGGATCGCAATAACATGAAGTTTTTTAGAGGCTTAGGTTGTGTTAATTGCTCGCAAACTGGCTACAAAGGCCGTTTATCTATTGTAGAGGCTATTAACGTTACCCGTGGTTTGCAGGAGGTGATTGCTAAAGGTTTTGCTCGTGAAGCAGCAGAAGCAGAATTGATAAAACAAAACTTTATTACTATGCAGACTGATGGTTTGATTAAAGCAGCGCTTGGCATGACTACAGTAGAAGAAGTAATGCGAGTCAGTAAAATGTAATTGATCAATTAGAAATTTATGAACAGTAAAAAAATATTATTAGTAGAAGATGATAATTTCTTATTAGCAATGTATAATACTAAGTTATTGCTAGAGAATTTTAAAGTTATTACTGCAACCACTGGAGTTCAAGCTTTGCGTTTAGTAACTAAAGAAAAACCAGATTTGATTTTATTGGATTTAAATTTACCAGAAATGGATGGTTTTGAAGTTTTGGCTAATTTAAAACACGATAAAGAGACTAGTAATATTCCAGTAATTGTTTTGACCAACTATTCCCAAAAAGAACATATTGATAAATGTTTTGCTTTGGGAGCAGCTGATTATTTAATAAAAGCTCATTTTGTGCCAGCCGAAGTGGTTGATAAAATAAAAAAGATTTTAGTTTAAAAATGTCAGACACTTTATTTATTAATAAGATTTTAAATATTGCTCTGGAGCGTAGAGCTACGGACGTGCATTTAGTAGTGGCTAATAATCCAGTCTTGCGTATTGATGGGCGATTAGTTACTTTGACTGATGAACAGTTATTGAGCCCAGATTTGATTAATGATTTAGTGGCTTCTTTTTTGAGCCCAGCTAATTTAGAACGTTTAAATAAAGAAAAAGAAATTACCACTGTTTATACTTGGGCTGATCGGGCTAGATTTCGAGCAAAAATATTTTATCAAAAAGGATATTTAGCACTTTCCATGCGTCTAATTTCATCCTTGATTATGTCACCTAAAGATTTAGGAATACCACAAACAGTAGTGCAAAGTTTAAATAAAACTAGTGGTTTAGTAATCATTACTGGTCCTTATGGTTCTGGTAGGACAACTACCGCAGCGGCCTTGCTTGAAACTTTAAATCGCAATCGAGGCATGCATATCCAGACCATTGAAGAGCCGATTGAATATTTGTTTGTTAACAATCAGTCAGTTATTGAACAACGAGAAGTTGGTCGTGACGTTACCAGTTTTAATAAAGGTTTAGAAACCATTGTTGAAGATGATGTTGACGCTGTCTTGCTGTCTAGCTTACATGAAGATGGTTTAGAAGAAAAAGTTTTAGAATTAGCTGAAAGTGGTAAATTGGTATTAGTAATTATGGATGCGGATTCTGTGATATCAGCTTTAGATCGTTTTATTAGTAATTTATCAGCCGATAGGAGAGCTTGGGGACAAAATATTTTATCAGAAGTACTACTTGTGGTTTTAGCCCAGCGACTACTACCTAGAGTAGGTGGTGGTATGGCTCTAGCCTGTGAAGTTTTGACTACTACGCCAGCTGTTAAATCAAGTATTAAAGAAAATCATTTATATCAATTAAGTAGCATTATGCAAACTTCTCGTGAGGAAGGTATGGTTTATTTGGATAAATCATTATGGGATTTAGTACGAGCTGGCGATATTGCTGCTGAAGAGGCCATGAAAGTAGCTGATAATCCTCAAATATTTAAACAAGCAATTAAGTAAGCCATGTTATTATTTAAATACAGAGCCAGAACTAGAGAAGGGGCAATGACCAAGGGTGCAGTAGAAGCCTCCAGTAGTCAAGAAGCAGCCGAGATTTTAGCTGACCGTGATTTGATAGTTTTGTATTTGGAGGCTAGTAAAAATAAAAGCACCAAGCGTAGCTTTAATTTTAACATTGGTAAAGTTAGTCAAAAGGATTTAGTAATATTTTCGCGTCAGTTGGCAGTCATGATTCAAGCTACTATTCCGATTGTGCAGGCTTTAAGGATTTTAGCCCAGCAGACTTCTAATCCAATTTTTTTATCTAAAGTCAACGAAATGGCCAACGACGTTGATGGTGGTATGAAATTGTCTGATGCTCTAGCTAAACACAAGAAAATTTTTAGTAATTTTTATGTAGCCATGATCCGTTCTGGTGAAACCTCTGGTCGTTTGGAGGAGGTGCTTGAGTATTTAGCTGATCAAATGGAAAAAGATTATGATCTAACTTCCCGTATTAAAGGGGCCATGATTTATCCGGTTTTGATTTTGTTTGGTATGGTGGGGGTAGGTACTTATGTGGTGGTGGCAATTTTGCCAAAGATGACGGCTATTTTAAAAGAAACAAGTACTCAATTGCCACTGGTTACTAGAGTTTTGATTGGTATTTCAGATTTTATGGTAGCAGCTTGGATTTGGATTTTACTATTTTTACTTGCCTTAGGCGCTTTGTTTTATTGGTGGAAAAATAGTCGCTTAGGTAAAGTAATTTGGGATTCTATTAAGATAAAAATGCCAATTTTTGGGGCTCTTTATAAAAAGATATATTTAGTCCGTTTTACTAGAAGTTTATCAACTTTAATTCATGGTGGTGTACCGATTTCTTTGGCTTTAAGAATTGTAGCCGAAGTTGTGGATAATCAGGCTTACCAAAAATTGATTTTAGACACAGTTGCTGAAGTAGAGGGTGGTAATTCTATTTCTACTTTATTTGCTCGTTCTCCTTTGATGCCAAAAATGCTTTCACAAATGATGGTAATTGGCGAAAGAACTGGTAAAATAGATACTATTTTAGATAGATTGAGTGATTTTTATAGCCGAGAAATTAACTTAATGGTGTCTAATCTTACTACTTTAATAGAGCCTTTGATTCTGATTATTATGGGTGTGGGCGTTGGTGGTATGGTAGCAGCGGTAATGTTGCCCATGTATCAAGTGGCTCAAAGTATGTCACAGTAGAAATTGTCGAATAGTTAAAAATTTGCTATAATTAAGGTTGTGGATTATTCCACAAATTTAAATAAGTTATATTAATTAAATTATCAAGCTAGGCTATTTTGAAATTTAGAGCTTCAGAGATCTCAAGCTTTAACTATATCAGAGTAGTTTGGTGTATGAGAGGAGGTGTAAAAATGAAAAAATTAAAAGGTTTTACTTTGATCGAGTTGTTAGTTGTTATTGCTATTATTGGTATTTTAGCGTCCGTTGCCATTGTTAACTTAAATAGTGCCAGACGTAAAGCTCATGCTGCTAACGTGCAGTCAGCTTTAAGTTCATTATCATCAGCAATTATTGTTTGTCATGATGATAATTTACCATTACAAGGCGGTCCTATTGCTGCTCCAGTCACTTGTAATCTAGGTTGCGTTAATGGCACTTGCGATTCTGCTACTGGCCCATCGCCAATTGCTGGTGGTAGAATTTGTGCTGGTTCAGATACACTCTGGCCAGATTTAACGGCCGATAATTGGGCGTATTCAGTAGCTACAACTTCTGGTAACTCTTATTGTGTGTCTTCTTCAACTTCAAACGTTTGGATGTTTAGAGCAGACGATAGTAGCTCTGATCGTTATATTACCTGTGATCAAGCAGGTTGTGTAGCTCATTCTTCTGGTGGAATTTAAAATGCTATTTTAAATAAAAAAAACTCCCTTGATTTTCAGAGGAGTTTTTTTATTGTCTTAAATTTGTTATACTTAAGTATATTATTTAGTTATAATAAAATGAAAGAAATAAAAGGTTTTACTTTAATTGAATTATTAGTTGTTATTT
>CAZHLU010000029.1:0-12202 GCA_964533435.1 uncultured Gammaproteobacteria bacterium | reverse complement strand
GGTCACTGTTTCACCTGATTTAAAAAATGCCACAGTGTATGTCAGTGTTTTACCTGATAATCGCATTGGTACTGGTCTAACTGCTATTAAAAAATTTTCCGGTCACGTCCAAAAAGCTATTAATAAAAAATTGTCTCTACACAATGTACCCAAACTACACTGGGAGCTAGACGAAAGAGCTATTAAATATGATGAATTTGATAGAGCTTTAGAATAAATAATCATAAATAAAATAAGCAAATAAAAAGCTAAATAAAATTTAGCTTTTTATAATACCTATCTATTAAAACAGTTGACTAATACAAAAAACTACCCTATAATACCAAGTTATGAAAAATCACCAACATATTAGTCAAGCTATTTGGCAAAAAATTCAGGCTGCTGAAAATATTTTATTATTTTCCCACCAAAGTCCAGATGGTGATACCCTAGGTTCTAATTTAGCCCTAACTAAATATTTAAAAAATATCGGCAAACAAGTTACTAGTTTTTGTATAGACCCTGTACCAGATAATTTAAAATTTTTGCCCAACCATCATTGGATAGATTCTGATCATATTATTTTTACTAAAAAATATGAAGTGGTAATTGCTTTAGACTCTGGCAGCCTTGATTATGCCGGTGTTGAAAATTTACTCACCGCTCTATCAGGTGATTTTAGTTTTATCAATATTGACCATCATGCTTCTAATACACATTATGGCCAAATAAACCTAGTAATACCAGATGCTTCTTCTACTGCTGAAGTTGTTTATCGTCTACTTAAAGACTGGAACATAGACTGGGATAGCGATATTGCTAATTGTCTAGCTTGTGGCCTAATTACTGACACTGGTGGCTTTAAAAATGCTGCTACAACTTATTTATCTTTAAATGCAGCTGCTGACTTACATCGTCAAGGTGCCAAACTGCAACATATTATCAATAAAACCGTTAATAACAATGAATTCCAACATTTAAAATTATGGGGCCGAGCTTTAGCTAGACTACAGTCAAATGATCAGTATCAATTAGTCTATACTTTCTTAACTCAAGCCGACTTCCAAGAGTGTGGTGTAGATGGTAATAAAATAGAAGGCCTTAGTAATTTTTTACACATCCTTAATGAAGGAAAAATTGTCTTAATACTCAAAGAGGATAACAATAATGCTATTCGTGGTTCATTACGTACTAATACTAATATTGACTTAGCTAAACTTGCTAAAGCTTTTGGTGGCGGTGGCCACAAAAAAGCTTCTGGCTTTATCTTGCCAGGCAGACTCAATTATGTTAATAATAAATTAACAGTTATATAATACTAATAAAATATAAATATATGTTAATACCAACCGTTATTGAAAAAGTCCCTGGTGGCGAAAGAGCTTATGACATCTACTCTCGCCTTTTAAAGGACAGAATTATTTTTTTAGGAGATGCTATTGATGATCGAGTAGCAAATATTATAATTGCCCAACTACTCTTTCTAGATGCCCAAGATAACACCAAGGCTATCAAAATGTATATTAACTGCCCCGGAGGCTCAGTGACTGATGGTTTAGCTATTTATGACACCATGCAACACATTAAGAGCCCCGTCAGTACCATTGCTGTAGGTTTGGCTGCTTCTATGGCCGCCATTTTGCTTGCAGCTGGCGCTAAGGGCCAACGTTTTGCCTTGCCAAACTCAGAAATACTCTTACATCAGATTATGGGCGGTGCTCAAGGTCAAGCTAGTGATATTAAAATCAAGGCTGAACAAATACTAAAACTAAAAGATCGTTTAAATAAAATTATCCAACAACATACTGGACAAGTTCTCAAAAAAATTGAAGGCGATACTGATCGTGACTACTACCTGACTCCTGAAGAAGCCAAAAATTATGGCTTGATAGATAAAATTATAAAATAAATTTTGTCTAGATATTTACCACAAACGAAAAATGTGCTAATATATTTTCCAAGGTGAGTTTTGAGGATGCAAAACACCCTCAACACAAAAATCTCATCTAGAGATCATCGGTGCAGAACATCACTCATAGCCGAAAGACTTTGGTTGATGTTATGCAATAGCCGATGATCTTTATTTTTACAAAAAAGACCCTTGCTTACGCAAGAGTCTTGGAAATATGAACTTGACAGTTCAATAAAATATCAAGAGACAACTTCCTTGATACCAAGCACGCGGATTTTGCCATCATCTTCCATTACAAAACTAATAGCTTCCATGTCCCTGAGACTTCTGGCTCCCTCAAAACCCAAAAAATGCGCAGCCAAAGCCACAAAAGGATCGTGAAAAACACCAATGCCCAAACGATCATCACTAATCAAGCTAAACATATAGTTAACCGCATCCAGACAATTTTGCCTAAGAGTGCCAATGCCAAAACCAAAATGATAGTTACCATACTGCAACATAATTTCAAATGTATCACAAGGATTTTGCCTACTCATTTCGATAAGAATAAGAACATGATTATTAAAAAATCTTTGAAATTGCACCGCATCTCCTAGGCCAGCAATAGACCCAATAAAATTGTGAGTATAAACAAAAGCTGAATTTTCATGTGTCATATGATGAGCCATTTCCATACTCAATAACGTAGTACCACTAAAAATTGATCCTACCACGACATTCTGATAATTACGCCTAGCAACATCACCAGCTAAAGTATACGAGGCTTCCTTTATGCACTTTGCTTGAAAAGTCTCAAAACTAATACTGTACAAATCCAAATGCTTCATCAGCAACTCCTCCGTGCTGGATTGTGAATGTACTACCCCGGCTCACCAGGGACCTGAAATCAGTTTTGATCCAGGATTAAATTTTATATCATTTTTACATAATTCAGTCAAACTATACAATATAAGCTATATTTGACTTTTAAGCTAAAATTAAGTATAATGCTATCTGAGAATAATTGTATTCTCAAACATCATTTTATTAAATAATTTACTGTTTTGGTTGCTTGACTATTGTATATTTTTAGAAAATCATAAAATGGTTCAAGATTATACTTAAAGATAAGAATCAGTCCTAAATTCCCAATGATTTATAAATTTTTTTCTCTAAAAAAATCTCTATTTACCTTTATATCAGGACGATTTTTGGTTTAAACTAAAAATTTTTTCCAAGCAGTAAACTGGAAAGCATCTAAATATGAATCCAATTTGGTTAGTAGCCAGCTTAGCACTGGGCATGTTTTTGGGTTATGTAATTAAAAAATTCTTTATCCAACAAAACATAGACTCTGCTTCTAGAAAAGCTGAACAATTCTTAGCCGAAGCTAGACAAAAACAAAAAGACATCCTACTTGAAGCCAAAGACAAATCTTTAGCCTTAATTGAGGAAGCAAAAAATGAAGAAAGAGAAAGACGTCATCAATTGCAAGAGATGGAAAACCGTCTTAGTAAAAGAGAGACCTTGTTTGATAAAAAATTACTTGATCTTGAAAATAGTAAACAAGCCCTAGAACAATCTCAAAAACACTTAGAAAAAAATAAAGAAGAAATAAAGCAGATTAAAGACGAACAGCTAGCTAAACTTGAAAAAATTGCTGCCTTAAGCCAAGCTGAAGCTAAAGAAGTATTGCTAAACAATACTGAAACACGAATGAAAGATGAGCTCTTGCATCGTATCAGAAAACTCGAAAATGAAGCTAGTGAAGAATTAGAAAGTAAAGCAAAATCAATCCTCACTTCCGTCATCGAAAGATGCGCTGCCCCTCACACAGTTGAAACCACTACTACTGCCGTTGATTTACCAAATGAAGAAATGAAAGGCCGTATTATTGGACGCGAAGGTAGGAATATCAAAACTATTGAACAATTAACTGGCGTAGAAATTATTATTGACGATACTCCTCAATCTATCCTGATTTCTGCTTTTAATCCTATTCGTCGCCAACTAGCTAAAAGATCATTAGAAAAATTAATGGTCGATGGCCGTATCCATCCTGGCCGTATTGAAGAAGCCATCCAACAAGCTAAAAAAGATTTGGCCTTAGACATTAAAAAGGCTGGTGAAGAAGCTGCTTATCAAGCAGGTATCGTTGGTTTAGATAGTAAATTGCTCCAAATTTTAGGTCGCCTAAAATACCGTACTAGCTATGGTCAAAATCAATTGCAACATGCCTTAGAAGTCTCCCACTTAGCAGGCCTTCTTGCTGCTGAACTAAAAGCTGATATTTCTATTTGTAAAAAAGGTGGCTTGCTTCATGATATTGGTAAAGCCTTGGACCATGAAATTCAAGGTTCACATCCAGAAATTGGTTATGACTTATTAAAAAAATTTGGCTTACCAGAAGAAGTAGCCTACATGTCCACTGCTCATCATGAAGATAAACCTAGAACATTAGAAGGTATTATTGTAAAAATTGCTGATGCCATTTCAGGTTCTAGACCCGGTGCTCGCCGAGATTCTTTTGAAGACTATATCCAACGTTTAACTGAACTTGAAGATACTGCTAAATCTTTTGCTGGCGTTGAAAAAGCCTATGCTATTCAAGCTGGTCGCGAAATCCGTGTCTTTGTCTCCCCTGAAGAGATTGATGACTACAAAGCTACAACTTTAGCTCGTGATATTGCTAATAAAATTGAAGCTGAGCTTAAATATCCAGGTGAAATTAAAGTAACTATTATCAGAGAGAAAAGAGTAACTGAATATGCCCGCTAAAAATATAAAAATATTATTTTTTGGTGACGTAGTCGGTTCTATTGGTCGTCAAGGAATAAAAAATATTTTACCCCAATGGCAAAAAAAATATGGGCCAGATTTAGTTATTGCTAATATCGAAAATTTAGCTCACGGCTCAGGTCTTACTGAAAAAACAGTTACCGATATTCAAACTACCGGCATCCAAATTTATACCGGTGGTAATCATACTTGGCGCAAAGAAAGTTTAGATAAATTCCTAGATCTAAAAATTGCCACTCCTGTCAATGACTCTCGTACTATAGACCAACATCGCTATCAAAAAATAAAAATTGATGATACTAATATTGTAATTGTAAATTTGCTAGGCGAAAGCTTAAACAATAAAGACAATACTGTTAGCAACCCCTTCTTAAAAATCAACGAAATCTTACCAGAACTTGATGATAATATTATTATTGTTGATATGCATGCCGAACTGACAAGTGAAAAAAGAGGCATGGGATTTCTCCTTGATGGTAAAGCTAGTGCTGTTGTTGGCACTCATACGCATGTGCCAACTGCGGATGCTCAAATTTTATCTCAAGGTACTGGCTATATCACCGATGTCGGTATGGTAGGAGCTTTTAATTCTAGCTTGGGCATTGATAAAAATTTGATGCTAGAAAAATTTTTAACTGGTAGCAATGTCCGACACGAACTTCCAGAGTCTAGCCAAATCGAAATAAATGCAGTATTATTAGAAATAGATAAAATGAGTAAAAAATGCATTAAGATTACTCATTTAAGAGAAATAATAAATTAAGTTAAACATATGCATAAAGCTCAGCTAATAGAAAGCCTAAGCATCAAAGCTGGCGTCAGTAAAAAACAAGTTGAAGATGTTTTACAAGCCCTAGAGGATTTAACTATTGAAACTCTACGGACTGGTGGAGAAATCACTTTAACTGGCTTTGGCACATTTTCAGCTCGCCGTCGTACCAGTAGACGAGGTGTTAACCCACAAAATCCTACTGAAACTATTACTATACCAGAAGTAGTAGTGCCTAAATTTAAAGCTGGCAAAACCCTCAAAGACGCTTTAAAGAAAACTGTTTAAAAATAAAAAATTACCCCACTAAAGCTGGGGTAATTTTATTTGAAAAAAAATATGCAACTACAATTAAAAAATATCAAACAAGACGAACGCATTAATTCTTTTATTGACCATACTACTAAGTACTTAAGAGCCTTAGGTTATACTGATCATGGCCGACGCCACTTAACAATTGTAAGTGATCGCTCCCGAGAATTAGCTAAAAAAATTGGCCTAAGTAATATTGAACAAGAATCAGCTGCTATTGCCGGCTGGTGTCATGATATGGGTAATTTTTTAGGGCGCACTCAGCACCACTACTGGGCCGCTATGTTATTTTCACAATGCTATATTAACGAAAGCGAAGATCCAAATCAGGTTGCCACAATCATGCAAGCCATTACTTCTCACGATAAAGACGAATTAAAAATAGTTGATAAAATAACGGCTTGTTTAATTATTGCTGATAAATCAGATGTACATCGCTCAAGAGTAATTAATAAAAAAATACATAATATAAAATCTGATATCCATGACCGAGTTAATTATGCAGTCACTGACAATAAATTATTAGTTGATAATAAAAATAAGACTATCACCTTAGTCTTAAAACTAGACACCAAATTTACTGACATGATGGACTATTTTACCATCTTTATTGAGCGCATGACTTATTGCGAAAAAGCTGCTCAATTTTTAAAATATGAATTTAAACTAAAAATAAATAATACTGTTTTAGCCTAAGATTTACGTAAAATCAAAACTCTCTTGGGGCCACTGGCTCCATTTTTGTTTCCATCCCAGTCGGCCATCGATGACATTAAATTGTCTTGAGTATAAATAAAATCAGCCCCTAATCTAGTGCCAGGATCATTGGTAATAAATTTATCATCCAAATAGCCCTTGATTACTAGCATATGATAATCAGGCCCACCATTACGAAAATTAGGGTTAGCCAATTTTTTACCATTAGCCGGCACAATAATTGGTAAGCCGTTATTTAAATATTGTTTAATCAAATTAATACTTGGATTATCAATGATCTCCGGACGATAAGAATAATTTAAACTAATATATTCAGCTAATTTAGCTAATGACAAATTGGAGTGCTCCCCCCAATTATCCTCTTGCCATTTAACCATGCTTAGTAGTAATTCTTCTGTTTCTTTTTTGCTAGAAAATTTTTTGTTTTGATAATAATAATCAATCATCAAAACGCTTGCTTCTTCACAAGCATTTTCAAATGGCTCAACCCAATTAGCAGTCGGCGCTTGTGAAGTAAATGATATATTTAAATTAATTTCGTCTTTAGCCAAAACTGGCGGCTCAATGTTTTCATTGACACTTGGCTTAGAACTAGTAGTAATATTAACCACTGGCTTATCAGTAGAAGTAGCTAAAACCAAGCCTGGTTGTTTATTAACAAAATCTTGATAATTTTGAGCTGGTGGCAAAAGAAGAGATGTTTTAGTGTTAAAAAATTTATGATAAACAAAAAATGATGCCGTAGCAACTACCACCAATAATATAATATATTTGATATTTTTAATCATATGGCTATTATAGACTTTTTTTCAATTATTGACAAAAGCTTGAGCTAAGATATGATTATATTAGCTATCTGTACCTCTACAAAAACAGTCAGAAGGGATTAAGATGGAACAACTACTCATCACCCTGGCCATACTGATAATTATCAATGTTTCTAGCCTCATTCATATGTTGCGTTTTCACCAACAAATAAATGCTATGCCCGTACTATTTATAATGCTCAGCATCTTTGGAGCTGACATTGGCCTAATAGCCATCTTGCTCATTATCATAGTTTTAATTTTTAATGGCTTTGATATCCAAAATAGCAAACTTATCAAAACCTTAGTCCAGCTAGCTATCATCTTTCTTAGTATAAGCATTTTCAGTTGTTGTTTTAATATCAAACGTGCTAAAAAAATATTAAAAATAAATGATATATAATCTGACTGCTCCCTACCAAAACCCAAGCTTGCTTGGGTTTTTTATTAATGCAAAAAAAGATCAGCGCATGCTGATCTTAGATCTGATTTTTAGGCTTATGCCTAAAAAGTGGAAGGAACATTACTTGCCATATTACTGACCACAGTATCGACTATCGTAAGAATATTAGTCAGAATCTGCAAGAGCTGTTGAGCTAAATTGGGAGCAAACATTTTGAACAAAATCACTAAAAATATTAGCTGGAAAAATCCATAAAGGGCTTTAAACATATGTTTGTGACTTAAGGCTAAGCCTTAGGAGAATACTTATTGGATGATTCGACTTCATCCTAGGGCTTAGGTGTCCAAAATATTCTCTTCAGGTAAAATACCCTCAAAAAGCCTTATTTTAAAGGCACTTGCCTGAAGAGAATTGCTCAATAATTCAATGTACAAAAGACCGTCTATATAATAAGACGGTCAAATAAGCTATATTATTACAGCTCAAAAAACTCTATTTATTTATACACAAAGGGTCATTAAGGGGGTTTTTACTACATAAGGATCTTAATAAAATTCGACCATCAGAACCTGATAATGTTAAAAATTGCGTGTCTCCGCCTGGATTAGCCACGGCATCTTGCGTGCCCTGCAAATATCTAAATTGCCCATTTAAAGGTATAACTCTACTGGAATAATTACTATTAACCAATACGATCCCTTTTTCAAAATCCCGACGCCAAACTCCAGCAGAAACTTCCGTAGCATTACCCAATGGCTCACCTAAATAACCATCGCCAATATTTCTAACATTAGTAGGCGAAGCTGTAACTGGATCTACCCAAAATTCATCAAACCACCAAGTATTGGTATAATCTTGAACTGTTCTGGTAGTATAATAAATACCAGCCATCAAGCTAGAGGCCATACCAAAACGATGATAACGATAAAAAGTAGGTGTACCAAACGCAAAACCATTAGCAAAAACATTTTCATTCAAATGTGGCGCCAAGGAATGTTGTTGCCAATAGGAAAAACCTTGAATATTATTAGGGTTAAAATATTCAGCAAAATTATAAGGATCAAAGCTTTCTTCCCACATACGACCATTGTAATCCTGGTGATAGTCTGGATTACCATTCCCCTCAACATACATATTACGACCTAAACGATTATAAGCTTTTTGTACTTGCTGATGCATTCCCTCAGACCAAATACTGCTAGCTAAAGCTAAATCGGTTGGGTTAGTCAAATCTTCATCATCACCATCCAAATCAAAATCACATGACATTGGGTAAAGCTGTCGATTATAATCATATAAAAAATAAAAATTAGTGCCGACCGAATCCCAAAAAATTCCATCAAAATAATGCAAACGATCAATCATGTCTTTTTCTAAATACTCAGCTACCACATCAATATAAGGTTGACTAGAATTAATATTATACAATAATTCATGCGGAAAGGATGGGAACATACAAAACTGTCCACTATTTTCAGAACTTCTAAGTCTCATGCTAGGATTAGCTCTTTCTTCAAAAGATTTAAATGGCACACCACCATAATCACCGACACTAATACCCGCTTTAACCAATAAAACAATCTGCTCAGGATTTAGTTGTCTCAACTGCTTAAAATAAGCTACTTTATTAATATTACTTGGCGTAAAATTAATCAAATCAAATTTTGAGTAATAAGGAATTTGATCTGCGTTCATATCTGCTTGCCAATATTTAGAAAGTTTTGGATATTTATTGTCTATTTGTGGCACTACTCGATATTGACGATAAAAACCGTAATCATCGCCACTACCAGCAGTGCTTTTACACTTAATAGCTACTGGATAAGGCTCAATAATTTGATTAACACTAATAGTTAGACTATGGGTAGTACCTGTACCACTAGCAGTATTTGGTAAATCCTCATAGGCTTTTACTTCTGTTCCATAACGACAAATCATACTACTTGGAGTAGCAAATTGTACAACAAAACTACTAGCATAAGGAACAAAATAACCATCGGGAGAAGTAATATTAATTTTTGTAGTTGCTGAATTTTTACTAGCTTGCAAATTACCGTCCGGCACCACCATACTCATACTAATATCTTGACCAGCCTTAACTTCTTTATTATAAACGACTTCATTAGCAAAAAACGGACTAGCTTTTTTATAATTTTGTTTTACCTGATCGACATTTAATACTTGGTTTAAGACCCTAAGTTCATCAACTGCTACATTTTGATTACCTACTTCTAAATTTTCTAAACCATTTATAATTGTTGGGAAATCATTAGCCGTATAATCACGTCTTGCTATTTGCTCACCGTTTAAATAAAAAATTGCTTTTTGTTCGGCTAGAGACCAAGTCATGGTCAAAGCAAAAAATTCATTAGTAGGAATCTGATATTGACCAGTACCTAATTGTACAGCATTAGACCAACCTCGACTATGATCATAAATTGTAAAATTTATAACATTACTATCATGAACCAATAGAGCAAAAATATCATTACTAGTATTATTTCTATATTTTAATATATAAGCATCAGTATCAAAATAAGAATCCGCAATATCTCTTTTGAATTTTAACCAAAGTTCTATAGTACCTTGATTAAAGTCAATATTATTATTTTTATTATAAGATACCCTCCCAAGCATAGCTTGGCTATATTGCCCAGCTTCATAACTAACAGAACTGATTATTGTCGGCACATCTCCTCCAACCGACTTAGTATTAGCATCATAGTGTGCTAAAAATAAAGTTGGAGTTGTGCCAGCATCTACTACTTGATTATTTATCTTCCATTGATACTCTGATCCTTCGGGAGCATCTGATTGCACATAAGGCAGGGTCCCAATATAAGGATCAATTAAACTCATATCATAAATTGAACCAATATATTCTAAACGGCAACTAGCATTACACCGATAGTCTTCGGGCACGCCAGCATTTTGATCACACTGTTCACCAGACTCAACCACACCATTGCCACAAATTGGTGGATTAGAACCTCCACCGCCACCGCCACCATTAACTACTAACTGACATTGACTATTACAAGTATAGCCCGAAGGCGCTGAACCATCGCACTGCTCACCGCTCTCGATAATATTATTACCACAAATAGAATTTTGAGGTGGCGTACTGGTACTACTATTATTAACTTGCAACTGACAAGAAGAGCTGCAAGTATAGCCCGAAGGCGCTGAACCATCGCATTGCTCACCACTCTCGATAATATTATTACCACAAATTGGTGCGTCAGGTTGATTATTATCTTCCGGCAACTGATAAGCCGAAATTGGTATAGTGGCTAAATCATTATTACTAATACCCAAAGATAAATAGCGCATAATTTGATAAGCGGCCGCACCATCGGTCATATAATAACGCTTACCATCTTTAGGATTTACATACCAGGCTTCACCACGCGACTCTACTTGTAACAAAATATAGCCCCTAACTCGATTAAGGAAAGCCTTGTCGTTGTATTTAATCTTGATTAAACTACGATCAAGAGGGTTATAACCATTCTTTACTTCTGTGCCGTCTAAGTATCCATCATTATCACTATCTGGATTATCCAAATTTGTACCTAAGGACTCTTCAAGTTTATTACATAAACCATCGCTATCGTTATCTAGACAAATAAATCTATCTTCAATGCCAACTGGAATTTTGGCAAGATTTGCATTACTAACACCTAAACCAAAATGACGCATGACTTCATAAGCCACCGCGCCATTTTTCATGTATACTCTTTCTTTGGCCTGAGGATTTACATACCAAGCTTCACCATGAGCTTGCACTTGTAACAAAACATAGCCCTTTAAGCGATCCCTTAGGCCAGCTGCTTGCGCGCTTACTAGAAATAAGCTAAAGCTGAGAATAAAAATAAACACTACCCAAACTATTTTTTTCATTAGCTTTATATAACTAAATTTAATATATAAAAAAATTGGCGTTATCCTGAAATAAACAGGATTTTTTCGCCAATTTATAAACTTACTTTACCATTATATCATAAAAAAGCAACTTTGTCAACGCAAATTCTAAAATTATTACTGACTCCAAAGCTTATTGCGATACTGTAAAGCTTCTAATATATGTTTAAGAATAATATCATCACTATTTTCCAAATCAGCAATGGTGCGAGCTACTTTTAAAATCTTAAAATAACCACGAGCTGTTAAAGCCATTTTATCAACTGCCTGGTTTAAAATTTTTTGCGAATCAATATCCAACTTACAATGATTACGGCAATCTGTTGTAGACATATCAGCATTTAAAATATTTTGACCCAATCTTTTATACTGTCTTAGTCTAGCAGTCAATACTCTTTGTCTAACTAAGCCAGATTTTTCTTGTTGATCATCTTTATTTGCTAAATCTAAACTCTTAACTTTACTTAAAACTAAATGTAAATCAATACGATCAAGCAAGGGTCCTGATAATCTTTTCTGATAACGCTTGATATCGTTTTGTCCACAAATACAAGCTTGCTCTAAATCGCCTGCATAACCACAAGGACAAGGATTAGCAG
>CAZHLU010000028.1:0-12433 GCA_964533435.1 uncultured Gammaproteobacteria bacterium | reverse complement strand
GCCACCTCGGCAGTTGGCGCTATTATAGGCAGTGCTAATTTGGACAATCCGCAAGTTGGAGAAATATATTGTCCCACAGATGCTATTGATTATACCGGTTTACCTTTTACCTTTGCTGATATGCTTAACCAAGCTTCAGTTGATTTTCATAGATCAATGGATGATTTGTTTTGTCATAGCTTGGCACGTTTAATGGTTGATGTTAGTAAGGGTGGTGTTTCCCGCAAGGGAATCTTGGGTTCTACCTTGCAAGGACCTAGATTTGAAACCAGGGCAGAAATCGATAGATACCGAAAAGATGGTGTTGATTTTTTGAGTATGTCTACTTGTTTTCCGGAGGCAGTTTTGGCCCGGGAAGCTGGTATGAGCTTTGGACTGTTGGCCTGCGTTACTAATCTTTGTCCAGAGGCTAGCGCGCCCTTGAATGGTAGTCAGGTTAAAAGGGCAATGAAAGATCAGCAACTTAAGCTGTTGCAGATTTTGTTAGGAACGATCGATTTTTTGAGTACAGGCGGTTATTTGTCTGGTTGTGATTGTCGTAGTTTTTCTTCTGTTCTCTAATGTAAGAAATAGCAAAAATATCAAGCTTCTTTATCTGTATCTTTGTCCCGTTACGGCGGGACTTTTTTATTTGACCATTTTTTTATTTTATGCTAATATACCCTATGGGGGTATATATAAATAATAATTTTATAAAAATGAAAGCACAAGTTTGTCAGCCAGAAAAAATAATCGCACAGCTACATCGTATCAGTGGTCAGGTAAAGGCCATTGAGAAGATGTATCTGGAGCAACGGCCAGTAGAAGATATTATTAGAGTAGTTTTTGCTTCTCGGGCCTCATTAGATGCAGTGGCCAAAAATTTAATTGCTGCCAAACTAAACGGCTGTTATCGCGGTCAAACAATGTTAAAGCGTAAAGAGGTTTTAGATTTAATTGACACTTTTTTTCAACACACCTAAACTTATAAAGTAAATAATAATATTATAAATATAATTAAATAAATAATTTAAAATAAATTTATGGCAATAGAATTAACTGATCAAAATTTTTCCAAAGAGATTAAAGATTTTAAGGGAGTAGCCCTAGTAGATTTTTGGGCACCGTGGTGTGGTCCTTGTAAAATGCAGGGTCCTATTATTGAAGCTTTAGCCGAAGAGCTAAAAGCTAAAGAAAATATAAAGATTAGCAAACTCAACGTTGACGAAAATCAGCAAACAGCACAAGAATTTCAAATCATGAGTATTCCCACTTTAAAATTATTTAAAGATGGACAGGTGGTTGATGAGATGATTGGTATGCAGGGTAAGGGCACATTGCTTGAAAAAATAAATAAGTTTGCCGCCTAAATATATGGCTGAAAATCTAAATTATGACGTAGTAGTAGTAGGAGCTGGTCCAGCGGGCCTGGCAGCTGCAATTTATGCAGTGCGTCGCGCTTTTAAAACTTTGGTAATTAGCAAAGATATTGGTGGACAAATGGCTTTAACTGAAAATATTGAAAATTATCCAGGTTATGAAAAAATTTCTGGACCAGAGCTTGCTCAAAAGATGAAAGAGCAGGCAGAAAGTTTTGGCACAAATTTTATTTTTAGTGAAGTAGATAAGATTGAAAAAGCTGAAAATAATTTTTTGGTAAAAACAGTTGATGGTCAATTGGTAAATGCGCGGGCGGTTATTTTGGCCTTTGGCTTAACACCTAGAAATTTAGACGTGCCTGGCGAAAAAGAATTAACTGGTCGTGGCGTTGCTTATTGTGCTACTTGTGATGGCCCACTATATAAAGGTAAGACTGTGGCGGTAGTTGGTGGTGGCAACGCTGCTTTAGATGCTGCTGAATACCTAAGCAAAATTGCCAAACAGGTTTATGTTTTAGTGCGTGGTGCTCAATTTAGAGGTGAACAGGTTTTAATTGATCAGGTTTTACACACGGATAATATTAAGGTTATTTTTAATGCGGCTAGCAAAGAGATAAAGGGGCAAAACAAAGTAGAAAGCATGGTTTATCTAGACGCTAATCAGCAAGAACAAACGGTGCTTGTTGATGGCATTTTTGTAGAAATTGGACACCTGGCTAAAACCACTTGGTTAAAAGATTTGCTTAATTTAAATCAGGCAAACGAAGTCTTGGTCTCAGCTGATAATGAGACTAGTGCTCCTGGTATTTTTGCGGCTGGTGATTTAACTCAAATTACTTATAAGCAAGTTGTTATTTCTGCTGGCGAAGGAGCCAAGGCTGCCTTACAGGCTTGTAAATATTTACAGGGCGGTAAAATAGTTGGTCAAGATTGGGGTCGTTAATTAATATTAAATAGAAAGAAAAATATATGAACGCTTTTGATAATGCTTTAAGACAGCTAGAAAAGGCTGCTCAAATAATGAAATTAGATAAAGAAGTTTTACTGCGCTTGTCAGAACCAGAAAGGGTAATAGACGCCAGTCTACCTTTAAGGCGCGATGATGGTTCTTGGCAGTTATTTCAAGCCTATCGTGTCCAATATAATAGTAGCCGTGGTCCCTACAAAGGTGGTTTACGTTTTCACCCACAAGTTGATTTGTCCGAAGTTAAAGCTCTAGCTTTTTGGATGGCTATCAAATGTGCAGTAGTTGATATTCCGATGGGCGGTGGTAAGGGCGGAATTATTGTCGACACTAAGAGCTTGTCTAAAAGTGAACTAGAACAATTATCACGAGCTTGGGTTAGAGCCTTTCGTGATGTAATTGGACCAAAAAAGGACATTCCAGCTCCAGATGTTTATACTACACCAGAAATTATGGGTTGGATTGCTGATGAATACTCAAAATTAGTTGGTGAAAAAAGTCCAGGTGTAGTTACTGGTAAGCCAGTAGAGTTAGGTGGTTCTTTGGGTAGAGACACAGCCACAGCTCAAGGCGGTTTTTATGTTTTAGAAGCAGCTGTTGCAGGCTTAAAGCTCAAGGCGCATGATTTAAAAGTTGCTATTCAGGGTTTTGGTAATGCTGGTAGTGTTATGGCTGACTTACTTACAGCAGCCGGCTATAAAGTAGTGGCCATTGCTGATTCATCGGCTGCTATATATGATGCTAAAGGTTTAGATTTAGAACAAATCAAGGAACATAAAAAGTCCGGTGGTAATTTTGATAATTTTAAAGAAGCTAAAAAATTAAGCAAAGAAGAATTTTTTGCTTTGCCAGTTGATATTATTATTCCAGCTGCTTTAGAAAATCAAATCAATGTAGAAATTGCCAAAGAGATAAAAGCTAAGATTGTTTTAGAACTTGCTAACGGCCCGACCTTACCAGAGGCAGACGAAATTTTACGTGATAAAGATATTTTACTTATCCCAGACGTATTGGCAAATGCCGGAGGCGTGACTGTTTCTTATTTTGAATGGTTGCAAAATTTGAGCAATAATTATTGGACCGCTGAAGAGGTTGCAAAACAACTAAAAGAAAAAATGATGACAGCTTGGTCCAGTGTTCATGCTAACGGCGAAAAATATAAAATTGATTTACGTAAAGCCGCTTTTGTTACGGCCATTGAAAGACTAGCCGCTGCTATCAAAACTCAACTCTAAGTTTAAATAAAATTAAAAATAGCCCGAGCATGTTCGGGCTATTTATTTTGACCAAGTTTAATCTGTCAATCTTTGGACAGGGATATTTTTGATATAACAACCATTGTTGATGTGGTCCTCATAAAGATAATATTTTATTTTTTGTGCACAATAAGGACAAACAAGGCAACATTCGCAATGCCTTAAGTGATTGTATTCATGGCAGTCACATTCACAAATATCAGACAAGGTGTCTTGATCTTTTTCGCACATGGCTACTCCTTGGCGTTTTTGGTAAAGGACGAACACAACCTAAAAAATCTAGCAATTTTTTAGTGGGTAGTCAATAATCCAAAATAGTTGTAATATAAGATTAGTTAAAACGTCTTAATAGTTATGAATAAAACAAATAAGAAAAATTTTACTAAGCAGACCTTTGCTTATTATTTTAAACACGTATTAAAATACCGTGTGGCTTTTTTTGTTATTTTTATTTTTGTGATTTTGGCTTCAGCCGGCAATGTCTTGAGCCCAATCTATTATAAAAAGTTTTTTGATTTACTTACTGTCAGCGGGACCACTTCTACCCTGGGGCAGTTTACGGAAGTATTAATGATTATTTTAGCTATCAAATTATTTACTTGGTCTTGCTGGCGTGTTTTGAGTTTTACTTCTAGTTATTTTCAGACACGAGTAATGTCTGATCTATTTAACTCTTGTTTTTCTTATCTACATAAACACTCGGTCTCATTTTTTAATAATAACTTTGCTGGTTCACTGGTCAAAAAGGTGAATCGTTTTGTCTATTCTTTTGGGGCAGTGATGGAAGTTTTTATTTGGAGCTTGATACCAAGCATAGTCAATGTCTCTTTGATAGTTTATGTTTTGATGCAACGCCAAGTTTGGGTCGGGTTGGCTGTTTTGGTTTGGGTAATATTGTTTTGTGTAATTAATTTTTTCTTTAGTCGTTATAAATTAAAATATGACGTGAAGCGTAGCGAGCTAGATTCAAAGGTAAGTGGAGTACTGGCTGATACGATTACTAATCAACTTAATATAAAATTATTTAATGGCTATGCTAGAGAAAATAATGCTTTTCGTAAAGTCACTTCTCAGCTACAGGCCATCCGTCAATTTTCTTGGAACCTAACTAATATTTTTGATGGCGTGCAGACCTTAATGATGATCGGTCTAGAAATTGGTTTAATGTTTTATGCTATCAAATTATGGCAGGCGGGGCTCATTACTATTGGGGACTTTGTTTTGATTCAAACTTATTTAATAAATATGTTTGATCGTCTATGGGATTTTGGTCGCATTATTAGATACTATTATGAGGCTATGGCCGATGCTCAGGAAATGACCGAAGTATTAGAAACACCACATGAAATTATTGATCTGCCTAAAGCTAAACGCTTACAAATAGCGGCTGGCAAAATTGAATTTAACAATGTTAGTTTTAGCTATAACCAAACTAGAAAAGTAATCAAAGATTTTAATTTGAGTATTAAGCCTAAAGAAAAGGTAGCCATTGTTGGTCCATCTGGTGGGGGTAAATCAACTATTGCTAGTATCTTGTTGAGGCAACACGATTTAACTAAAGGTCAGATTTTAGTTGATGGACAAAACATTAGCCATGTTAGTCAGGAAAGCTTATGGTCAAATATTGCTCTAGTTAACCAAGATCCAGTTTTATTTCACCGCACTTTAAGTGAAAATATCGCTTATGGATTATGGGGAGCAGATCAAAATCAAGTAGTAAAGGCGGCTAAACTGGCGCACGCCCATGAATTTATTAAAGGGTTCACAGAGGGCTATGAAACTTTTGTCGGCGAACGGGGGGTAAGGCTTTCTGGCGGTGAGAGACAAAGGGTAGCTATTGCGCGAGCAATTATTAAAAATGCTCCAATTTTAGTTTTAGATGAAGCAACCTCGAGTTTAGATTCTGAGTCAGAGGAATTAATACAAAAAGCACTAGCTAATTTAATGCAAGATAAAACTGTAATTGTTATTGCTCATCGTTTATCGACTATTATGAAAATGGATAGAATCGTGGTAATAGACCAAGGCAAGATTATTGAAATGGGTGACCATCAAGAACTGTTAAAAAAGAAAGGCGGTTTTTATAAAAGCTTGTGGTCTAAACAGGTGGGAGGATTTATTGGTTAATAGATAATATTTTATACAAAGAATCGTTCCTGGTTTACGTTGGGGGTGGTTTTTTGGTATACTAATGTTGTTATTATTAAAATTAAATTTATGAAAAAAGCATTTTTAATTTTTAGTTTGTTATCTTTACTTTTACCGGCTGTATCTCAGGCAGCGCCGGCTGAAAAAAGATTGCGAGGTAGGATACTTTTGCAAGTCGAATCTCATGGAGAAGCTTGGTACGTTAGACCTCAAGACGGAACCCGTGTTTATATGAAAGATGGAGACGTTGCTTATGATATTATGCGCGAGTTTAGTTTGGGAATTAGCAACACTGATTTAGCTAAAATACCAGTTGGTTTTCATGATGGTTATGGCACATATGATGCTGATAATGATAGCGATGGTTTATTAAATAAAACTGAAGAAGCCGTAGGCACAGATATGAATAAGGCGGACAGTGATGGTGATGGTTTTAATGATAGGGATGAACTAGAGAGGGGTTATAATCCGCTAGGGTCAAATAAATTAAATTATGATAATACACTAGTTAGTAGATTTAAAGGATATATATTGCTTCAGGTGCAAAATCGAGGCCAGGCTTGGTATATAAATCCAGTTGACGGTAAAAGATATTTTATGGCTAATGGTTTGGTTGCCTACCAAATGATGCGTTATATGAGCCTAGGTATTACTAATGCAGATTTGGTAAAAATTAATAATTATGGAGAAATCGTTGAAAATAATATATTTACCTTAAGTAATATTAAGGCAGGTGATACTTTTGGATCTATGAAAGTAGTGAGTGTGGGGCCATATACTTCTGGTTCAGTAATGAGTGAAGACAATTATAAAATTAAATTTGCTGGTAATATTTTTGTTAGTGGTACTTACACTCGTCATGATGAAGGTATATTATCGGGTCAGATTTGTATGGGGAATTTAGATAAAGAGTTTTTGGCAAAAATTCCCAAAGCCAGCACCGATACTCGTAGCGTTTGGTTTTGTTTTGATAATTTGGCAGATGCCCAGGATCGATTTACTCAAGTCGGATCTGGTAGGACCACTGTTATGATAAGTAACTATACTATTAATAGTGTACCGGCCGAGGTGTTTAATACGGCGACACTACTAACGGGTTATTTAGGTATTAATGAATTTTTAATAAATAGATTTCATATTTGATTATAGTAAAAATTTAAAAAACGTCTTAGTTAAGACGTTTTTTATTTAGTTTGACAAAGAGCGATAAATATAATTATATTAAGGCAAATTTACCCCGTTCTTTGACACGGATTTTACTCACCACAAAAGCCAGGAGGAAAGACATGGCCAAGTCTAAAGATATGGTTGCTTTATGCGGTTTGGGGCGAGCTAATCATTTGGCGCAGACCACTTTAGACGTAGTAAATGTATTACGTAACGATGATAATATTGTTTTGGCTGATACTTATTTTGGTCACTTCCCAGACGGGGAATTGGATGATTGTTTTGACAATCCCGAAGCAATTGCCGGCAGGCACGTTTTGCTTTTTAGTAGTATGCTGACTGATAGATTTATTTCTCCTACCTTGCAACTAGCTTGGGCCACACATCATCATTATGGTGCCAAATCTGTCAATTTGATTGCGCCAGTTTTGCCTTATCGGCGCCAAGACCATCCTGGTAAATTGCATGAATTTCATCGCAACCTTTGGTTAATGGAGCAATTGCACCATAACCATGTTAATACGGTTGTTTTGGTTGATCCTCATTCTCAGCAATCAATTGACAATGGTCTTTTGGTTGGTCTTAATATGATCAAAGTAGATCCTACCGAGGCTTATGTGCTTGCTTTAAACAACGTAGTTGAAGAGGCGAGTGAGGAATCTTCACCTATTTTTGTTTTGGCAGTAGACGCTGGTTCTTTGTTGCGCTCAGTATTGTTGGCTAAGCTTTTGCAGACCAAGGTTTTGTATTATGCCAAAAGACGCGAGGACGACGGTTCAATTGATATTCAGGCCACTATTCGGCCGGAAGTAATGGAATATATTGGACAGCTACAGCTTGAGCATAATGTAGAAATTATTTTTGAAGACTGCGAGCAGTATATTAAGGGTGCGGTTATTTTGATGAGAGAAGACGAATCAGATACCGGTGGCACCTCGACTCAAAATGGGTGGCGTTGTCGCAACTTGGGCGCTACCAAGGTGTATTTGATTGCTTCTCGTTTGGTTTTTTCCGCTGGTTGGCGGCGCAAGATGGGCTTGCGTCCTGGCCTTAATACTCCTTTTGATTTGGTATTTGGTGGTAATGCAATTTATCCTAGTTATGAAAAGATGCATCCTAGGATTATCAAGGTTAATCTAGCTAAGCCGATTGGCTCGGCTGTAGCTAGAATCATAGACGAGTTGTAATCCGTATTTTACCCTAGTCAGTCACAGGGCAGGCTAGGGTTTTTTATTTTTCTTGACAAGCTAAAAAATATTATTTAAGATAAGAGGCATAATCGAGACGGCTAATTTTTAGCCGACGGCTTAAGAAAAGCGATTATGAATAACTTGATTCGGGAAATCAAGCAGGCAAAATTTAATAAGGGAAATTTGCAAAATAATTTTTACGATTATTTGTTTTTTTATATAAAAAAGCAAGAACCCCGCTTGCGCAGGGCTCTTACTAAGAAAAGCGATTTTGAGGATAACGATTCCTTGCGGAATGCTAAGCCTCATTGCCTATATTAAAATAAATAATCAAATTTGTCAACTTAAGATTAGAGTAAAAACTTTAATTTTATTGGCAAAACAGGCGATTAATTAATTATTTTTACTTTTTAATTAAAGTAAAAGAAAGGAAAGCGATATGGATTTAAACAAAGTAAGTTTGATTGGTAATTTGACTGGCGATCCAGTTAATAAATCTTTGCCCTCTGGCCAAAGTGTAGCCCTATTTACTTTGGCTACAAACTATAATTGGAAAGATGTGCGCAGTAAAGAAAAAAAGACACGCGCTGATTTTCACAAGGTTGTAGCTTGGGGACATTTAGCCGAAATTATTACTAGTTATCTGAAAAAGGGCTCCAAGGTATTTTTGGAAGGTCGTTTACAAAATCGTTCGTATCAAGACAAAAATAAAAATACTCGCTACATCACCGAGATAGTTGCCTCAGATTTGATTATGTTGGGTGGTAGTCATAAAAAAGATGTAAAAGGTGATGAGACTGCCAAAGAAGAAATTGATGTAGAGGAGATTCAAATTGAAGAAGATAATTAATTAATATAGTTCGAACTAGATAATTTTTATCTTGGGCTAAGGTCGCTGGTTTGCCTGTGTCCGGTGGCCTTGCCTAAGCTAAAAATATGAAAAGAAAAGTGATTATATTTTTAATTTTATTTTTGTTAAATTTATTTTTACCAAAAATTAGTTTAGCCAGTGTAAATGATTTGGTAATTTCTGAAATTATGTACGATGCCCAAGGCTCAGATAGTGGTCAGGAGTGGATTGAAATTTATAATGGTGGCACGGAAACAGTAGAAGTTTTAACAGGTAGCGGTAATCAAACTTGGCGTTTCTGGGATGGCAGTAATCATCTACTAAATTTAGTAAATGGCACCAGCACTATTGCTAGCAACGAGTATTTTATTATTGCTAGTGATGCTAACCAATTTTTAGCAAGTCACCCGGGCTTTACAGCTGCAGTTTTTGATACGGTGATGAGCCTACCAAACACCAGTAGTACCATTGCCTTAAGTTTTGATGGTGGGCAAAACCAAAATATTAGTGCTCACTATGATTCGGCTTGGGGAGCAACTGGCGATGGCAATACTTTAGAAAAGATTATCTTAAATCAGGATAGTGGCGGGTCAAATTGGCAAGTTAGCAGTACTAGTGGTGGCACGCCTGGCCAAATAAATAGTCAGCCGGCCGATATCCCGCCCAATGATGGCGGTGATGGCAATCCGCCAGGCGACGATGAGAATCCACCAGAAAATGATGAAGATAATCCACCATCTCAGCAAGGCTCGGGGGGCTCTAGTAATAATTGGAATCAAGTTAAAATTTCAGAATTTTTACCTAATCCCAGCGGTAGTGATGAGGGGGAATGGATTGAGCTTTTTAATACTGCTAATGTAAGTATTGATTTAAGTGGTTGTAAATTACAAGACAATTCAGCTAGAGTTTTTACTTTAGCAGAAGACGCTAATTTAAATTTTAATATAAGCGCTAACAGTTATTTACTTTTATCAAAAAGCTTGACCGGAATTTCTTTAAATAATACTGGTGGTGATAGTGTAAAATTTTATGACCCCAACAATAATTTAATAGAAAGTATTTCCTATCTAGACAGTGCTCCAGAAAATAAAAGTTATGCCAGATTGAATAATGATTTTGTTTGGACAGCTGCTTTAAGTCCGGGAGCAAATAACATTATTGAGACTAATCTTGCTCCGCAAGCAAAAATTTTGATTTTAAGTAAAGATTTAATAGCTGGTCAAAAAATAATTTTATCAGCTGAAGAATCATCTGATCCTGAGGAGGGTTCTTTAAAATATTTTTGGGATTTTGGTGATGACATTACAGCTGATGAAAAAAAGGAAAATCATATTTATGCTAGTGCGGGAAAATATCTAGTAAGCTTAAAGGTGACAGATGCAGGTGGCTTATCAAGTGAGGCAACTAGCTTATTAGATGTCCAGAGTTTGGATCCGGAAATAAAATTACAAGATATTGCTAAAATTGATTTTCAGCCTAGTGATTTATTGATTAGCGAATTTTTAGCCGATCCAATAGGTAGCGATGAAGAAGAGTGGATTGAGCTGTATAATGCTAGTAATAAAAATATTAATTTAAGCGCTTGGCAACTTGATGATGATGAGGGTGGCAGTAAACCGTATTTATTTAATGCTAGCTCTAGTATAGCTAGTGGTGAGTTTTTGTTAATTTCTAGACAAGAAAGCAAGCTAGCTTTAAACAACCAAGCTGATGCTGTGCGCTTAATTACTCCTTTAGGTGAAGTTTGGCAGAAGGTGGATTATCAACAAGCCAAAGAAGGTGAGAGTCAAGCTTGGGATTTAGTTAATCAAGAATGGTTTTTAGCTAAAAATCCAAGTCCGCAAAGCCCTAATTTGCAAGTCACTAATGCTTCGGAAATAATAATATCTAGGGACAATTGGCAAGATAAGCAACTAGTGAGTTTTAGTGGCTTGGTCTTAAGTCCAAGTAGCACCAGTAGTCGTAGTTTATTTATTGCTCCTTTAAATAATAATATTCCAGATTATGAAAACGTAATTGAAATTTATAATAATAAAAAAGAATGGCCACAAATTTTAGCCGGGGATTTAGTAGTGGTAAATGGTCAGGTAAATAATAAATACCAACCCTTAAGAATTAAAATAAAAAATAAAGATGATTTACAGTTAATTGGCGATAGAATAGATTTAATTGTTCCAGAAACAATAGAGCTCAGTGATTTTTCCGAAAACGATTTAGGCAGTTACATGAGTTTGCATGCTTGGGTAGTAAAAAAATCGGGTAGCAATATTTATCTAGCAGAAGAAAAAGATGGCGAAATTAAAGTACGGGTAGCCTTAAATTTTTCTACTAAAGATTTAAATTTAAAAAAAGATACAGAGATTATTGCCAGCGGAGTTTTGGGTTTAACAGACGAACAATTTAAATTAACTGTTTTACGAGCACAAGATTTAAAATTATCACAAACAGTTTTAGGTGAAAAAATTGATACCCAACTTAGTACTAGTACTAATTCGATTGAGAATTCTTTGGTTAGACGCTTGGCTACTAGAAATTTTTTATTATATTTTATTTTAATTGTAGTTATCTTTTTAGCTTTTTTATTTTTGAAACAGCATAAAAAATAAATTAACTTTAAATCAGTCTTACGCTTTTGCTTTAAATGAGCGTTGACTTTTTTGTTAATTTTTAGTATAAATAGAGCGTTATTTATTATGCCGGGGTGGTGAAATTGGTAGACACGCCAGCCTTAGGAGCTGGTACCCGAAAGGGTATGGAGGTTCGAGTCCTCTCCCCGGTACCAAAAAATATATCATGTATCCATTTTTTTTAATTTTAATTTTCGTAATACTTTTGACAGCAGTTTATTCTTTGGTGCGTGGTATTGGCTGGGTGCCAACCTGGCAAAAGGACATTAAAAGATTTTTAGATTTAGCAGAAGTAAAGCCGGGACAAGTCGTGTATGATTTAGGCTGTGGTGATGGACGCTTGGTAATAGCAGCGGCTAAACTTCAGGCTAGGGCAATTGGTTTAGAAATTTCTATCTTACCTTTTGTGGCTGGTTTTTTAAGAAAAATATTTACCAGAAGCAAAGCGCAAATTAAATTTAGAGATTTTTGGCGAGTTGACTTGAGCGGGGCAGATGTAGTATATTTCTTTTTGATTCCTAGAATTTATCCAGAGTTAAAACAAAAATTAGAAAAAGAATTAAAGCCAGGCACTAGAGTTATCGCTTATGTTTGGCCTATAGAGGGTTGGCAGGCAACTAAGGTTGATAAAGCAGTTGGTCAGCCGGATATGTATTTATATATTAGATAGAGTATTTTATATTTTATTAAGGGCATATAGCTCAGCTGGTTAGAGCACTACATTCACATTGTAGGGGTCAGAGGTTCGAGTCCTCTTATGCCCACCACTCGACTCGTCCCGCATTGCGGGACTCGCTCGTGGTCTTCGACTATTCGATAGTTACTCTATACTACGAAGTCGAGTGTCCTGGGCGAAGTCGAAGGACATTAAGT
>CAZHLU010000027.1:0-13967 GCA_964533435.1 uncultured Gammaproteobacteria bacterium | reverse complement strand
TAGCATAGCCAGTAACAGCAATATTATCTGTGCTATTTGACCAGCTTAAATTTATCTGAGAAGCTGATACGGCAGTAGCACTAAGATTGCTAGGCGTGCTTGGTATAGTGGTATCTGCTAAATCGCCAATATAGTAAGCAGTTAAAGTATTATTAGCATTAGTATTGCCTGAGTGTTGATTAGAAAAAGCACTAGTACCATTGATGCCACATAAGGAGATAATAGCGCTAGATCCGCCGGGGTGACTGGCAATAAAGTTAGTTAGGTTGTAAACTTTATTGTTTACTATTGTCCAGCAGTCAGTGCTAGTATTATGAGTTTGTACTTGGCTAAGTGTATAGCTACTAGCCTGGGCAACATTGCCTGAAAATATCGAAAGTATTGATATACTTAAGACTGTTAATATAGTTGATATTTTTTTCATAAGCTTTTTGTTTTTAATAATTAGCTTGTCTATAAATTAATACAAAGTCAGCTAAATTTTGTTACAAATTGACTAGTTTAGTGTATATTATTAGTAGACAAAATAAGGCATTTTGCTATAATAGCGTTTATCGATGACACATTATTGGCAAATGTTTGTATATTATCATGAGGGACAATAAGGACAATTTTTTAGGCTATTATGACAAATTTAAGAATAAGATTTTTGTTTATTTTTTGTATAGAGTAAATTTTAATCGTGATATAGCTGAAGATTTGACCTCAGATGTATTTTTAAAAGCCTTAAAAAGTTTTGATAGCTTTGATGAGACTAGGTCTTTTCAATCATGGATATTTGCTATTGCTCATAATCACTTGGTAAATTATTATCGGACCGCCACTAGAGAAACTCAGTTATTTGAAGATCAATATTTGACGCAAATGGATACTAATAAGGTAGAGTTGAATTATGAGCTAGAAGCAGTAATGAAGGTGATAAATCAAATGGAGCAGAGTGATAGAGATATATTACTTTTACGTTTTGTGGATCAACTTTCTAATTCAGAAATAGCGCAACTATTAAATAAAGAAGAAGGAGCAATTCGCACTAAGATGAGTCGTGGTTTAGCCAAATTAAGATCAATGTTAGATAAATAATATGGATAATTTAGAAAAAGATTTATTTAATCTACCCAAAGCCAAGTTAAGTCATAAGGCTGATTTTAAAATTAAGTTTAAAATTTATCGTTTTTTATTTTTAAGCAGATTGGCAAAATTAAAACAGTCACTTTTTCATCCACATTCTCTGCTAGCAAGGATTTCTTATGTGTCTTTATTAATATTAGTAGTCTTGGGTAGCACGGCTGTTTATGCTGCTAGCAATGATCATATTACTACTGGTGATACTTTTTATCCTTTAAAAAAGACTATTGAAAATGTTGAACAACAATTATCCTTAACTAAAAAATCACAAGTTGATACTTTGAATAAATTGTCAGAACGTCGTTTAAAAGAGGCTGTTAATTTAGTTCAAGATGACCTTAAAAATAAAGCTGATCAAGATAGCGAAGTTATTAGTAATAATATTCAGGATACTATTAATGCAGCTGTTGATAATGTTGATTCTGCTGTCAAAACATCTCAAAAAATAGAAAATAAAGACAAGGCTAAGGAAGTAAAGGAAAAAATCAAAAAACAAAATGAAGAAATGATTAAATATTTAGAACATATTGAAGATATTAACAAAGACGAAGATCAAAAAGTATCAGCTAAAGTTGATGAAGCAAAAGAAAAGATTCGTCAGCTTAGTGAGGAGCTAGAGAAAGAGGATAGGCATGAGATACGAGATAATGATAAAAAAAGAAGTGAACGCTCAAAACAGAAAAATGAAGAAAAAAGATCGGAACGCACTGATAAAGATAACGAGGATGATCGTGATTAATTTGTAATTATATTTATTAGTACTAGCTAGAATTATTTCTCATATTAGTCATGTTTGTTTGGTTTGAATTTAGTATTGATTTTATTATCAATATAGGTTATAATAATTAATATTAATTAATATATTCATATGGCAAAAAGACTTTCAGTTGGTCCAAGAAAAAAATCACATTCTCATAAAACTAAAAAGAGATTAGAAATAAAGAGATTAATGCTTGAGGCTAAGGCTAAAAAAAAGCATAAATAAAGCTTATATTGATATTTATTATCTTAGTAAAATCATTCCCCAAAGGAGTGATTTTTTGGTATACTTATAAATAGTTAATTAATTTAAGATTATTTTATATATGGAAAATTTAAAAACACATTCAAAGTCAGTCAGACTTCTTTATTTTTGGATTGGGATCACAGCTACTTTATCGTATCGAGCTATTATAGTATTAAATTTTTATAGTAATAATTGGGTTAAATTTTCTTGGTATTTAGGCACCATCTGTTTTATCATTTATTATATTCATCGTTTTGATATTGCCAAAAAACGTTCACGCGTAATTGTGGAACATCGTTTAAGAGAAAAACTAGATCATCCCGAAAATTTAAATGAATCTGATCATCAAGCCTTGGCTTATATTTTAGAAACTTTGGTTACCTCAAAAGAAAAATGGAATAATTATATTATTTTTATTTCTTCGGGGCTGGCTTTGTTGGTCGGTATTATTTTTGATTTTATTTTAAAAATATAATAGTAAAAAAATGGAAACAGAAATTTTGAAAAAGATTCAAGAGCAAGACATTAAAATAGATGCAATTTATCGCTCTGTTGAAAAAATGCGCAAGTATTTTATGTGGACCTTTATACTAAGCCTGGTATTTTTTATCTTGCCTTTGCTTGGTCTAGTGTTTATATTGCCAAGTGTTTGGAGTGCCTTAACTAGTGTTGGCGCTTTTTAATAAAATAGGTCACCATTAAGGTGACCTAGGATATTTTTAAGCAACTTTAGCATTTTCATCATCGATAAATTGAGCATAGCCTTGGTCAGTAAACATCGTAGCAAAGTAGCTAAGCGTGATAAGGTATTTACCTTGGTAGCAAAGCCAGCGAGTAGAGCGACGACGTAGCATAATAAAGGTATAGCTATGTCCGGCTTGGAAAATGAATTGATCCAAAGTTACTTGGCGGGTGAAAAGAACGACTTGTTTCACGACTTTGCTCCTTTTTTGGGGTTTATGTGAATTGAAAAAAATTAAAAAAATAACCCGCTACTGGCGGGTTTTGCTGTAAAATAGATTTTTAAAAAATAAAAGCCCGTAATTAGGCTTTTGATGCAGGCGACTATGTCGTATTTTTTTATACATCTTAAATATTATAGCGCAGATACAAAAAAGAGGAAAGAGGCTTTGTGGATAAAATGCTCGCTATTAAAATTAGGGCTGTTTTTTATTTAATTATTTGTTATACTATTTAAGTTGATTATTGATAAAAATATTATGCGCCAAGACTTGTTAAATAAATTTTTGGAGACTAAAAACTGCGTAGCAGTGGTTTGTAATCAGTGGGGAGATACTGGTAAAGGTAAATTTGTAGATTTACTTTCTACTTGGGCTGATATTATTATCCGCGGTACGGGCGGGGCTAATGCCGGTCATACCATAGTTGTGAATGAACAAAAACATATTTTTCATCTTTTGCCTTCTGGTATTTTGCACGACTCACAAGGCAAGGTTAATATAATTGGTAGAGGAGTGGCTTTTGACCCGCAGGCAGTCATTGATGAATTAGATATTTTGCAAAAGGCTAATTTGCAGGTAAAAAATTTAAAAATTAGCCATCAAGCACCGCTCATTTTACCTTATCATATTTTAATAGATAGAATTAGTGATAAGTCTCAGCAAATTGGTACAACCGGCAGAGGCATTGGACCACTTTATACTGATTATGCAGCCAGACATTCTTTATTTTTAAATGATATCTTTAATAAAGATCTATTTCGAGAAAAGTTAACTAAATATTTGGCTACTAAACAAAGTATTCTTGCTGGTTTAGATAAAAAATTGGCTAAAGAAGTTTTGGCTCACCCGCATTTAGGTAGTGGAGTATATTTTCACCCAGCCACTATTTTGGATATTGAGGCTATTGTTGAAAAATACACAGGTGAATTTGCTACTAAACTTAAAGCTTATATTATTGATTTAGAAAGTTTTGTTCAGGAGGCTTTAAAATCTAATAAAAAGATTTTATTAGAAGGTGCTCAAGGCACATTACTTTCGATTGATTTTGGTACGACTAAATTTCAAACTTCATCAGACTGTACCATAGACGGTTTGGCAAGAGGTGCGGCTTTGAGGGAAAATCAGGTTGATCATGTTTTTGGCATTGCCAAAGCCTTTTATATGACTAGAGTAGGCAATGGTCCCTTCCCTACTGAATTCGGCGGTAAATTAAGTGAAGATTATTGCTCACAAGGTATTACTAAGGACCAAGAAAAAGCAGAACATCTAAATAAGCTTGAAGAATATGTTAATGGCGATGATCAATTTAAATTAGGTATTGCCGTGCGTTTAATCGGAGATGAGTATGGTGCAACCACTGGTCGAACTCGCCGTAATGGTTGGCTGGACTTAGTAGCCTTAAAATATGCCATGCAATATAATGGTCCCAGTTTAGTGCTTACCAAAGTAGATGTTTTAGATAAGTTTGCTAAAATAAAATTAGCAGTAGCTTATCAATATAATGGTCCTGATATTTTTTATGCAGGTTCAGAAATAAAAACTGGTCAGCAGCTTGATTTTTTCCCAAGGTTTTCAGAAATACTTTATCATTGTGAACCAGTTTACCAAGAGTTTGCTGGTTGGCAAACAAGTATTTCTAATATCGAAGACTACGAAGCTTTGCCTGAGGCGATTAAAAAGATTGTTGATTTTATAGAACAGTATACTGGGGGCAAAATAGAGATTATTTCAGTGGGACCAGATCGAGAAAAAACTATTTTTAAATTTTAATTATGTCTTTTTTAGCTACACATTTACGTTTTGCACTTGATATCAAAGATAAATATCAAGTTAGTGACTTGTCTCAGTATTTATCAGGAACAATTTATCCAGATAGTCGTTATTTTACAGCTTTGGATAGAGATTTGACGCACAATGAAGATATTTTGGTGGATAATTGGGCTAACACTGATTTTAAAAAAGGTTGGCAAGTACATCAATTTTGTGATCAGTTTCATGAAATTGCCAGGAAAGATATTTTTCCAAAATTTTTTTCTAAAAAAGATAATGATCACATTTGGTTAACAGCTTCTGCACTTAAGATTATTCAAGATATGGATGATAGATCCCATTTTGATATGCAGGAATATTTACGTTATTTAGATTATTTTTATAATGCCAATGGCGAAGATTTAGCCTTGGTTAAAAAGTACAGTCAATTAGCCATTGATACATATACCAATAAAAAGACGATTAGTTTAGATGATTATCGGAGTTATATAGAGGCCATGCCTTTGACTCAAGAGATGATTGCAGAGTTTATGTCTGTGACTGAAGAGTATTTATTGAATCCTGATATTTTATCAAAAATAAAACAGATTTATCCAAGAGCTCTTAAGATGCTAGTTGATATTAAAAAATAAAAGTAGTATTGCCTTAGATTTTTTGTTATAATAAAGCCATGTTAAATATATATTTTAAGACTGCTAAAGGTAATCGCATTGAACAACTAGATCAAGTTCGTGATGGGGCCTGGATCAATGCTAGTCATTTAGAACACGATGATCTAGAAAAGTTAGCTAGTATGGCTGATTTAGACCTATTAGACTTACAAGATGTTTTGGATTTGCACGAATTACCTCGTACTGAACGTCAAGAAAAAACCTTGTTAGTTTTCGTGCGTATTCCTAGGGAGCAAATCAGTGATAAGGATATTATCCATACTACTCCTTTGACTTTTATTATTACGGAAAAGTATTTTATTAGTTTAGCTTTATTTGAAGACAAGGTAATTAAGGATATTTTAAAAAATAGTCTATCCATTGCCACTACTCAAAAAGCTAAATTATTAGTTTATATTTTGCTTAAAATCTCTCAACGTTTTACTTCTCGAGTACGCGAAGTAAACAACCAAGTTGCTTCCCAAAAGAAAAAAATAGAAAATATTCAAGATTCTGATATTAATGAATTGATTAAATTTGAAGATATCTTAAATCAATATGTTTCAGCTTTAATACCGATGCGAAGTGTGTTTGAAAATATAGCCGCTGGTAATTATTTGCCTCTTTATGAAGAGGATCAAGACTTGTTGAATGACATGATTATTAGTATTAGGCAGTCAGTAGAAATCTGCCAAGTCAATCTAAAGAGCATTAAGAGCTTAAGGGATTCTTACCAAATTTTGTTTACCAATAAATTAAATAAGGTTATCCAGTTTTTAACTGCTTTTACGATTATTATGACCATTCCGACTATTATTGCTAGTTTATTTGGTATGAATGTGTCCTTGCCTCTAGCTAATCATAATTTAGCCTTTGTTTATGTCTTGGGTATATCAGTGGTAGCAGTAGGCGTTTTTCTCTTTATATTTTATAAGAAAAAGTGGCTATAAATTTTTATTTCGTGATTAATTATTTTATAGTAATGCCCTAGGTTTGACCTTGGGTTTTTTATTATTTAATATATGCAAATTATAAAAAAAATGGTATAATATATTTATGTTATATTTTAATAATACATTTTGGTTATTATTTTTTACTTGGTTAATTGTTAGTCTATATTTATTAAAAAAGGATCACAAAACTGAAGTTAACGAGACAGTTAATAAGGGTAGTTTTTTTGCTAAGAAAAATTGGCAACCAGTCATTTCGCGCTATACTACCGATTTAACTCAATTAGCGCGTGAGCATAAAATGGATCCAGTAATTGGCAGAGAAAAAGAAATTCGTCGAGTAATTCAAATTTTATCAAGGCGTAAGAAAAACAATGTAATTTTAATTGGTAAAGCTGGCATTGGTAAGACAGCTATTGCTGAAGGTTTAGCCATGGCGATTGTTAGTAACCAGGTGCCTAATTCTTTGTCTAATAAAGTTGTTCTAAAAATCGATATGTCGGCAGTTTTAGCTGGTACCAAATATCGAGGTGAATTTGAAAATAGGTTCAAAACCTTGATAGACGGCATTGTGGCTATGAATAAGCAGATCATTGTTTTTATTGACGAGATTCATACTATTGTAGAAGCCGGAGGAGCTGAAGGAGCAATCGATGCTGATGATATTATTAAAGCACCTTTAGCCAGGGGCGAGTTGCAGATGTTGGGAACTACTACTATCAATGAATATAAAAAATATATTTTACCCGATACTACTCTAACTAGACGCTTTGATGCTTTATTAATTGAAGAACCCAGTAAGGCAGAAACTGTTAAAATTTTACAAGGTTTAAAAAAGGGTTATGAAGATTATCACAAAGTAATTATTGGTGATGAAATTATTAAAAAAATTGTTGAGCATTCTACTATTATCAAAGATAGGGTTTTTCCAGACAAGGCTATAGATATCATGGATGAATTGGCAGCTCAAGTTAGACTGGATAATATTAATAATAAAAATGCGATTAAAGTAACTATTAAAGACTTACAGAAGGTAATGGAGTTTTTTAAAAAGCAAAACTTTTAATTATATATTCTATGAAAAAAGAAGTAAGAAGGTCAGCTAAAATTATTACGCAGACTAAATCTAATATCAGTACTCAAACTAGAGTGCTGCTTTTATTGTCTATGGTTTTCGCAGCTGGCATGGGTATAATGATGGCGATTGGTTTATTAGGTAAAATTAATATTAATCAGACTAACAACCAGGTTTCTAGTCAAATAAATAGAATAGCCTATCAAACTGGTTGGCCAGTAGAATTGCGAGGCACTAAATTTATGTGGGTTGGCATGGTGTCGCCCGTTGTAAACGATTTAGAAAATGATGGTAAAAAAGAATTAATTACTCTAGTGCAGGGTAACGGTGAAGACCATTATGGCAAAATGGTAATTTTAGAACACAATGGAGTAGTTAGGTCAGAGACGTTATTTGATTGTTATTCCGGCGCAACGCGTTTTCCGGCTATTGCTAATTTAAATGATGATCCAGAACTAGAGATAGTAGTTGTTTGCAATGATTATTCTTCTTATTATATAGATATATATAATTATAAGGGCGTGCTCTTAAATAGATTTTCTGTTGGCTATTATATTGATTCGCCGGATGGATATTCAGGTTTTGCGTTGGATGATATAGATGGTAATGGACAGCCAGAAATTATATTTACCGGTGGTTCTATTTCAAATAATGGTCGGAATGATTTGGTTGTCATGGACAAGGAAGGAAGGAATTTAGACAACTTCCCAATTATAATTGATGATGAACAATTTGCCATTACACAAGGACCGACAGTAGGTTTATTTTCTGATTTCAAGAAGCATATAATTACTATTACTCATTATGATATAAATGTTCCATTGAGTGTAGTGAGATCTTTTGATAATAAAGGTAATTTAGAGTGGGCTACAAATATTGAGGGCGTATCAGCCCGTTCGGCTGTTATTGGTGATATAAATGGTGATGGTAAAAATGAAATTGCTGCAGTTTCTCAATCAGGGATTTATGTATTAAATCAGTCTGGTGATATTATATTAGAGAAAAAAATCTTTTCGAATATGAGGCATTCTAATATTACATTAGCCAACCTAGATAAAAATCCAGATTTAGAAATTATTTTCGGTTATGGCCTTGATTTATATGCCATAAAAAGTGATGGTAGGGAATTATTCAGGTATCATAGTGATTGGTATGTAGCAAATCCACTGGTTATTGCTGATGTTAATAATGATAATAAAAAGGAAATTATTTTTAGTTCCGATAATGATATTTATGCTCTGGATAATAGAGGTAGAGTGATAGATGGTTTTCCATTACCAAAACGCTATAGCATGTACAGTGCGCCATCACTGTATGATATTGATGGTGATGGCGATATTGAGCTAATTGATAGTGCTAATTGGGGATATGATGAAGAGATTAGTATTGGCACTATATATGTTTGGGATTTAGCAGGAGACGGAGCGAGTCCATGGCCAACCTATCAGCACGATGCTGGCCATACTGGGAGTTATGATAGTCGTTTGGATAATCAACTAATTGAACAACCGTCGATTCCAGTTATTGCCGAGTAGATTGTATAATATTTTTAAAATTTAACACCCTTTGATTATTAGGGGTGTTTTTGTTATTATTCATTTAGCAAAAAATATTTTTTAAATAATTAGTTTATCCTACTGAAATAAATAAGCTAGTATTTACGTATTAAAATATATGGTGGTGAGTCAGACTTTAGATGATAAAAGTGATTTAGAGTTAGTGCAGCTTACCTTGTCTGATCAAGAGAATTTTTTGTATTTGGTCAATCGTTATGAAAAAAAATTACTACGTTTTATTAAAAGGATTTCCGGTTTAGATAATGATGATGCTCAGGATTTATTGCAGGAGTCATTTATTAAAATCTATCAAAATCTTAATGATTTTGATCAGCATCTAAAATTTTCTTCTTGGGCATATCGCATTGTACATAATCAGGTTATTAGTAATTATCGTAAAAATAAAAGCCGCCCCCAACTATCTTTATTTGAATTAGACTTAGAGTCATGTGAACAGTTAACTAGTGATTTTGATATCAATCAAAATATTGATCAAAGTATTTTGAGGGAAAAAATTATTAAAGCTTTAAAAAATATTGATCTTAAGTATCAGGAAGTCATACTTTTAAAGTATTTAGAGGATAAGAGTTATGAAGAAATTTCTGATATTATGAAAAAACCATTAAGTACAGTAGGTACTTTATTAAGACGCGGTAAAAAAGCTTTGGAAAAAGAGTTAAAAAAGTAAATATATGAATAATACTGGCCAAGAAATATTGGATAAAATAAAAGAACAAGGAATTCAACCTAAAAAGCGTTGGGAATTTTTGTTTAAAGATTATATTTTATGGATATTTTTTAGCCTAGCAATTATTTTGGGGAGCATCGCTAGCTCGGTTACTATTTTTATGTTTAAACATGCTGGCTGGACAAGCAATGTTCCTAATTTTCATCCTTTAAAAAGATTGTTGATTGATTTACCTTTATTTTGGTTAATTAGTTTAGCTGTATTTTCAATACTTGCTTGGTATGATTTTAAAAATACTAAACGTGGCTATAAATATCACCCTTTGTTAATAGTATTATTTTCTATAATTATTAGTATTGTTTTAGGCTTGGGTATTTATTTGGCTGGATTAGGTGAAAAATTAGAAGATTTGTTTTTTAGACGCGTGCCTTTGTATCAACAAGTATTTAGACAAGGTGGTCGCATGTTTGTAGAGCCAGACAGAGGGCACTTGGCGGGCATGATCATGTCAATAGAAGATGATTTTATTACAGTCGAGGATTTTAGAGGTCAACTTTGGCAGATTAATACCACTACCGATCAATTTCATATTGGTCAACGAGTGATTTTGATTGGTCAGTTGAATGATGATGATTTTATTTGTGAAAGTATTCAGCCTTGGCTCAGACCACAGGGCATGCCTAGGCAAAGGCCTATGTTTTTGCAACCTTAATTTATTTTGAAATAATTTTTGGGCGCTGAGCGTATCACTTGGTGTAGAGGGAGTTAGGCCAATTCCAATTAATTATTAAACAAAAAAATTATGGGTAAAAAACAATATTTATTAGTAGCAGTTTTGGGTCTAATCTTGACCACAGCTGCAGTAAGTGCGACAACATTTGCTTTTGGTGGTAGAGGCATGGGTGCTGGTTTACAAGCGGATGATGCTATGCGTCAACAAATTGACACAGTGCAACAATCTATTACTAACAACGATTATAACGCTTGGCAACAAGCAATGACCACTAGAGTTACTGAAATGCGTCAGCAAGCTACTGATTTAGAGGCTAAGATTAATCAAGATACTTTTAATAAGCTAACTCAAGCTCATAAGTTGATGCAAGATGGCAAGAGAGATGAAGCCAAGGCAATTTTTGATGAATTAGGCATGTTTGGTCCAATGGGTCATATGGGTGGCAGAGGCATGGGTCAAGGCATGGGTCCCAAAGCTGAAGTACCAGCCAATAACTAATTGGTAAAAATGTAAAATTTTTCATAGTTCACCCCCTAAACTACTCTGTTTTATAACAGAGTAGTTTTTTGAAATAAATATAGGCTAGGAAGCGTATTAAGCTCAAGGTAGAGGCGTTTTAGTTTGTTTTTAATGGAGTCTTATATACATTATTTATGTTTAAAAAAAAGAAAGTTTTAATAGCGATTGGCTTTGTTATTTTGACAGCTATCGCTTATTTTGTTTGGCAAAATTTAGTTACAAAGAAAGTAGAAACTACTTATGTTTTGTCTAAAGTAAGCAAAGGCTCATTGATCAAAACAGTTTCCGGCAGTGGTCAAGTTTCGGCTTCTAATCAAGTTGACCTGTTACCCAAAGCTTCTGGTGAGTTGATTAGATTGAATATTGTTAAGGGACAGGAAGTAAAGGATGGTGATATTTTAGCTCAAATTGATGTTTCGGATATTTATAAAAGTTTAAGAGACGCACAAACGAATTTAGCTAGTGCCAAACTAGCTTTGCAGAAATTGCAACAACCAACAGATCAACTATCTTTACTGCAAGCAGAAAACTCTTTGGCATCTACTCAGGAGTCAAGACAGCAAGCTTTAGATAATTTAAGTAAGGCTTATGAAGAAGGCTTTAATGATGTTGCTAATGCTTTTTTAGATTTGCCAAGTGTCATGTCAAGTCTACAGGGTATTTTATTTGGTAATGATTTGGATATTAATCAAGAAAACATTGATTATTATTTTGACAATACTAAACGTTATGATGAGCATGTTCGACAGTACCGTGATGATGCTTATGACGCTTACCAGATTGCGCGGTCTTTGTACGATGCTAATTTTAACACTTATAAATCAGCTAGTCGTTTTTCAGCTACCTCTACAGTGGAATCTCTGATTAAACAAACTTATGATACTACTAAAAATATAGCGGAAGCAGTTAAAAGCACTAATAATTTGATTCAATTTTATCGAGATCAGTTAAATGAGCATGGTAGTACCCCTAATTCTATTTCCAGTACACATTTAAATAATTTAGATAGTTATACAGCAATTACCAATGGTCATCTATCTAGTTTATTGAGTATTACTAATAGTTTAAAAACTAATAACGATTCAATTGTTTCTTTAGAGCGTAGTATTAAAGAAAAAGAGGAGTCTTTAGCTAAATTACAAGCAGGTACAGATGCGTTAGATATTCAGTCTCAACAATTGTCGGTGCGACAAAAACAGAATGCAGTGGCAGATCTTAATGAGAAATTAGCTGATTATACTATAAGGGCTCCATTTGATGGAGTGATTGCTGATATTGGTGTAGTAAAAGGTGATGCAGTCTCGACTGCTACAGCGGTAGTTACTTTGATTACTAAACAAAGTATTGCGGAAATATCTTTAAATGAAGTAGATGCGGCCCAAGTCAAAGTTGGACAAAAAGTTACGTTAACTTTTGATGCTGTGGAGGATTTAAGTATTACGGGTTTAGTGGCTGAATTAGATTCCTTGGGTACAGTTAGCCAGGGGGTAGTAAACTATAATATTAAAGTGGCCTTTGATACCCAGGATGAAAGAGTAAAACCAGGCATGTCTGTATCAGCTGCAATCATTACCCAGTTTAAGTCGGATGTTCTCTTGGTGGATAATGTGGCACTTAAGTCGCTAGGAAATAATTATTATGTAGAAATACCGGATGAGGCTATCAGTGATGCAGTGTTGAATGCTGGCGAAGGTATAGTATTAAAAAAGGCACCCCGGCAGCAAACAGTCGAAGTTGGCCTAAGTGATGATACGATGATCGAAATTACCAGTGGTTTAAATGAGGGTGATATTTTTATCAAGAGTAGCACAGTCAGCAATCAAACTAGCCAAAGTAGTACTAACGGTCGTAGTATTTTGCAGACAGGTAGTACCAGTAACAGAATGCAAGGCAGCTTTATACCAAGATAAATTTATGATTGAGTGTAAAAATATTACCAAAATTTATCAGAGCGGTGCTAACCAGGCCACTGTTTTAAAAGGTGTTTCTTTTAAAATTAATGATGGTGAATTTGTGGCAATTATTGGTCCTTCTGGTTCAGGCAAATCTACTTTAATGCATATTTTAGGTGCTTTAGATACGGCTAGTAGTGGTGAATATTTTTTAGATGGTCAGAAAGTATCAGAATTATCAGAAGATGAATTAGCGGATATTCGTAAAAATAAAATTGGTTTTGTTTTTCAATCTTTTAATCTATTGCCACGCGCGACAGTGTTGCGTAACGTAATTTTGCCTTTAGTTTATGCGGATGTGCCTAAAGAAAAACGTTTAGTTCAAGCCGCACAGGCATTAAAGGATGCGGGCTTAGATGAAGAGCATTTTCAACATCTTTCTAATCAATTATCAGGTGGACAAATGCAAAGGGTGGCTATTGCTCGAGCCCTAGTTAATAATCCTAGCTTAATATTAGCTGACGAGCCGACGGGAAATTTGGATACTAAAACTGGTGAAATAGTTTTAGGCACTTTTCAAACTTTAAATAGGCAACAAAAGCGGACTATTATTTTGATTACCCATGAACATGATGTAGCCGAATGTGCTGATCGAGTAATTAGTATTCGCGATGGTTTGATTGTCGAAGATAAAAAGAATTTGCAGCCAAGAAATTTTGAAAAATCAAAATTATGAAAACGCAGGATATATTTGATGAAACATATTTAGCATTATTAGCTAATAAGGCCAGATCAAGTTTGACTGTCTTAGGTATTGTGATTGGCATCGCCTCAGTAATTGCTATGATTGCTATTGGCCAAGGCTCACAAAGTAATATCCAATCTAGTATCCAATCTCTAGGCTCAAATCTGATTTTAGTAATGCCGGGCGCACAAAGAGGTGTGGGTATGCAAGTTAGTCAAGGTAGGGGCTCGGCTCAGACTCTGACCCAAGCGGATGCCGATGCTATTAGTCAGGAGATTAGTCTGGCGCAAGCAGTA
>CAZHLU010000026.1:0-14128 GCA_964533435.1 uncultured Gammaproteobacteria bacterium | reverse complement strand
TGACTTGGGCTAAAGATTATGGTGGTAGTCGCCAGAAAAAGCCTTCTCGCTTTTTAGAAGAAATTAATTTACCTAGTGAAGTAATTACTTCACCAGCGACTATTAATGAAGTGGAAATAGTTAAGGCTGTACCGCAAACTTTAAAGTATGAAAAACCAAAAGCTTTTTCCTTTTCTCAACTTAAAGCTTATGAGACTTGTCCGCGGCAATATTTTTATTCTTATGTAGTGAAAATTCCAGTTAAAGGTAGTCCACAGTTTAGTTTTGGTAAAACTATGCATAATACTTTGCAACATTTTTACCAGCAGATAATGGATGGTAAAAAAGCGCAACAAGGTGATTTATTTAAAACTAAAGCAGAATTTAAAGTCCCTAGTCTAAAAGATTTATTAAAAATTTATGAAAGTGAGTGGCTAGATGATTGGTATAATTCTGCCCAAGAAAAAGAAAAATATCGTCAGCTAGGGAGTGATATTTTAAAAGAATATTATCAAAAAAATGGGCCACATTTTTCTGTGCCTTTGTTTTTGGAAAAAGGTTTTAATATTAAAGTTGATAATTTTACAGTCAGAGGTTTTATTGATCGAGTCGATGTAGTAGATAATGCCTGGGAGGTTATTGATTATAAAACGGGTAAAGCCAAAGATGCCAACATTACCTTTGATGATAAAAAACAATTATTAATTTATCAACTAGCCGCTGAAGAAGTTTGGCAGACTCAAGTTAAGGCTCTTACTTTTTATTATTTAAATAATAATACGCCAGTTTCTTTTGTAGGTACAGATAAAGAAAAAATCAAAGTCAAGGAATGGATGCTTGATATTATTGGGCGGATTATGACTGATGATTTTACAGCCTTACCTGGTCATGCTTGTCAGTTTTGTGATTATAAACAGATTTGTCCTTATGTTAAAAACACTTAAATTTGTTGCGCCTTTACCAGAGCTAATTTTAGCTGGTAAAAAAACTAGCACCTGGAGACTTAATGATGAAAAAAATATTATAGTAAATGACGAGCTTAGTCTTTGTGATGCGGGTGGTAAAGAATTTGCACGTGCAAAAGTAATTGAAGTTTTATTTTCTAAATTAGGCAGTCTAGACTCTCAAGAAAAAGCGGGCCACGAAAGCTATGCTTCAAAGCAAGAGATGTATGATACTTTTTCTAAATTTTATAATTTGCCAGTTGGACCCGCTACGGAAGTTAAAATTATTAAGTTTAAATTATTATAATAAAGCGTTGATTTTTATAGGTTTTTTTGTTAAAATTAGCACCAGATGAATCATAAAATATATAGCATAATAATGGGCATAATGGCCGGCCTTTCCAGCTTTGGTTTTTTTATAATTATCTTTAATTTTGACCCAAGTCAGGCTAACTGGGTGGTTTTTGGTCTATTTTATTTAACTTTATTTTTAGCTTCTTTAGGCTTATTGTCATTACTAGGCTTTTGGTTAAGACGTTTATTTAGTAAAGAACGTATGCAAAATCGCTTAGCAATTGTTAATTCTCTAAGGCAGGGTCTAATAATGGCATTAGTAGTGGTAATAGCTATGTGGTTACAATCAGCGCGCTTGCTTACTTGGTGGAATACAGTATTACTAGCACTGGCAGCGGCTGCTTTAGAATTTGTTATTTTATTATTTCGACACGATTCAGAGGAGAGTTTGCTTAAATAGGATAAATTAATTTTATGGAAAAAAAATTAGGTGAATTAAAAAATAATTTTTGGAAAGAAATAGAGTCAATTAAAGATTCCAAAACTTTGTTTGATCTTAAAAATAAATATTTAGGACGCAAGGGTCTGCTAGCTGATACCCTAAAGGATTTAAAAGATTTAGCAGCTGAAGAAAAACCAAAGATTGGGCAAATTGCTAATCAATTAAAAGAAGAGTTAAGTAGTGCCTTTTCAAAGTTAGAAGAAAAATTTGGTGCGGCTGGAGAGAATTTAGATTTTGATCCTACTTTACCAGGTACGGTACGGCCAGTTGGTCATTTGCATCCATTGACTAATATTCAAAATGAAATTGAGCAAGCTTTTTTACAAATGGGATTTACTGTTTTTGATGGACCGCAACTTGAATCTGAATATTATAATTTTACAGCTTTAAATATTCCCGAAGAGCATCCGGCTCGTGATACTCAGGATACTTTTTGGTTAGATGATGGCAATTTATTGCGTACACATACATCTAATTTACAAGTGCGTATGTTAGAAAAATACGGTGCTCCTTTTAGAGGTATTTTCCCGGGCAGGGTATTTCGTTCAGAATCAACTGATGCCTCACATGATCATACCTTTCACCAATTAGAGGGTTTGATGGTCGATAAAAATATTAATATTGGCAATTTAATTGCTGTAATGAAATCATTATTATCGGCTGTTTTTAAGACCGAAGTAACAGTGCGTTTACGTCCTGGTTTTTTCCCTTTTGTTGAGCCTGGTTTTGAAATGGATATTAAGTGTTTAATTTGTGGGGGTAAGGGCTGTTCGGTCTGTAAACAGTCTGGTTGGGTAGAATTAATGCCTTGTGGCATGGTTCATCCTAAAGTATTGTCAGCAGCTGGTATTGATCCAAATAGTTATTCAGGCTTTGCCTTTGGTCTGGGTTTTACTAGGCTAGTAATGATGAAGTATAAGATTAACGATATCAGATTGCTTACTTCAGCTGACTTAAGATTTTTAAATCAATTTTAATTATATGTATCTATCCTTAAATTGGGTAAAAAACTGGCTAAAAATTCCAAATAATTTAAGCTCTAAAGAAATTGCCTTAGCTCTTACTATGTCAACGGTTGAAGTTGAGGAAGTTTTAGATCAGGCTAAAGATTTAGAAGGGATTGTAGTTGGTAAGATTAAACAGATTACTAAACATCCGCAAGCTGATCTATTACAAGTATGTCAGGTGTCACTAGGAGAAACTCAAGAACAGATAGTTTGCGGTGGTTCTAATTTGCGTACTGGCATGTTAGTAGCGGTTGCAACCTTAGGTAGCAAAGTGCGTTGGCATGGTCAAGGTGATTGGGTAGAACTTAGTGCTACAAAAATCAGAGGTGTAGAAAGTCGAGGTATGATTGTGGCAGCCTCAGAAATTGGTTTAGATTTATTATTTCCAACTAACAATGAAAAAGAAATTATTGATTTGTCAGATTTTAAAATAAAAGCTGGTCAAAAATTGAGTCAGGCTTTATCACTAGATGATGTTGTGATTAATATTGATAATAAATCAATCAATCATCGTCCTGATTTATGGGGACAATATGGTTTAGCTCGAGAACTAGCAGCTATCTATCGTCTTAAATTAGCTGAATATAACATAGAACCTTTTGTTACCCAAGATAAATTAAAATTAAAAGCAGAAGTGCAGGATCAAGCTAGCTGTTATCGTTATTCAGCTTTGGCTTTAAGTAATATCAAGGTAGCTGAGTCACCTTGGTGGTTAAAAGTAAAATTATTAGCAGTGGGTTTACGTCCAATTAATAATATAGTTGATGCCACTAATTTTGTAATGTATGAATTAGGACAGCCATTGCACGCTTTTGACGCAAAACAAATTGAAGATCATAAGATAGTAGTAAAGTTGGCAAAGCCCAATGAGCATTTTGTAACTTTGGACGGAGTAAAAAGAAAGCTTAGTGGTGAAACCCTAATGATTGCAGATGGCAAAAAATATTTAGCCATTGCTGGTATCATGGGTGGCCAAAATAGTGAGATAGTTAAAGATACAACTGATATTATTTTAGAATCAGCTTGTTTTAAAGCTTCAACTATTCGTCGTGCTTCTCAATTTTTAGGTTTACGTAGCGAAAGTTCGGCTCGTTTTGAAAAATCTTTAGATCCAAATTTGACAATTCTTGCTCTGCATAAGGTAGCACGTTTAATTTTGGCTATGAATCCAGAAGCAGAAGTTTCTAGTAATTTAATAGATATTAATAATAGTCCTTTTAAAGAAATTTCTTTAACAGTACCAGAAAATTTGCTAACTGATAGAATGGGAACAGCACTTCCTGCTAAAGAAATCAAAGATATTTTAACTCGTTTGCAATTTAAGGTTGATTATAAGAAAAAAGTTTTTAATATTCAGGTGCCATCATTTAGGGCCACCAAAGATATTTCTGTGCCAGAGGATATTGTTGAGGAAGTAGCACGTATTTATGGTTATGACAAATTACCATATGTATTGCCTCAATTGACTTTGCAGGAACCAATCTTTGATATAACGCATGATGCTGCCAAAGAAGTAAAAACTTGGTTAGCTTGGGGCCAGGCTTATAACGAAGTTACTACCTATCCGTTTACCAATCAATTTTGGGCTAATGCTCTAGGCTTGGATTTAGAAAAAAATATTAAAGTCAAAAATGCAGTTAGTCCAGATCAGGCTTATTTAAATAATTCGCTACTACCAAATTTGTTTAATGCAGCCGAAGAAAATTATCGTTGGCAGAATAATTTTAAAATTTTTGAATTAGAAAGAGTTTTTGATAAAAAAGAAAATAGCAATCATCATACAGACAAAAGTCATAAAGGTTTTTTACCACAACAACCAAAGCATTTAACGGGCGTAGAGTTGTGTGAGTGTGATGCAGAAACAATGTATCTTTCAGTAAAAGGTTTGTTAGAATCATTATTGAAACATTGGGGCTTAAATTGTAATTGGGAAAGTTTTGATTTACCTTATGCAAGTATTGCTGGTCGGATAACCTTTCAAGATATTGAATTAGGTCAATTTGGTCTATTAAAAAAAGAATTATTTACCAGTGCTAAGCAAAAAGTTAGTCTTGGTTTTTGGGATTTAAATTTTTCAACTTTAATAAAATATATTAATTCTAGTAAAACATATACATTTTTACCTAAATACCCAAGCATTGATCGTGATATTGCGATTATAGTTGATAAACAGGTAACTTGGCATAGTATTGCCCAAGAGATAAGTAAGGTTTCAAGCCTTATTCGCAATCTAGAACCTTTTGATGTATATACTGGTAAAGAAGTGCCAGAAAATCAAAAGTCCTTAGCTTTTCACCTAGAATTCCGTAGTGACGATCGTACTTTATTAACAGAAGACGTGGATCAATTAATGGCTACTATTTTAGCTAATTTAGAGAAAAAATTTAAGGCAAAATTGCGCTAATATTAGATAAAAAAAATAGATAAGAAACAACCTAATTTTAGGTTGTTTTTTTCTGATTTTTATGCTAAAATATAAGCAATTAATAAGCTAAAATTAGAGCTTAAATTTTTATTTAATTATATCTTATGTCAAAGCAAGATAAAGAAAAACCAGTTAAAAAAGCTGGCTATACTGCGGAAAACATCACAGTACTTGAGGGTCTTGATCCAGTTAGAAAACGTCCGGGCATGTATATTGGTAATACGGCTTCAGTTGGTTTACATCACTTGATTTGGGAAGTAGTCGATAATGGCATTGACGAGGCCATGGGTGGTCACGCTGATACTATTGAAGTAAGTCTTTTACCAGATGGTATGGTAAAAGTTAGAGATAATGGTCGCGGTATTCCAGTCGAAACTCACAAGGTAACCAAAAAATCAGCCCTAGAAACGGTTATGACTACTTTGCATGCGGGTGGTAAATTTGGTGAAGGTGGTGGCTACAAAGTATCAGGTGGTTTACACGGCGTAGGTGTTTCGGTAGTAAACGCTTTGTCTGTTTATATGCGTAGCGAAGTAGAGCGTGATGGTAAAATTTGGATGCAAGAATATCGTCGTGGCAAAGCAGTGGCAAATGTTAAAGCTATTGGTAAATCAGATCGAACTGGTACTACTCAGATTTTTCAACCTGATCCAACTATTTTTACAGTTTTAGAATTTGAGTGGCAAACCGTAGTTGAACATTTACGTCAACAAGCTTATCTTACCAAAGGTGTAAAAATTAATATTTTTGATGAACGTGATCCCAAAAATATTAAAAGTTACCGTTATTATTTTGAAGGCGGTATTGCTTCTTATATTCGTCATTTAAATTTTAACAACGAAGCTAAACAAGAAAAAGTTTTTTACGTTAATAAAGAAAAAGAAAATATTCAAGTAGAAATTGCTTTTCAATATACCACTGATTACCGCGAGGTAATGTATGCTTTTGCTAATAATATTTATAATCCCGAAGGTGGTTCTCATTTGGTTGGTTTTAAAACAGCCTTAACCAGGATTCTAAATAAATATGCTCGTAAAAATGGTTATTTAAAAGAAAAGGATGATAATTTAACCTCAGATGATGTCCGCGAAGGTCTTACTGCCATTGTTAGTGTAAAATTGCCAGAACCACAATTTGAAGGTCAGACCAAAGCAAAATTAGGCAATGTTGAAGTAAGACCAGTAGTAGAGTCAATATTTTCAGAGTCTTTGGATTCATTCTTAGAAGAAAACCCACGCGATGCCAAAGAAATATTAGGTAAGTGTTTGTTGGCTGCTCAAGCTAGAATTGCCGCACGTTCAGCCCGCGAAACAGTATTACGTAAAGGTATGCTCGAGGGTTTAACTTTGCCTGGAAAACTTGCTGATTGTTCTAATCGTGATTCAAAAGATTCAGAGTTATTTATTGTTGAGGGTGATTCAGCCGGCGGTTCTGCCAAACAAGGCCGAGATCGTAAATTTCAGGCTATTTTGCCTTTACGAGGTAAGATTTTAAATGTAGAAAGAGCTCGTTTAGATAAAATGTTGGCTAACAACGAAATTAAATCTTTAATTATTGCACTGGGTACTAATATCGGTGAACAATTTAATATTGAAGATTTACGTTATGATCGTATTGTTATTATGACTGATGCTGACGTTGACGGCGCTCACATTCGTACTTTGCTTTTAACTTTATTTTATCGTCATTTACCGGACTTAGTTAGGCAAGGGCATATTTATGTGGCTCAGCCACCTTTATATCGTGTTCAGCAAGGCAAGGAAATTAATTATGTTTATAACGATGCTGATTTAGATAAATTAAAGAAAAAATACGGACTCAAAGAAGAGGATTTATTGGTTACTGATTATAGTTCAGATAGCGATGAGGAAAAAACTGAAGCAGAACAAGTAGAAATTACAGCCAAAAAAGTAGCCAAAGTAAATATCCAGCGCTACAAAGGTTTGGGAGAAATGAACCCAACTCAATTATGGGAAACTACCATGAACCCAAATTCTCGAGTTTTGAAAGTTGTTACCATTGAAGAGGCAGCAAAAGCTGATGAAGTTTTTGAAGTATTAATGGGTGCTGATGTTGCTCCACGTAAAAAGTTTATCCAGACACACGCTAAAAATGTAAAAAACTTAGATATTTAATTTTTGGTCTAATGCCAGAATTTGGGTTAACTACTATTTATATCTTAACCATTAGTAAGCTAGTTCTACTGGCTTATTTAATTTTTTTGTTTTTAGCTTGGCGTTATAAATATAAACCTTTTATTTTTTTAACAGCCACAGCTTTGGCTATTATTATTTTTTATTTTGTTTTAGCCTATCCTTTGCGTCAATTTTGGTGGGGGACAGTTGGCGATGAGTTATTAATAGCTGCCTATTTGACCAAGGCCATGTCAGCTCATTGGTGGTCAGATTTTTATTATACTAATTTGCCTAATTTTTATCCGCCTTTATATTTTTGGTTAACTGGTTTAATAGCTGCGCCTTTTGTTCATAATGCCATTGGGGCAGCTAAAATAGGGGTAATTTGGACTTTAATAATTTGGTTTTTTGGTACCTACTTTTATCAAGCTTGGTTTTGGAAAAAAATTTATAAAGCAGACGAAAATAAGATTACGATTATAAATCAGCCTTGGTTTTGGTTTTTAGTGCCAACAACATATTTTTTGTTGTTAGACTTTGATACTATTATTTTTAAACCCTACGAAACTTTAGCTGCCTTAGGCTGTGGTTTATGGTTAATTTTATTATTTCAAGTTTTGGATCAAAATCATTGGCCCAAAAAATATTATTGGTGGTTTGGTATTAGTGGGGGATTATTATTTTTGTTATTCTATTTTTGGTGGCTAGTGATGATACCTCTATTTATCTTTTTGATTTTTAAACAAACAGCTAAACTCAGGTCTTTTATACGATTAAGCTTGCTAGGCATTTTAATTTTAGTATTTAGTTTGCCATATTTATTACCACTATTTTGGTCTTATTTAAAGTATGGTATAGAAAATTGGCAGGCTAAATTTTTTGTTGTTAGTGATTTTTTTACCTACTTGCCCTGGGGCAGTTCGCTAATTAGAAATATTTTTATTTTTTTAAGCATTGTTAGCTTGGCTTTGTTTTATAAACAAAAAGTAGTAAAACTTAGCTTGTGGGCGATACTTGCTTGTTATTTTTATCAGGCCATTTCTTTATTATCATTTTTATTTTTTCAAAATCCTATTCAAGCTGCTAAACCATTTTTATTTTTAGGGGGTATTTTTATAGCCATTACTTTAAGCTATGGTTTAATTACTTTTTATCAATCTATAAAAATAGAACGATGGCGATCAATTTTTATTTTAATATTAAGCTTATTGGCGCTTAGTCAATTACCAATGATTAAATTTATTGATGATCCAGTGGTATTAAGGCAAATTGAAATTGATCTAAAACCATCCCAGGCTATTGAAGAAGTTTCTAGATTAATAAAAGACAAAGTTCCGGATTATGAAAAGCGCACTTGGTTTTATAGTGGTGAGGCTAGGTTTAATGCCTATTTGCCCTTATCTTATTATTTAGCTCATAGTCCGCATTTTAGTCATCAGGCTGCCAATTATAGTAAACGTCTAGAATTTGTAACTAAAATGACCGAGGCTGAAGATTCAGATACCTTTACTCAACTTGCTGATCAAGCACCTTTTCAGGCAATTGATACTTTGCTTCTTTATACTCAGCCGAGTTTAGCAGCGGAAAATGTTTATAGTATTTTTTTATGGTCGGATAATTATCCTAATGGTGGCAAAGATTTCACTATTTATTTACCAGCTAATTTAGTCAGTGAAAAAGATTGGTTGTTAGTAGCTGAAAAAAATAATTGGAAAATTTTTATTAGAAAATAAAATTAATTTTAAAATATATGCCTTTTTCATCACAAGATGTAGTTGCTGTTGTTGGCGCTTCAAATAATCCAGATAAATACGGATGTAAAGTTTTGGCTGCCCTACAAGTAGCTCAATGGTGTGTGATTCCTGTTAATCCCAAAGGGGGGAAAATATTAGGTGTTACTGCTTATCCAAGTATTTTGCAAGTTCCTCAAAAAATTGATGGAGTTGTTTTTGTTACTAAGCCAGAGGTTACAGAGCAAGTTTTATTTGATGTAAAGCAAAAAGGTATTAATGATGTCTGGTTTCAGCCGGGTTCAGAGAGTGAGACGGCTATTCAATTTTGTGAGGAAAATAACATAAAGTATATAAAAGATGCTTGTATTATGACGGAAAAGCTTAAAAATGGCTAATATTAGCTATTTTTACTTAAAATATAGTACTTATTTTGCCACTCTTGCTAAAATTTTTTGTTTATGATATACTAATGGCACGTTAAACAGCTTCCCAAGCTGTTTTAAAGAACTTAAGTTTTCCTTATGGACAAATTGTTTAATTATTTTAAAGGAGCCAAAGAAGAGCTAGCTAAAGTAGTTTGGCCTTCTAGGCAAACTACTATTAATCATACTTTGATGGTAATTTTGATTTCAGTCGGCATTGCTTTATTTTTAGGAGCAATTGACTACGGCTTAAGTAGATTACTAGAGTTATTGATTATTAGATAAAATATTTATTTTATAAAATATGCCAAAGCAAACATCACAACAAGGTCGACGTTGGTACGTCTTGCACACCTATTCTGGTTATGAAGAAAATGTTTCTAGAAATTTAAAACAAAGAATCGAATCCATGGACATGGAAGATAAGATTTTTGATGTTTTGATTCCAACTGAAACCAAGATCAAAATCAAAAATGGTAAACGTAAAACTGTTAAAGAAAAAATCTTTCCCGGTTATGTTTTGGTTAACATGATTGTTACTGATGCTTCTTGGTATGTTGTTCGTAATACACCTAATGTTACTGGTTTCGTAGGATCTGGCACAACTCCAACACCTGTTTCTGAAGATGAAGTAAAATCGTTACTTTCTCGCATGGGTGAAGAAGAACCAGAATTTAAAATTGATATTGCTGTTGGTGAATTGGTTAAAATTACTGATGGACCATTTAAAGATTATGAAGGTAAGGTTTCCGAAATTGATGAAGCCCGCGGTAAAGCCAAAGTATTGGTTTCTATGTTTGGTCGTGAAACTCCAGTTGAATTAGACTTTTTACAAATTAAGAAAGTATAGTTAATCCCAAATAGAAGAGCTTCTATTCTATTTTAAATTAAAATTTTATGGCAAAAGAAATTAAACAAATAGTTAAATTACAAGTCACCGGCGGTAAAGCAAATCCTGCTCCTCCAGTTGGTACTGCCTTAGGACCTCATGGTGTTAATATTCAAGAGTTTTGTGTAAAATTCAATGATGCTACTAAAGATAGAGCTGGTGAAGTTGTGCCAGTAGAGCTTACTATTTACACTGATCGCACTTTTACTTTTATCTTAAAAACTGCCCCAGCCTCTGAGCTTATTAAGAAAAAAATCAATTTAGCCAAAGGTTCTTCTAAACCATTGCAGGATAAAGTAGGAGTTTTAACCAATGCTCAGCTTACCGAGATTGCTAAGGCAAAAATGCCAGATTTAAATACTACCGACATTGAAGCTGCTAAAAAAATTATAGCAGGTACTGCCAGACAAATGGGCGTTAAAATTGAAAATTAATTTTTTTGAGGGAGCTTGCTAGTTCGAGCTAAGCGTTAATACCTCGCAAATAATTTAATATATGTCAAAAGTTAGTAAGAGATTAAAAACTGTTCGTGCTCAAGTAAGTGATAAAATTTATAGTTATGAAGAGGCTGTTGCTTTAGTAAAAGCCACTGCAGCATTAAAATTTGATGCTACCATAGAATTACATGCTCATTTAGGCATTGATCCTACCAAGGGTGATCAATTAATTCGTGGTTCAGTAGTTTTACCACATGGTAGTGGTAAAAAAGTAAGAGTGGCCGCTTTTGTGCCAGATAGTTTGGTAAAAGTCGCCAAAGAAGCTGGTGCTGATATTGCTGGTAGCGAAGCTTTAATTGAACAAATCAAAAAAGACAGTAAATGTGATTTTGATATTGCTGTTACTGTTCCTGAAATGATGAAAAATTTAGCTGGTATTGCCAGAATCTTGGGTCAAAAAGGTTTGATGCCTAATCCTAAAACCGGCACAATTGATACTGATGTTAAAAAGATGATTACTGAGTTAAAGGCTGGTAAAATCTCATTTAAAAATGATAATACAGCTAATATCCATGTACCAATTGGTAAAGCCTCTTATACTGAAGAACAATTACTGGCTAACTTAAAAACTTTTGTGGATACTTTGAAAAAAGCTAAGCCACAAGGCGTAAAAGGTAGTTATCTTAAAACTTTGCATTTGAGTTCTACTATGGGCCCAGGCATTAGGGTAAGTACAAATTAATTTAATATAAATTTAATCCAGCCCTGCACCGTATGGTGCAGGGCTGGTTTTTTGTTAAGAAAAAACCCACCTTTAAGGGGTGGGCTGACCCGATCAGTGTCGGGCAGTAAGATATCGTCCTACTCGTGCTATTCGGGCGGTTGGGGCACCTGCTCGTCCAGCGTCTTGTTGATCTGGTCGCGGACCTGAGTCAGGATACCGCGAACCGTAGGTTTGAGCTGCTGCTTGGCCGCGGCCACAGCCGTGGCGCCGGCGTCGAAGAGGTTTTCGAGGCTAGCACTCAGGTGAAGGGCCGCCGAATCGATGTTGTCGAGAATCTTCTCCTTCTGGCAGTTCGGGCAGACCAGGCCAATGGCTTCGATCTGGGCCATGGTCAGGTCCTTGTACTGCGGCGGTACAAGCATGTTCATGTGGCACTGCTTGCAGCCAATGCTGACTACGGGCATTGTTCTTCCTTTCGTTGGCGTTTGCCTGCTTGTGAGCCGGACTTGGCTCGGTGAACTGAAAACAGTTTATTATACAATATTTTATTATTTTGTCAATATAATAATTTGGTTGTCAAAATAAGTTATTATGTGTTAAGGTATTAAAATCATTAAGTAAAAATTATATGCAATTAATTATTACTAAAAATTTAGCAGAAGCAAAGCCAGAGTTGGTATTTTTTCCAGTTTTAGAAGATAGTTTAAAAATAGATAAAATATTTAATCAATTAGAAAGCGCAGAGTCCAAATTACTTTTACTTAGACGTAAACGAGAAAATTTTCAGGGTAAAGCCGGACAAATTTTTGTTATTCAAAAATCTGATCGTCAAATAGTAATTTTAGGTAGTGGTCAAAAACAAAAATTAGATTTAGAAAGTTGGCGTTTACTAGCTGGACAAATTGCTAATTATTTAAAGAAATATCAAGCCAAAAATGTAGGTCTAGTTGCTAGCAGTTGGTTGTTGGGTAGTCAAAATTATCAAGCCCTGGCTTTGGGTTTAGCCGAAGGTTTATTTTTAGCTAGTTATGATTTTAATAAATATCGTAAACAAACATCAGAACAGATTAAAATTAATTTAGAAAATTTGTTTATTGAACTTGCTAGTGATAAAAAAAATAAATTTATTTCAGCTTGGCAAATAGGGGAAGCCCAAGCCAAAGCTACTATTTTAGCCAGAGATTTAGTGAATGAGCCGGCTAATATCATGACACCTACCTTTTTAGCAGAAGTTGCCAAAGATATTGCCAAAAAATCAAAGCAGATCAGAGTGCGTATTTTAGAAAAAGAAGCAGTACTTAAGCTTGGCATGGGTGCTTTTATTGGTGTTGATCAGGGCTCTCACGAAGATTTAAAATTTATTCATTTAGTTTATAAACCAAAGATTAGACCAAAAGATCGTTTAGCTTTAGTTGGTAAAGGTGTTACTTTTGATAGTGGTGGTTTAAATATCAAAACTGGTGATCATATGGGTCAGATGAAGATTGATATGGCCGGCGCTGCTACAGTTTTAGGTGTTTTTTCTAGTTTGACCGAGTTAAATATAAAAAGCGAAGTACATGGAATTATTGCTGCGTGTGAAAATATGCCTTCAGGTAGTGCTTTAAGGCCTGGTGACATTGTCAAAAATATGCAAGGTAAAACTATTGAAATTGGTAATACTGATGCCGAAGGTCGGGTGACTTTAGCAGACGCACTTGCTTATGCTCAAAAATTAGGTATTAAAAAAATAATTGATTTAGCTACCTTAACTGGAGCTATTATGGTAGCCTTGGGTACGGATTATGCTGGCTTATTTAGTAATAATGAAGATCTAAGTAAAGATTTATTAAAAGCTAGTAAATTAAGTTCAGAAAAAATATGGCCATTGCCTCTGGCACCAGAATATAAGAATTTAAATAGGAGTTTAATAGCCGATATTCGTAATATTCCTAGCAATCGTATGGGTGGAGCAATTACAGCCGCTTTATTTTTACAGGAGTTTATAAATGACGATGTAGCTTGGGCGCATTTAGATATTGCTGCTCCGGCTTATGCAGAAAAAGCAATGAATACTTATACGCCAGTAGGCGGAGTTGGCTTTGGAGTGCGGACTATATTAGAGTATTTAAAAAATATTTAATTTTATATTTTAGAGAAAAGAAAAATCCGGGCCGACTCTTGTCGGTCCGGATTCGTTATACCCGTTTTCACTTATAATCTTAGGCAACGGCCTGAATTACTTCTTCATCCTTGGTGTCAGGGAAGTTGAAATAGAATAGGCCAGTTGGGCGATTGTCAAACATAGATTGACGCCAGGAGATAATTTCAAATCCTAGGCTTATCTTAGATATCGCAGCGCAGGTAACTGGTACAGCCAGTACAATTTCTCGAGCGCCAGCCAAGCGCAGGGCTCGGGCAGCGATCAAGGCTGATTGCCCAGTGACAATACCATCGTCTACTAGTAGGACTTTTTCGGATACCGAGTAGTCCTGTTGTATATTGTATAGCAAATGTCTTTTTCGGACAAAATCGAGAAAATCAGCCAGGCCATCCAGCTCTTGGGAGAGTAGATGTAGATCATCGTGCCATTGAGCTGGCTTTTTTTCTACCGGCCTATAGATCAGTCCGGACAAAAAAGAAGTAGCTGTTATTTGG
>CAZHLU010000025.1:0-14245 GCA_964533435.1 uncultured Gammaproteobacteria bacterium | reverse complement strand
CAAAATAATCATTGGCTCAATAGCAATAACTAAACCTGGGTATAATTTACCAATATTTTTACCAAAATCAAAATTAGGCACCCAAGGATCTTCATGCACAGCTCTACCTACACCATGACCAGCCAAATCTCTTACTATACCATAGCTAAAAGGCCTAATATAGGCTTCTACGGCCTTACCAATGTCATTTACATCATTACCAGGCTTAACTTGCTGTAAGGCAATATCTAAGGCCTTGGCCGTTGTTTTTATGAGTTTTTGAGCTGCCTTACTAACTTTGCCAACTGGCACAGTCAAAGCCGCATCCGTATATAAACCTTTATATTTTAAGCCTAAATCTAGACCTACTATATCCCCCTCTTTAAGCGGAATTTTATTAGGTATGCCGTGAACTACTGTTTTATTAACAGAAAAACATAAGGCATTGGGAAAGCCTTGATAATTTTTAAAAGCTGCTTGGCCACCAGCTTTTTGAATCATCTCTTCAGCAATACGATCTAACTCATAACCAGTAACGCCAGGCTTTACTAGACTAGCAAGATGATTTAAAATATCAGCTAAAATTTTACCACCAGCAGCTAAAATTTCTATTTCGGCTGGAGTTTTTTTATCCCACATTATTTTGTTTCAAATAATCTATAATTGTTTTAGAAACTTCGGCAATGCTAGGACTACCATCAAAAACTACTAACTTGCCTTGTTGTTCATAATAACGTAATAATTTTACTGTTTCACTACGATAAATACCTAATCTTTTTTCAACAACATGAGCCTGATCATCTTCTCGATAATACAAAGCTTCATGGCAAATATCACAAAAATCTACCTTAGAAGATGGCGCGTGCTCAATATGAAAGACGTGTCCATTAGGACAAATGCGTCGACCAGCAATACGAGCAATGGCAAGTTCGTTACTAATTTCAATATTAAAAACTTTATCAACTAAATAATGTTGATCTAAATTAGAGGCTTGTTCGATATCACGGGGGAAACCGTCCAGCAACCAGCCTTTTTTATACTGTGGTTTCTTGAGCTCTCCTAGCATTAAAGAGATCATTAAACTATTAGGAATCATTTCTCCATTATTAACAAAATCTGCAATTCTAACGCCTAATTCAGTATGTTCCCTAATATTGGACCTTAGTAAATCCCCTGCTGGTAAAACATCCACACCCAAAAAATCACTAATTACTTTACCCTGAGTACTTTTACCAGACCCTTGAGGTCCTAAAAGAATAATTTTGCTTATTTTTTTATTAGCCATGTTTTTATTAATTACTATAAAATTATAACAAAAACTCGTGATTTACGGAAATGCCAAAAACAAAAAATTAAGCCCTAGATATATGGGCTTAATTTTTACTATAAAATCTATAATCCTTCATAGTCCCTCATTACTAACTGGGCATCTATTTGTTTTAAGGTTTCTATAACCACCGAAACAACGATGAGCAAACTAGTACCACCTAAAGCAAAGGTGGTGATGCCAGTCAAAGGACTCACTACAATTGGTAAAATAGCAATCAAGCCTAAAAATATAGCTCCAGCCAAAATTACCCTATTCATGACTGAATTTAAATAATCAGAAGTTGGCCTACCAGGACGAATACCAGGAATAAAACCGCCTTGTTTTTGTAAATTTTCAGCAATCTGAGTTGGTTTAAAAATAACCGAAGTATAAAAATAGGTAAACAAGAAAACCAAAATAAAATAAATAATAGCGTAAATTGTTTGATTCTTAAAAACACCTAAAATCCAATGGGAAAAATTTGCCAGACTTGCTACTTGAGAATTGACAAAAAATTGAGCTACCATTGAAGGAAACAAAATAACTGAAACTGCAAAGATAATTGGAATAACACCAGCTTGATTTACTCGTAAAGGTAAATGAGTATTAACACCACCTACACTACGAGTACCAACCATATGACGAGCGTATGACACAGGAATATTACGTTGACCTTCAGTCATTAAGACAACGGCCGCGATTGTGATTAAACCAATGGCTATAAAAATTAATAAATTCAAAACCATGGTATTATCAAAAGATACAAAAGTGTTACGAATACTAGCCGGAACTCTAGCCACAATGCCAGCAAAGATAATCAAAGATACGCCATTGCCAACATGTTTTTCGGTAATAAGCTCACCTAGCCACACCAAAAACATAGTGCCCGCCGTAATAATAACAATGGTAGTTAACATCTGATAAATAGTCATATTAGCAAGCAACTGACCGCCTGATTGATTGGATAATAATTTAATATAACTATAGGCCTGAATAAAAGATAATGGCACTGTCAAAATTCTAGTATATTGATTAATCTTTTGTTGGCCATATTCACCTTCTTTGCTCAAAGCTTCTAACTTTGGCACTATCATTACCATTAACTGCAAGATAATAGAAGCTGTAATATAAGGGCCAACTCCCAACATAATAACTGAAAAATTCTGGAGAGAGCCGCCAGAAAATACACTGAGTAATCCTAAAAGTTGATTATTTTGTAAATAATCCTTAAGGGCAATGACATCGATACCAGGAATTGGTACATGGGCTGCAATTCTATAAATAACAAGTAATCCTAAAACAAACAAGATACTATTGCGAACATCTTTGGCCTTAAGAAGTTGTTTTAATTTTGCGAGCATAATTATTTTTTATCAGCAACTTTTTCAGAAACAGCTTTTTGCTTTTTGACCAACTTGATCTTGCCGCCAGCTGCTTCTATTTTTGCCTTAGCGCCTTCAGAAAAAGCGTTGGCTTCTACTAATAAATTCTTTTTTAATTCACCACTTGATAAAACTTTCAAACCGGCAGTAGTAGTATTTACTAAACCTAATTTATGTAAACTTCTCACATTGACTGTTTCGCCAGCTTTAAAATTTTCTTCTAAGACTCCTACATTTACCACAGCAAATTTAGTAGCTAGTGATCTAAAGCCACGATTTTTTGGAATACGTAATAAGTAGCTTCTGACACTGCGCAAAGCTAGACCGGACTTACCGCCAGATCTGGCTCGTTGGCCTTTCATACCACGAGTAGAATAATTACCATGACCACTACCGCTACCACGTCCCAATCTTTTGCGACGTTTTGTTGATCCAGTAGAAGATTTTAAGTTATGTAAAGCTAGCATACAATTATTTTCTTACTTTATTTTGAGCTGGTTTATAATCTCTATTAAAATTATTTTTACTTTCGGAATTTTTAGATTTATCTTTATCAGTAGCTTTGACAACTGAAACTGGGACAAAGGAAGCCAAGGCAAGCAAAGTAGCACGAGCATTGTTTACTTTATTATTGGTTCCTAAAATTTTAGCAGTAACATCTTTAATACCAGCAAGCTCAAGTACAGTACGAACTACACCGCCAGCCTTGATACCACTACCTTTTTTAGCTGGCTTTACCATTATTTTAGCTGATTTAAGCTTAACTGTCACTTGGTGTGGAATAGTACCATTATAAATAGGTACGGTTTGGATTTGCTTTCTAGCCATAGTAGCTGATTTGGAAATAGCTTGAGAAACATCAGCACCTTTAGCTAAACCTAAACCAACGCGACCATTTTTATCACCCAAAACTAAACAGGCTCTAAACTTCATTCTTTTGCCGCCAGCCATTACACGAGTTACTCTGGCTAAATCAATAATACGTTGTTCAAATTCATCGCTAACTTTTTCACGACGAGCTCTGCTTGGCATGGGACGGCCACTATATTTACGTTTAGCTGTATGATCATTATTTTGATCAGTAGTAGTCTCCACGCTTAAATTTTGCTGCTTGATATTATCCATAATATTTAAAATTTAATACCAGATTTTCTTAAGCCTTCGGCTAACATTTTCACTCTACCGTGATATTTATAAGCACCACGATCAAAGATTACCTGGCTAATTTTTTTATCCTGTAATTTTTTACCCAAAAGCTCACCAACTTGAGCAGCTAAATCTTGTTTTTTAGCTGATGCTTTAAGCTCTTTATCAGAAGCAGCCACTAATGTGGTTTTAGCATCATCATTAATAGCTTGGGCATAAATGTGCATTAAACTACGAAAAACTGAAACACGGGGCTTGCTGGCTGTACCTTGCATTTTAGCCCTAGTTCTAATGCGTCGACGGACGATTTTTTGTACTTTTGCTTTATTTAAATCCTTCATATGTTTTCAAATCTTTAAGCCGATTTTACTACTTTACCAGCTTTACGACGAATAGTTTCATCTATATATTTAATGCCTTTACCTTTGTAAGGTTCTGGTTTTTTAATAGCTCTAATTTCAGCTGCAGTCTGACCAACTAATTGACGATCAATACCGCTAACTGTTATTTGGTTTTTTTCTACGCTAATAGTAATTCCAAGCGGTGAATCATACTCCACTTGATGAGAAAAACCTACGTTTAGCATTAATTTTTTACCCTGCATAGCAGCTTTGAAACCAACACCATTAATCTCTAAAATTTTACTAAAACCCTGAGAAACGCCAGTAATAGCATTTTGTAGTAAGGCTCTAGATAAACCCCATAGAGCATCGGCTCCTTTTTCTTTGGATTCCAAAGTCAACTGTAAATTACCACCATCTTGAACGACTTTTATGCCATTGGGCAAAGTCAACTCTAGGTTACCTTTTGGCCCTTTGACTGCTACTACCTGAGCGTTGATTTTAACCTCAACTTTTTCAGGGATTATAATTATTTTTTTTCCTATTCTGGACATATAATTACCAAATTTCAAACATTAATTCACCACCGACTTTATTTTTAGCTGCTTCTTTACCAGTCATTAAGCCGCGAGAAGTAGAAATAATAGCCGTACCATAACCATTTAAGATTTGTGGTATATCTTTAGTGGATACATAAATCCTCTGACCAGGAGTAGAAATATTTTTGATGTGACGAATTACTGGACCATGGTCAGCATATTTTAATTTTAAGCGAATAAAATCAAATTTACCCACTTTTATTTTTTCGACACTCCCAATATAATTCTCTCTAACTAAAATTTCAGCAATACTCATCTTAATTTTTGAGCAAGGCATCACTACCTCTGTCTTTTTTACCGCAGAAGCATTGCGAATTCTAGTTAACATGTCGGCAATGGAATCTATCATATTTATACTTTACTTATTTTTATATAAAATTATATTTAAATTATATTTACCAGCTAGATTTAGTAACACCAGGTAATTCACCTTTGTCAGCTAATTCTCTAAAACAAATACGACACATCTTAACAGCTCCGATATAGGAACGGTTACGACCACAACGCCAACAACGTCTCACAATTCTAGTTGAGAATTTTGGCTTTTTCTTTGACTTTGCTATTCTTGCTTTAGTTGCCATAATATTTAAATTAATCTTTTACTTGATATTATTTTTTAGCTTTCTTAAAAGGAAATCCCAAGGCAGTAAGTAAGGCTAATGCCTCTTCGTTGTTTTTGGCTGAGGTATTAATAGCTATTTCTAGACCATGAGTCTTGTCAGCATCTTCCATACCAATTTCTGGAAAAACAATGTGTTCTTTAAAACCTAAAATATAATTTCCTTGACCATCAAAACCTTTTTTTGTTTCTAATCCATAAAAATCACGTAAACGAGGGATGGTGCTATTAATTAATTTCTCTAAAAAATCATACATCATCTTGCCTCGCAAAGTAACTTTGGCACCAATTATCATACCTTCTCTAATTTTAAAATTAGAAATTGATTTTTTAGCCTTAGTGAGTACTGGTTTTTGACCAGTAATGCGAGTCAAAATTGCTTCACCGATATCAATATACTTTTTGTCTTGAGAAGCTTTACCAATACCAATATTGACCACTACCTTCAAAACTTTTGGTACGGACATAATATTGTCTAAAGCCAAAGTTTTTTTGAGCTCTGGTCTTAAACTGGTTTGATATTTTTCTTGTAATTTATTCATAACCGTGAATCAATTTTACTATTTTATAATAATATATTAATCAATAACTTCTTGGCATTTTTTACATATTCTAACTTTGGTTTTTTTGACAGACTTTTTATCTTCTCCAGTCAAACTTGATACTTGAAAACCAACTCTAGAATTTTTGCCACATTTTGGACAATTTAATAACACATTACTAATATTTAATGGTCCATTAAATTGAACTCTTTGGCCTTTATCGCCTTTTTTCTGAGTGCGTAAATGTTTATACATAACATTAACACCCTCGACCACAATTTTGTTACCTTGTGGTAAAACTTGAATCACTTTGCCAACTTTACCTTTTTCTTTGCCGGCAATAATGAAAACTTTATCATTAACTTTAATTTTAGTAGCCATATTATAATACTTCTGAGGCTAAGGATATAATTTTATTATAACCTTTAGCTCTTAATTCTCTAGCCACCGGTCCAAAAATACGACTACCGACTGGCTCTTTGGATTTTTTATCAATAATTACGACCGCATTATCATCAAAACGAATATAAACACCGCTACTACGACGAACTTCTTTATGTTGTCTAACAATCACGGCATGTAATACCTGACTCTTTTTTACTTGAGCATGAGGTTGAGCTACTTTTACGACAACATTAATCATATCCCCAATTTGGGCATAACGCTTTTGGTAACCACCTAAAACTCGAATACACTGGACCAATTTTGCTCCAGAATTATCCGCGACTTGTAACATTGAACGATGCTGTATCATATATTTTAATTTATTTAACTTTACTCACAACGCGCCAACGTTTATCGGCGGACATTGGTCTGCAAGCTTCAATAATAACTTCATCACCAACTTTATAAGTTTTATCGATAACATGAGCTTTATACTTACGACTTTGTTGATATTGCTTTTTATATTTAGGATGCATTTTTACCGTAATTACTTTTACTACTACGGTATTAATCATCTTGTCGCTAAACACAACACCAATCAAACGACGGCGATGTATAACTTTAGCTTGCTCATTTTTCTTTACAGATTTCATATAAAAAAATTATTTATTCTTTATGGTCTTCCTGACTATTCTTAGTCTCAACTGCTTTGACTGTTGTTTTTTCTTGTTGTTTTAAAACAGTTAAAATTCTAGCAATAGCAAGTTTTGTTTGACGAAATTCGTGCATATTTTTTAACTGATTATTAGCAATACTAAAACGTAATTCACGCACTTTCTGTCTTAGTTCGGTCAAATGCTTATGCAAATCGCCTGAGCTCAATTTTTTAATCTCTTGAAAATCCATAAAATTATTTTAACTCTTTACTAACAAATTTACTTTTAACTGATAATTTATGTCTAGCTAAATCAATAGCTCTACGAGCACTAGCCTCGTCAACACCACGCATTTCAAACATGACAGTACCAGGTTTTACTACTGCTACATAATGATCAACAGCACCTTTACCTTTACCCATCGGCATTTCGTTGCCTTTGAAAGTAATTGGTTTGTCTGGAAAAATACGGATAAAAACATCACCACCACGTTGAATATAACCAACAATAGCGCGACGGGCTGATTCGATTTGACGAGCGGAAACCCAACCTGCTTCTAAGCTTTTTAAACCAAATTGGCCATAAGCTAAAGTAGTATTGCGGGTTGCCTTACCTTTTATCTGGTCACCACGATGCCATTTTCTATGTTTTAATTTCTTGGGTGCTAACATATTATTAATAAATCAATTTATCCTATTTTTTAGTGGTTTTTTTAACTGGTTTATTTAAAGCTTCACCAGTATCTTTAGTCAAAGATGCTAAAGAAACAGCTTTGTCTTTATTAAACAATTTAACAGTTTTTTGTGAAACTTTAATTTCTTCTTTTGGTTTAACTGTTTTATCAAAATACTCACCTTTATAAATCCAAACTTTAATACCAATGACACCATAGATAGTATTGGCAACGCCACGACTATAATCAATATTAGCGCGTAAGGTCTGTAAAGGAATAGAACCTTCTGATAATTTTTCTGAACGAGCAATTTCAGCACCGTTTAAACGACCGGCTACTTTGATACGAACACCTTTAGCACCAGCTTTCATGACTTTTTCAATATTCTGCTTCATGGTGCGACGATAAGGCATACGTTTCTCAATATCTTCTTTGATATTTTGAATAATAACATTGGCTGACAAGTTAGCAGATTGTACTTCAGTAACATTAACTTGTAATTTAATGCCTTTGCCTAAAATTTTACGAACAACCTTGGCTTTTAATTCTTCAATACCAGCACCGCCTCTACCAATAATTACGCCTGGTTTAGCAGCAATAATATTAATTATAATTTCGCCACGATTTCTTTCTATTTCAACACGATCAACACCAGCTTCTTTTAATTCGACTTGTAAAAATTTGCGAATCAAAATGTCTTGCTGTAAAAATTTGGCATAATCTTTACCAGCAAACCAGCGTGAGCGCCAACGTTCGCTTAAACCGAGACGAAATACTCTTGGATTTACTTTCTTTCCCATATAATTAACCTTTTTTTACTCTAACGCCCTTGGCCTTATTATCAATATTTTGAGCTTTAGTTTTCTTTAATTTGCCAATTGTTTCTTTAAGACCTTTAGCTTTATCAACAGCGCCTGCTTCTTTAGCAGCTGCTTTATTTTCTACTTTAGTCAAATCTACAGTTTCAACGGCAACTTTTTCTTTAGTCAAAGCTTTGGCACTAGCACCAGGTTTTAAACCTAAAACCAAAGTAACGTGACAATAATGTGTACTAAAAGGATGAGCCCGACCAAAAGCAGCTGGACGCCAACGTTTTAAATCACGGCCTTTGTTAACCTGAATGCTTTTTACTATTAGATCTTCTTCTTTTACTTCGTAACGATCTTTAGCATTGGCAATAGCTGAACGCAAAAGCTTGATAAGCACTGGAGATGATTTCTTAAAAATCACTGCCAAACGCTCTTGAGCTTTAATCACAGCTTGACCACGAATAGCATCCGCAACCAAACGCACTTTTTTAGGTGCGAGTTTTGCATTGTTTAATTTTGCTTGTATTTCTATCATATCCTAAAATTATTTAGCAGATTCTTCCTTGGCTTGGGATTTTGCCATCTTACCACCATGGACCACAAATTTACGTGTTGGAGCAAATTCACCTAAGTGATGACCGACCATATTTTCGACAACATGGACTGGCAAATGATCCTTACCATTATGAACACCGAAAGTAAAACCAACCATTTCAGGAGTAATTACAGAAACTCTTGACCAGGTTTTAATAATTTTGCCTTCAGTTGGACGTCGATTGATAATTTTTTTCAATAGACGTGGATCAGTGAATGGGCCCTTTTTTAAACTTCTTGACATATATTTACTTATTCTTTATGGTCTTTTGATCTTATTATTTCTTTTTGCGACGTTGAACAATAAATTTGTTTGAATATTTATTACCTTTTCTAGTTTTGACACCTAAAGCTGGTTTACCAGTATAAGTCTTAGGATGCTTCAAACCGATTGGGTTATGTCCTTCACCTCCACCATGAGGGTGATCTACTGGGTTCATGACCTTACCACGGACAGTAGGACGAATACCACGGTGACGCATACGACCAGCTTTACCCCAACGAACATTGCGCCAATCAATATTACTTGGCACGCCAATGCTAGCACTACAATCTTCAGAAACTAATCTAATTTCACCGCTAGGCATTTTGAGTTGAGCTTTACCGTCAGACAAAGACATTAAAGTCAAACTACTACCAGCAGAACGTGCTAATCTACCACCTTTACCTGGAACTAACTCAACATTATAAATAATAGTACCAGTTGGAATATGTTTTAAAGGTAAACGATTAGCAATTTTAATAGCGATACTTTTCTGAGAAGACAAAACACTGTCGCCATTACGCAAAGATTCTGGAGCAATGATATAAGATTTTACACCATCAGCATAAACTAAACGAGCAATATTGGTACTACGATTTGGATCGTACTCAATGGCTGCTACTTTAGCTGGAATATCATAACGACTTTGAATAAAATCAACTACTCTGATTAATTTACGACTACCACCACCTTGATGACGGACTGTAATTTTACCAGTGTTATTACGACCAGCTCTACGTTTGTCAGACAACATCAAAGATTTTAAGGGTTTAACCTTATCTAAATCTCGATTAATCAAAGCACTAGTCTTACGACGAGCAGGAGTAATTGGATTGTATACTTTAATTGGCATAATAAATCTTTAAATACCTTCGTATAATTTAATGCTATCACCTTTTCTTAAGGTTACGATAGCTTTTTTTGAATCAGAACGCTTTCCGTAGCCACGATTAGAACGAACATATTTACCAGTGCTACGTAAAATATTAACACTAACAGGCACAACATTATATAATTCTTCGATGGCTTTTTTAATTTCTACTTTATTAGCTTTAATACTAACTGCAAATACATATTTATTTAAAGCATTAACCATAGTAGCCTTTTCGGAAATCAAAGGTTTAATTAAAATACGATAAGGACGATCACTAGCTTTTAGTTTGGTTTCCTTATTTACTTTAGCTACTGCTTTAACCTTAGCTACTTTTTTTACTTTAGTAGCTGGTGCTTTGGCTGCAGTTTCTTTTTTTGAAAAAATACTCATAATTGCTTTAGGAATAATGCTGAACTATTTTAGCCAATAAATTTTGGCTAACCAATAAATATTCGTGTTTTAATAAATCTCTAATATTTAAACTACCGTAATAAATAGTATTAATTTTCTTTAAATTCTTGGCAGAAAGTACTATTTTATCCTGAGCATTTTCAGTAACGATCAATACAGATTGTTTTTTGATTGGTAAGCTAGTTAAAGATTTAGCTAAAGTTTTAGTTTTAGCTGCACCATCATCATATTTATCAACCAAAATAAATCTGTCGTTTGCTACTTTGTCGCTGAAAACCATTTGTAAAGCTTTAGTCTTGGTTTTTTTATTAATCCTGAGACTAAAATTTCTATCAGCAGTAGGACCAAAGGTCACACCACCACCGACCCACAAAGGAGAACGAGTAGAACCATGACGAGCACGACCAGTACCTTTTTGTTTCCAAGGTTTACGACCGCCACCACGTACTTCAGCTCGACCCTTAGTATGAGCTAAGATCTGTCTGGAGTTTGCAGCTTGAGCAATGACAGCTTGGGAAATAACTGCTGGCACTATTTTTCTACCAAAAAAAACTTGATCTAAATTTTCTTCACCAATCTCTTTGCCCTGGAAGTTATATAATTTAACTTTGATATCAGCCATATATTTGACTTATTGTTTATCTACTTGTTTATCTTCCTCAGTAGTAGTGGCTTCTGACTTTTCTTCACTAACTGGTAATTCTGGAGTTTGAGCTACTTCTTCAGCAACTACTTCTTCGACCTTAGTATCTACTACTTCTTCTTTTACTTCTTTTTTAGTTTCTTTTTCTACAAAAACTAAATCACCTTTTGCTTCAATTTCTACTAAATTATTAAAAGCACCAGGAATAGCACCTTTGATGTATAGTAAATTTTTATCTAAATCAATATCAATAATTTCCAAATTAGCTACTGTAACCTGATCATTACCCATGCGACCAGCCATACGTGTTCCCTTGAATACGTGTTGTGGACCCTGAGCACCAATGGAACCAGGCATACGTACCTGATCTTTAGTACCGTGAGTAGTGTTGTGACCTCTAAAATGATGACGTTTAACTACACCTTGAAAACCTCTACCTTTAGAGACAGCAATAATTTTTACTTTATCACCGACTTTAAAAGAGCTAACATCAAACATTTTGCCACGAGCAAAATTGTCCATCTTATCTAATAAAAATTCTCGTAAATAACGAAAATTACCCAAAGCATTCAAGTGACCTGCCATTGGTTTATTGATTTGACGTTTTACACAAAAACCAATCTGAGCAGCTTGGTAGCCCTCTTTTTCAATAGTTTTGACTTGAGTAACAGTACAAGGACCAGCCTCAACTACGGTTACCGGTACCATGGTGCCATCTGCCAAAAACTTTTGGGTCATGTGCATTTTTCTTCCTAAAATAAACTTGGCCATAATAATTCTATTAATCCCGCCAAAAGGCGGATTACCCTTTATTAATTTAATTGCGGGTAAAAAAACGCGATTCTGTGCTTAAAACTTTTTTAAGGACAAAATCGCGACTTTAAGCTAGACCTTCTTAGCTTAATGTTTGTTTCCTTGATAGTTTTAACTTAACGCGATTTTTTTCCTTGAAAAATTTTTATTCTGAACAGGCACTTCCCTAATGGGGTTACACTGTTTAAATAAAAATTTCTAATTATAGCCTAAACAGGCTATGACATTTTTATTTCTATATCTACACCAGCTGGTAGGTTCAAATTCATCAAAGCATCTACGGTTTGAGGAGTAGGATTGATAATATCAAGCATTCTCTTGTGCACTCGCATTTCATATTGATCACGAGCATCTTTATGCACAAAAGTAGATCGAAGTACTGTAAACTTCTTTTTCTCGGTAGGCAAAGGAATAGGGCCAATAGTTTTTGCACCAGTCCTATCTACAGTTTCCATAATGGTTTTGGTAGACTGGTCAATAATTTTATGATCATAAGCCCTGATCTTGATCCTGATCCTAGACTGAGCTTCTTCTTTAACCTCTTTAACTGGCATGGATTTTTTAAAATAACGATAATTAATTATTTATTTCACTCTTTTACCTGGGGGAATAAATCCCCCAAGTAAGAGTTATAAATTTATTTAATGATTTTGGTAACAGTACCAGCACCAACAGTATGACCACCTTCGCGGATAGCAAAGCGTGATTTTTCTTCTAGAGCTACTGGGTGAATTAATTTAATTACTAAATTAATAGTATCACCAGGCATTACCATTTCAGTACCTTCTGGCAAAATAACTTCACCAGTAACATCAGTAGTACGGATATAAAATTGTGGTTTATAGCCTTTGAAAAATGGAGTATGACGACCACCTTCTTCTTTGCTTAAAATATAAATCTTGGCTTCATATTCGGTATGAGGAGTAATACTACCAGGTTTAGCTAAAACCTGACCACGTTCTACTTCGTCTTTTTTGGTACCACGTAAAAGTAAACCAGCATTATCACCAGCACGACCTTCTTCTAATTGTTTGTTAAACATTTCAATACCAGTAACAACAGTCTTTTTGGTATCATGTAAACCAACGATTTCTACTTCTTCGTTTAGCTTGATAACACCACGTTCAATACGACCGGTAACGACTGTGCCACGACCTTCGATTGAGAAGATGTCTTCAATTGGTAATAAGAAAGGATGTTCAGTATCACGAACTGGATCTGGAATATAATCATCCAAAGCTTTTAGTAATTCAATAATTGATTTACCAGCTTCGCCAGCAGGATCTTCTAAAGCCTTTAAGGCTGAACCACGGATAATAGGAGTTTTATCACCAGGGAATTCATATTTTTTCAATAAATCTCTGATTTCTTCTTCTACTAAATCAACTAGTTCTGGATCATCTACTTGGTCCATTTTATTTAAATAGACTACGATGTAAGGCACACCAACCTGACGAGCAAGCAAAATATGCTCACGAGTTTGAGGCATGGGACCATCAGCAGCTGAAACTACCAAAACAGCACCATCCATTTGGGCGGCACCAGTAATGATGTTTTTGACATAGTCAGCATGACCTGGACAGTCAACGTGGGCATAATGACGTTTTTCAGTTTCATATTCCACGTGAGCGGTAGCAATAGTAATACCGCGTTCGCGCTCTTCAGGAGCAGCGTCAATTTGGTCAACATTTTTTTGTTGAGCCACACCACCAGTTGCGCTAATCACTTTTAAGATAGCGGCTGTTAAAGTGGTTTTGCCATGATCAACGTGGCCAATAGTACCAACGTTGACATGAGTTTTTTCTCTTTTAAATACTTCTGCCATGATTTATTTTCTCCTTTATAAAACTCTATAAACCAGCGGTTTTATAAAAAAATTTGATTATTAATTATATTTAAATTGTTTCTCTAAAACACAAAAGATTATAGCAAAGTTTTTTACTTTTGGCAAGGGCACTAAGCTTAAGACCTTAAATTTTAATATTTTTACTAATATTAGCCAAAAATTAATCAACTGGTTCTAAATAATATTTTTCCTCTTCTTCAGTGTCTACCAGCTTATTTCCATTATCTGAATTATCTTCTTCTACTTTAAATTGTTCTAAATTATAGTCTGCTAGATCTGGAACATCAGTTTCACTAGCATGTAATAAGGCAATGTCCTTATTAATATTATCTAAAGCTACTTGCTGACTAGGATCCTTTTTTA
>CAZHLU010000024.1:0-14856 GCA_964533435.1 uncultured Gammaproteobacteria bacterium | reverse complement strand
ACAGTATTTTTAGCTAATAAATCCCTATAACTTTCTAAATTCATGATCACTAACGGATCTTCATTTTCTGATAAAATAATCACCCGATCTTTAGTTTGAGCAACTAATTTTAGCACTGCTTCCAGGTTTTGAACATTTAACATAATTTTATGATAAAGTGCTCATATATTAGTGGAAAAATCAGGCTTTGTCAAATTATTGTTTTAAATTTACTTAGGACTATAATACTATTGACAAAATATTAATTATATGATATAATGCTCTATTGCTCTTAAAAAACCAATAAATAAAGGCTTTTTTGCAAATACTGTATTGGAGGACTAAGAACAGGTCCTCAAACTCTGATTTTATCAGGCTCTAGGGCTTAATAATTTCGAGTTTACCACCTGTATAAGCGTCAGCTTATATCCTTACCTCCATTACAGTATTTGTAAAAATACTAGCCTTAAATTAAAATGGCGGGTTGAATGCTCTAAGATGGCTAAACACCCGCAGTAGCCAGGACCGATATCCGAAAAATTCGGTCTTGGTAAAACAAGCGAAAGTCCGGGGCGCAGAACGACAACGCGCTCCACTAAAGCTAATAAGGGAGGAGATCTTAGTGATCCGACTGTTGCTCTAGGCCAGTGGTCTAAAAAACGCAGTCATCGGCACAATTTTGCCCGCGGCTCTCAAATGACGCCGCGCGGCGCCACGCCAAGAACTGCGCGCGACCGGATCCGCCAGGGGCCGATAGTACCTGGGAACCGTATAAGGTCGCTCCACTCCTGCAACCTTCAGGACCCATTTGCTGCAAGAGGGTGCAGCAGAAAGGATACGTGATGTTTGGACTGTTCGAACCCTAGGCCCAGTAGTCGGGTAGTCCCCGCCACTCTCCGGAGGCCGCATAATATCCGGTAATCCTCACGAACAACTCCCGTTATTCCGGGGCAACGGAATCCTGCTGACTACAGGTAAAAATAGTCAAAGGGAGAAACACCCGAGTAACGCATCAGTGCGGCGGGTCGCGTCACGCGCGACCCGCCGCCAGCAAACTGTTTCTCCCCTTTATCCGAGCCCATTAGATCAGGTCCCCTGACTAAAGATCTAATGGCTTCAGATGAGGTCTGTACATCCGTAAAGCAGTTTTACTGCTGCAACACAAGACAGGAGTGAATAATGAGTAGCCCAGCAGCTGCAATGCTGATCGTCATAATCGGCCTTGCCATTATGATATATGGGGATATTATTCAACGAATCAGGCAAAAAAGACCAAACCAAATTACCCAACTAGCAGAAAACGTCATATCAAACAAAGAGCGTAGGATGCTCCTTGTTATCACTATCATAGTGATTGTCGCGTTTATTGCCACGCTAAGCTTCTATGCTGGCATCCAGCACGAGAAGCAAAGAAGGTACAAAGAGTACCAGGAGTACTTGGAAAGGCAGGGTCGCACACCCTATTACCTGCTAGACAAAAATGGGCAGCCCACGCGGGCGCCCCTTTATTTTTTTAAATAAAAATACCCCCTTATGTCAGGGGGTATTTCAAAATAATATTTTATTCGTTATTCTTTTTTTTGATAGCTTCGGCAATATTGCTTGGCACTTCTTGATATTGATAAAATTCCATACTATAACTAGCCCTGCCTTGAGTCATGGATCTTAATGAAGTGGCATAGCCAAACATTTCTGATAATGGCACAAAAGCATGGATAACCTTAGCATTAGCTCTATCCATCATTTCATTAACTTGACCACGCTTGGAATTAATATCGCCAATAACATCACCCATATATTGTTCTGGGGTCACTACTTCTACTTTCATGATTGGTTCCAAAATAATAGGTTTAGCTTTATTAAAAGCTGATTTAAAAGCCATTGAGCCTGCAATCTTAAAGGCAGCTTCTGAAGAATCAACATCATGATAAGAACCATCATAAACCACAGCTCTTACATCCTCTACTTTATAACCAGCCAAAACACCATTATCCAAAGTTTCTTTAATACCTTTTTCAATAGCAGGAATAAATTCCCTAGGAATCAAACCACCTTTAATTTCATCTACAAATTCAAAACCAGTACCGCGCTCTAATGGCTCTAATCTTAACCAGCAATGACCATATTGACCACGACCACCAGATTGCTTGATATATTTACCTTCACCTTCGGCAGTATCCTTGATAGTCTCTTTATATGCAACTTGTGGTGCGCCAACATTAGCTTCAACACTAAATTCACGACGCATACGATCAACAATAATGTCTAAATGTAACTCACCCATACCACCAATAATAGTTTGATTGGTTTCTTCATCGGACCTGACGGTAAAGGTTGGATCTTCTTCGGCCAATTTAGATAAAGCCATACCCATTTTTTCTTGGTCAGCTTTAGTTTTTGGTTCTACAGCCACATGAATAACTGGCTCTGGGAAATCCATACTTTCTAAAATAACAGCTCGATCAATATCAGATAAAGTATTACCAGTAGTAGTATCTTTTAAACCAACAACTGCCACAATATCACCAGCAAAAATTTCAGAAACTTCTTCTCGATGATTAGCATGCATCCTTAAAATACGACCAATACGCTCTTTCTTTTCTTTATTAGCATTTAAAACATAGGAGCCTGAACTTAAAGTACCAGAATAAACTCTAATAAAAGTAAGTCTACCGACATAAGGATCAGTAGCAATTTTAAAAGCTAAAGCAGTAAATGGTTCGCTGTCTTCAGGTTTAACAGTAATGATATTCTCTTCATTTCTAGGTTCAGTACCCTTGATCTCAGGCACATCTAAAGGAGATGGTAAATAAGCAGTAACAGCATCAAGTAAAAATTGTACGCCTTTATTTTTCAAAGCTGAGCCGCAAAGAATAGGAACAATTTTATTGTTGATAACGGCTTGACGTAAAGCCTTTTTCAGATCAACTAATTCTGGTTCTTTTCCAGAAAGATATTGATCCATCAATTTTTCATCATTCTCTACAATAGTTTCAACTAATTTAGCACGATATTCTTCTACTTTATCTTTCATATCGGCTGGTACTTCTCGTTTTTCAAAATTTTTACCTTCTTCGTCCAAATAATACCAAGCTTCTCTTTCTAAGAGATTGATGATGCCTTCAAATGTTTCAGCAGCGCCAATTGGTAATTGCATTGGCAAAGCATGTTTAACTAAACGTTCATGAATAGTATCTAGGTCATAATAAAAATTAGCACCCATGCGATCCATTTTATTTACAAAAGCAATACGAGGTACATTATATTTATCAGCTTGACGCCAAACAGTTTCTGATTGTGGTTCTACGCCGGCTACACCGTCAAAAACAACCACGCCACCATCAAGCACGCGTAAAGAGTGCTCTACTTCTACAGTAAAGTCTACGTGACCTGGGGTATCAATAATATTAATGTTGGCTTTGTCGCCACCTAACCAATCAGGTAATGCCCAAAAACAAGTGGTAGCAGCTGAAGTAATAGTAATACCACGTTCTTTTTCCTGTTCCATCCAATCCATTTCAGCAGCACCTTCGTGTACTTCACCAATTTTATGTTTTTTACCAGTATAAAAAAGGATGCGCTCGGAAACCGTAGTTTTACCAGCGTCAATGTGGGCAATAATGCCGATGTTTCTGACTTTTTCTAAAGAATGTGTTCTAGGCATAAAAATTTTTTATAACTATATATCCCGCCCAAAATAGGCGGGAATTTTTAAAGACTAATTAAATTTTAAGCAAAGTGAGCAAAAGCACGGTTAGCTTCAGCCATGCGTTGAACGTCTTCACGTTTCTTAATAGCTTCACCTTCATTTTTAGAGGCAGCGATTAACTCTTCGCCTAAAGCCTTGTGCATAGCCATACCTTTGCGATGACTAGCAGCCATAATAATCCAACGATGAGTCAAAACCATCTTACGATCGCCAGTTACTACCATTGGTACTTGATAGTTAGCACCACCGATACGCTTACCTTTTACTTCCAGATTAGGAGCAACATTGCGCATAGCTGTATCATAAATTTCAATTGGATCTAGTTTGGTCTTATCAGAAATATAATCAAAAGCACTATAAACAATTTTTTGCGCTATAGTTTTCTTACCACGACGCATTATTTTGTTAATTAATTTTGCAATATCAACCCTTTGAAATTTAGGATCAGGTGAGATTACTCTTTTAGAAACTGCTTTACCACGCATAATGATATAAACTTATAAATGAATTATTTTTTAGCTGCTTTTTCTTTTTTAGCACCGTAAAGAGAACGGCCTTGTTTGCGACCAGATACACCTTGAGTATCATAGACACCTCTAACAATATGATAACGAACACCAGGCAAATCTTTAACCCTACCACCCCTGATCATCACAATACTGTGTTCTTGTAAATTGTGACCTTCGCCAGGAATATAAGCGGTAACTTCCATGCCATTAGAAAGTCTAACCCTAGCAATTTTACGCAAAGCTGAGTTTGGCTTCTTAGGTGTAGTAGTAGTTACTTTTACACAAACTCCTCGTTTAAAAGGGCTACCTTTTGGCAAATCTCTTTTGGAACGACGTAAAGTATTTAAAACTGAAGTTAAAGCTGGAGTTTTACTCTTAGCTTTAGGAGTGTGTCTTGGTTTTTTCAATAATTGGTGAATTGTAGGCATTAAAATTAAAAATAAATTGTTTTTATAAAAATAATTATTGCCCCTAGAGGCTATAAAATGCCTCAATAAAATAGCACAAAAAAATAAGCAAGTCAAGCCCGAATAAATAAAAAAGGGCCGTGTCTTGCGACACGAGCCCTCGAGGAGCGAGACTTGCAGCTCGCGACTATCGTGGGCGTAGTTCCCATCGGACGCGAGACTCGTCTGTTTTGCAGACAGCTTGTCCCAATCTCCTCTAAAGCGGAGAGCTACCCAATTGGGTTAGGTCGGGTTATGCACCCCAACCAAAAACGCAGGCCCGCGGTGCCGATACGTTTTCGTAACCAACATGACAGGGCGCTTTTCTCCACTTATTCTATGAATAACGAAAGTGCAAAAATATAGACAAAAAGCATTCTAGCAGAAATATAAAAACTTGTCAATACCTAAAATGAGACAATAAAAAAATACCCTCACCTGCTATAGCAGGATTGGGTAAATATTAGCTAGACAGAATAGATCTCGTCGTCGGCTTCTCTTTCAGCAAGCGTGCCACCATTGGGCTTTTGGCAGGTAACTCTGCCCATAGCTTCCTGGAAAATGGATTCGCCTTCTTGCCGCAATTCTCTGATACGACGTTGACGCTCGATATTTTCGCGTTTAGCGGCCAGCAAAATGCCAGCCCTTTTTAGCAAAGCCTTCATCTAGCTCTCCTCCTTGAGACAACGTTTATATTGACAGGGGAAAAAGAACGGATTTGAATAATACTATAAACAAACAATATTGTCAATATAAAAAGCAACTATAGCTATAAAAATCTAGAAATAAAATTAATAAAAAAATCAAAAATTTTCCCGAAAATATTAATTGTTGAAAAATTATCAACCATAATTAAAGCAAGTAATATCCAAGGGCCGTTAACTGTTAACTGCTGCTTTAATTTTTCAAAACCAGACGGTAAAGCGGCAAATAATATTTTAGAGCCATCAAGCGGTGGCAAAGGAATAAGGTTAAAAATACCTAAAATTAAATTAGTTAATATCAAAGAAATCAAGAAAATATACAATAAGTTAGTAGGCAATAAATAAGGACCTGTTAATTTAAAAATTAAAATAAATAGAACAACACTAATAAAATTACTAATTGGCCCAGCTATAGAAACCGCAGCCTCTCCCCAACGTTGCCAACGCATATTATAAGGATTTACCGGTACAGGCTTACCCCAACCAAAACCAGCCAGTAGTAACATAATGCTACCTAATAAATCCAAATGTGCCAAAGGGTTCAAACTTAAACGCCCCTGATAACGAGCTGTTGGATCGCCTTGCCAAGTAGCAGCCAGGGCATGACTAAATTCATGAATAGTAATTGCATAAACCAAAGCCATAATCATGGCTATAAAGGCTAAAGAATTGGTTCCTAAAGCAGTAAAAAGCATATATCTTTACAAAAATTAATTTTTATGTTAATATCTGTTAACGTTAATCAACATTATAGCTTAATTATTAGATAAAGTAAAAATATGGCCAAAGTCTGTGAAATCTGCATGCGTTCAGCAATTATTGGCAATAGCCGCAGTCATTCTAAAATTGCTACTCGCCGCCGCATGAATATTAACTTACAAAGCAAAAAAATCGGCAACCGCCGTGTTAGTATTTGCACTTCTTGTTTAAGAACAGTAAACAAATTACGTCAAACTAAATAAATTTTTATTTACGCATAAACCAGCCCTGTGCCATACGGTGTGGGGCTGGTTTTTTTATTTATAAAAATCAACCTCACTTCTAAAAACTAGTTAAACAAAAAGCAAAAAGACGTCTAAATGGTATTTAATTACCTATCTAGACGCCTAATTGCCAAGTCATCTGACATAGTTTACACGTTTAATAATAAAGTGTGTCCTACTTTAGTGACGACTGCGGCTAGCATTCAGATAATAATTAACCCCTTTAAAAAGGTGGGTGACCGCAAGCTAGAGCCACGGCCCTAAACTGATATTAGTCTCCCAAGGAGTTAGTTTGTAGAGTTATAAATATTATCCAAAAAACTCTAGCCTATTTTGAGTATAGCATATTCTAAAATGGCTAACAAATTTAAATTAAAAATGAGCCAAGGTTGGCTCATTTTTGAAATTATTAATTTACTCTTTACGAGCAATAGTGTGTTTAATATAATCTGGACGAAAATCTTGAAGCTCAAAATCATTAAACCAAACATTAATTTCTTGCACACCTTCATCAGCACTTGAAGAAGCGTGAATTAAATTAAAGACAGCTACCTCATTAGCATCAGCATAACCATAAGACACATGCGCATAGTCCCCGCGAATAGTACCAGGGGCTGCTTTTTTTGGCTCAGTATCACCAACCATTTTACGCACTACTTCAACTGCTTCAACGCCCTCAATGGCAATAGCCACAATTGGACCAGAAGTAATCATATCTATCATTAACTCCCTTACTTTTTCTCCCCGCCTTTTAGCTAAATCTTCAGTATAGTGTTTGGCAGCAGTATCTTGATCTGACCAAACCATTTTTAGACCAATAATTTTTAAACCAGTACGCTCAAAACGATGTAATATTTCACCAATCAAACCACGATTAATAGCATCCGGCTTAAGTAACACTAGTGTTCTTTCAATGTGTTGTTGCATAAAATTTAATTTAACTTAGATTAAATTACCCTGCTTTCAAAAATAAGCTAGGGTAAATTTAAAAACAAATTATTTACTTAAATTATTTTTTCAAATTATCAACTGCTTTTTTAACAGCAGCCACTACTTCGGAAGGTGTGATATTTGCTTTTACCAAATAACCAACTGCCCCTAACTCGTTACCACGCTTCACGTCTTCGTCTTGACCTAAATTAGTAAGCAACATCACTGGTATATCTTTGGTAGTAGGATCTTCCTTTAAAGCTTTAAGCACTGAAAAACCATCCATCTTAGGCATGATAATGTCCAAAAGAATAAAGTTTGGTTTAATAGTTTTAGCTAGATCCAAACCTTGAGAACCGTCTAAAGCTTTTACTAAATCATAACCTTCATTCTTAAACTTGACCTCATACATATTAGCCAACATTTCCTCATCTTCAATCAAAAGTATTTTAAATTGTGCGTCTGCCATAATGATTAATTAAAAATTATCAGCCAAAGGCTGATCGCCCTGCGGGCGAAAAAATTAATATTTTTACTGCCTTAATTATAGAATAAAGCCAAAAAAATGGCAAGAAAATAAAAAATAGCTTGCTTATGAATACTAATGGTAAATAAAGTTATCCACAAGCTAAAATAATTATTTTAACCACCAATCCTGACCATTACTTAAAATACTAATATTACCTAATTTACTAGTTTCATAAATATTACATTTTACTCTTGCTAAACGCTCTAAAGTTTCTGGATGCGGATGACCAAATTTATTATCTGCACTAGCTGAGATAATACAAACTTTGGGCTCAACGCTATTTAAAAATTCTTGACTAGAAGAATATTTGCTACCATGATGACCTACTTTTAATACTTCCGCTTCTAAATTAATTTTGTTTGCTAATAATTTTTCCTCCTGCTCGGTGGGTAAATCTCCACTTAATAAAAAATCTGTCTGCCCATAACTTAAACGTAAGACTAAAGACTTATCATTGTCTTCTAAATTTTTATCATCACTAGCTGCCACTATTTGCCAAGATAAATTATTAACGCCTTGCCAAGTTTCTCCTGCTTTTAATATTTTTGGACTAATACCCTCTTGCTCTAAGGCATCTTGCCAAGCCAGATAGCTAGGACTTGAAATATCTGGTAAATAAGAAACCAAAATTTTTTTTACTTCATATTTTTTCAAAACTTGAATTAAACCAATATAATGATCATCATCCCAATGAGAAATAACTAGATAATCAATTGTACGCTCCCACCAAGGTAAAAATTTTGACATTTGCGCAAGCAATTTATTATTTGGACCACCGTCAACTAATATTACCTCACCGCTAGGAGCAGTAATCAAAGTAGAGTCCCCTTGACCAACATCCAAAAAATTTACTTGCAAATATTTTGCCTGATCACCTAATTGCCACCATAAATAACTTAAAACTAAAAGCAATAAACTTAAATAAATTTTAATCTGTTTTTTTGACATAAGGTTTAATAATTATAGTAAGCAAAAACATTAAAAGCAAACTAGCAACAAAAAATATTAAAGAAAAATTAGCCTGCATAAAATAAGCACCAGGTAATCCCCCTAAAAAATCAACTAAATAAAACATTATTTTAATTAAAAGCAGTAAGGGCCAACTTAAAATATAAGCTAAATTACCACCAAAAATGGCTGCTAAAATTCCCAAGATTAAAATCGGCGGAAACAATGGCAAAACTAAAAAATTAGCTACCGGCGCAATAATTGAAAAAATACCAAAATAATACATCACCAAGGGCCAGGTAAAAGTTTGAGCTGCTAAAGTAACAGCTAGTACTTCCCTAATCTTTAAAAAATTAGTAATTTTTGCTAATTTAATTTGCCACCAATTTGTATAAAATATTAAACCCAAGGTTGCTAAAAAAGATAACTGAAAACCCAAATCGTAAACTAAAATATAGGGATTAAGTAAAACTAAAATATCTGCTAAAAATAATAAACTGTAGCCTGAAATTGCTGGCCGACCTATCAAAGGCCCTAGTAATACTAATAAAATCATAGCTGTAGAGCGTAAGGCTGGACTAATAAAATTTAATAAATATAAATAGACAAATAAACTTAAAACCAAAACCCAAAAAATATGTTGACGTTTTAAACCAAGTAATTGCAAAAAGTTTTGCCAAAACCAAATTATCACTACCATGTGCAAGCCAGAAATAGAAATAACATGCGTAAGGCCCGTATGACTAAAACTAGGATTAATTTCACTTGGCAGTTCTCGCCGCGAATCTAAAATAATTGCTTTAGTAAAAGCGGCAGCTGGCTCCGGCAAAGCAATATTTAAGTTATTTAAAAAATGCTGTTTACTTTTAGCTACTCGTTGCCACCAAATATTGTTTGAATTAGTCTTTTTTATCTTAGGCTGTGGACAAATAGCTAAAATATTATCTTTAGCTAAATATTTATCATAAGCAAAGTCCCTACCCGTAAGCTCACTGGTAAAAGGCTCTGGTTTAAATAACTTGCAGCTAACTTCTAGATCGTCAAATAAAGAGTACTCTGGATACAAAGGAGCATAAACTAAAATTTTGCCTTTAAAATTTTCTAAATTATTTACTTTGACAACTAACTGCCAAGCATTTATTTTTTGATCTAAATCTACTATTTCGGCTCTAAACTGATAATTTTGATCATAAATAAAATTAGCTTGCACATATTCTGCTGGCTGTTTAAAACTAAAAACTCTTATTAATGCTAATAAAAATACTAAAACTAAACAGAGGTAGCGCCATTTAAAAGACAAAATAAAAATAGCTACTAAAGCTACATAAAAATAAAAACAATTTAGATTAATATTAACTAAATATAAAATACTTAGTAAATTTGTGCCTAAAAAAATACAGCTAAGCAGCAAACCAAATTTGCTTTTAGTCATCCCAAAATCGCTTTTACTTCTCTTAGCTTATATTTAAGCGCAAAAAATATCTTTTGTCTAGTTGCTAATTAATTGCGGTTCTAAAGGCAAACTAGGTAAAGCATAGGCATTGTATTTTTGCCCATTTACTGACCATAATAAATTATCAGACCATTGATCAGTTTGATAGGCTTGATTATCACTCAATAAACTAGTCTGAATAAAAGAACCTTCCTGAAATTTATCAATTTCCAGTAATAATTTTATATTGGTATTAAACTCTGATAAAACAATAGGATCTGACCAAGAAGCCTTGGCAATCAATTGATCATCTTTGATAACTAAATCTAAATTTTTTACTCTATCATTAACTAAAATTTTAGCAGCTTTAATTTTTACTAAATTACTATTCAAACGCCAAGTCAAACGATGCAAAATCGCCTCTTCTGAACTTAATTTTTTGACAGAGATATTAGCAGCTGTTAACCAATCTTGATTAATATTTTTATCAATTGCTAAATTACTAAATTGCAATAACTGCTCTTTGGAAATAACTTTAGCTAAAGTTAATTTTTCAGATAAATTAATAGTTTTACCAGAAACCAAACCACGACCCTGAACAGACTCAAGCTCTAATTCATAATCACCAAGCCCTAAACTAGCTGCTAAGACTAAATTTAAAGCTTTATTAATAGGTAAAGACAAAGTCTTATTTAAATTAAATTCTATTAAATTATTTTGCGCTTTAGCACTAGCCAGTACCAAGCCTTCGGATAATAAAACAAAATCACTGGCCGTATCTTCATTGCTAGAAGTTTTATATCGGAAAGTTAATTTATCTAAATCAATCCTTTCACCGTCAGCTGCTAAACTAAATTCAGCTAAATTATTATTTTGATTAGCCACAACAGCTAACTCTTTTTTATTTAGACCTTTATACGCCCAAAGACTACCTTCCGATATAATATTGATTGTACCCCCGGAAATAGGCCAAGCGCCTCTGGCTAAATATTCTTTTCCTTTATATGACCAACTTAAACTACTAGCATCTGCTAAATTAAAATTTAAAATATCACCAACTGCTAAATTGTCAGTATTTTTAACTGTTAGTCTTAGCTCGTTTTTACCTACTGGCAAAATATAACCATCTAAATCAAAATGTAAAATACCCTGACCATCTACATCAGACAATTGCCCCAACTGCATACCATTATGAGATAGTTTTAAATCTTCTAGAAATTCTGCCCTATATATACCTTGGGCTTGAATATTTAAAGATTTTAAGGCAACTCCAGCTACATTAGTCTCTATTTGCATCGAAAAGATAGACAAGTTAGTGCTACCTGAAACTATATTTTGATCAACTGTTTCTGCACTTACTAATACTTGTGCCTGATCTATTGGCGCAGCTACAGTACTAGACCCACTTTGTATTGACCAAGTAAGCGTATAAACAATAATAGCCATTAATAGAAAAGTAAAATAAGCCTGATAATTTACTGGCTTTTTCCTAAAACTAATTTTTGGCATTGGACCTAAGTGGTCAAACATAAGGCCTTAATAATTTTTACTACTAATATTATAGCATAAAAAAACAAAAGCTAGAAATTACTTACTAGCTAGTTGTTTTAATTTGGCTTCAATAAAAGGCCATAAGTCTCCTGCTAAAACTCTACTTGGGTCAGTTGACTCTAAATCTGTCCGATGGTCTTTGACTAACTTATAAGGATGCAAAACATAAGAACGAATTTGATTGCCCCAAGCAGCTTCAGTATATTCACCTTTTAAAGCTCGCCTATCCTCTTCTCTCTTTGCTTCTTGAAACTGTTCTAATTTACTAGCTAAATAACTTAAGGCCTGATTTTTATTTTGTAATTGCGAGCGCTCATTTTGACAAGTAACAATAAGACCAGTTGGTAAATGAGTAATACGCACAGCTGAATCAGTAGTATTAACAGATTGACCGCCATGGCCAGAAGCACGATAAGTCTCAATTTTTAAATCCGTTTCGTTTAAATGCACCTTATTTAAAGGAATTTCTGGCAAAACTTCTACCATGGCAAAAGAAGTATGACGAGCATGATCGGCATCGTATTCAGACAATCTAACTAAACGATGTACTCCAGCTTCATTTTTAAGATAGCCAAAAGCATAATCGCCACTGACTTTAAAAGTAGCACTTTTTAAACCAGCTTCATTACCAGGAGAACGATTTAAATATTTAATTGCATAATTATTTTGTTCAGCAAAACGTAAATACATACGTTCCAACATCTCTGCCCAATCTTGAGCATCAACGCCGCCAGCACCAGCCATAATAGTAATAATAGCTGGCTCTTGATCATGTGTGCCCGATAAAAACAAACTAGTGCTTAAATGATTATATTTTTTTAATAAAATTTGATAATTTTCAATAATTTCAGCTTGCATAGAACTAGCCTGCTCATCCTGAGCAAAGTGTAATAATTCATCAAGTGATTTTTTTAAATCTTGCCAGTTATTAATAAATTGTTCTAAACCACCAGCCTGGCGGCTAATGTCTTGTGCTTGCGCTTGCGACCAAAAATCACTAGTTAACATTTGTTTTTGATACAAAAGCTGTTGTTTTATTTTTTTATCAAAATCAGCTGATCCTAAAACTTTATCAACTTGACTACCTAGCTCTTTAATTTGACTGGCTAATTCTTCCACTTTTTTGCTATCTAATTTTTATATTTTTCTAAGCTTACTTTTAACTCTTTAGTTTGATTATTTGACCAGACTTTAATATTAACTACATCACCCGGTTTAAAAGACGAAATAGCCTTGGCTAAATCATAATCCTGATCTAAAGACTTACCATTTACTTCTGTGATAATATCATTTTCTTTTAAGCCCGCTTTAGCGGCTGGCGAATCAGCCACAATGGCCTCTTCACCTGCTTTAGACCCAGATATTAATAAAGCACCATTATCTAAAGTTAATTTTTTTGCTTGTTTAATACTATCATTTATCATCTGATAACGCACGCCTAAATATGGTCTGACAATTTCACCATTAAGCTTAACACTATCAATCACCTGTTTAGCTGAATTAATAGGAATAGCAAAGCCAATTAGTTGCCCTTGGCTAGAAACTGCGGTATTGATACCAATTACTTCCCCAAAAATATTAAGTAGCGGCCCACCAGAATTACCAGGATTGATAGCGGCATCAGTTTGAATAACGTCTTCTAGTTTTTCAGAACTGCCACTACCATTGCCAGCTACAATACTTCGGCCAATGCCAGAAACAACCCCTACGGTAACTGTATTACTAAATTCAGCTAAAGCATTACCAATAGCGACTACTGTTTGACCATTAACTAGTTTATCTGAATCACCCAAAGTAACCACTGGTAAATCTTTGGCTTCGATTTTTAAAACACCAATATCATTAAAAATATCCGTACCAACAACTTTAGCCTCATATTCTTTACCATCATTTAAAACTACTGAGTATTTTGCTTGCGTATCAGCTACTACATGTTTATTAGTCAAAATCAAACCATCAGCAGAAATTATAAAACCAGTGCCACCACCCACCTTTTGGTAATCAGGTTCACTATCTTTGGGCTTTTCTTGTGGCGCCTGATAAAAAGGCCAGTTATTAAAAAAATCTAAAAAAGGATCAGCTTGATAATTCAAACTTACATCTTTTTTAATAACTACCGAAACAACCGATGGTGAAACTTGTTTTGCCACATCAATCACAGCTGATTGTTCTGTGCCTTGAACAACTTCTCTTTTTATAATATTTTGTAAAGGCTTATTGTTTTGTAACCAAGCTAAATTGCCAATTTGATTAGTTACCAAATAGGCACCAAATAAGCCACCAAAAATCGTGCTAACAATAATAATTAGCAAAGTATCAAAAGACTTTTTCATATAATTAGTGTTAATTATTTACAAATTTGACTAACCAAAACGGCTCGCTGCTTAGGATCACAAATTAATGCTTTTTGTTCATCCGTTAAAAGCTGAGTACCACCTTGAGTTGTATTTAAATGTAATAATTTTAAAGCTGGTTCCAAGTAGACAGAATACTGTTTTACTATTGGCGAAAGATAAATAACTCCGAAAACAATCGGTACAACAATTATCACCCACTTAATAATCCCTAAAATTGAGTCTATTTTCATCTTACGCTCAATTTTATGTAAACGCTTATCTAGACTTTCTAACAATTCCTGACTATTATTTATTTTTTCTTTATTAAGACTATCGCTAGAATTATTTTCTGCTTCCATATTTTTGTTTACTTATATTAATACGCTTAGAGCTACTATTTTGTTTCAACAGACGGTTCAATTCTGCCTGAAATGTTTTAACATCTTTAAATGAACGATATACCGAAGCATAACGAATATAAGCCACTTGATCAAAAGTTTTTAAACGTTTCATCACAATTTCACCAATCAGCTGCGAGCGCACTTCCGAACTAGCTGCTTTTTGCACATCGCGACCTATCTCTCTGATCAAACGCTGAAAATCTTCTTCCAAATATGGCCTTTTTTCTAGAGAAGTACGAATACCACGACTTAACTTCTCCTTATTATAATTTTCTCTACGACCATCACGCTTAATAACAATTAAATCTAAAATTTCTATTTCCTCTAAAGTTGAAAAACGATAATGACAAGCCTCACACAAGCGTCTGCGCCTAATGCTAAAACCCTCGCCACTTAAGC
>CAZHLU010000023.1:0-15021 GCA_964533435.1 uncultured Gammaproteobacteria bacterium | reverse complement strand
TAAGTCTTATTCAATAGCTGGATTATTGCCTAGTATGTTAGTTGATTTTCAAAAGCTAATTAAAATTGCTAAAAAGAAAAAAAATCCGCAAGGACAACTTGCCCAGGATTTATTAAATAATTTAGTACCAGTAAATAAAAAATCATGAGTAGTAAGTTAAACGTTACAAACATCTTAAGTAACCCCTACACTTTTAAAAAGCCAAGTATTAGTGGACCTTATACTAGTATTTATTTAGTACGTCATTGTCATCCGGCTTATGAATTACAAGAAAAATTAGGTGACTCTAATATGCCTTTGTCAAAAATTGGTTTAGAACAACGTTCTTATCTAAATAAGAAATTATTTAAGCTACCAATTGATAAAATTTATGTTAGTCAATTTTTACGTTCTAAACAAACTGCTGAACCGCTAGCTAAGTTTCTTGGTATAAAACCGCAGGTAGATAAACGTTTAAATGAAATTAATTGGGTAAATTGGTATAAGGTAAAGTATTTTAATATGTCTACCAAAACTCGGGTTAAACGTATCAAAAAATATAAAGAAATGGATAGAGAGCTAGATAAAGTACATACTTTATCTAGGCATTTAATTGCTGATATTTATGAAAAAAATAAAAATAAAAATATTGCTGTTTTTTGCCATGGTAATCTGATCCGGGCAATTATTACCAGCATTTTAAATACAGATGTGATTGGATTTTTATCAATGGAAATTTATCAATCATCTATTTCAAAATTGGTTATTGATAAAGATGGTTATATTAAAATAAATTATATTAATAACATTGGTCATTTGCCACATCGTCCACACGAGGATTTATTCATTGCATCAATTAATCAATAAAAATATGTCTAGAAAATATTTACTATTAACTTTATTTTTGGTCTTTATTTTAGGAGGATTGATTTTTATTATTTTGCCACCAAAAACAGTATTAGCACCAGTGCCAAATACAAATCAGATTGAGCTTGAGCCAGTAGATGATAAGAGTGATTTTATCAAAGTAACAAAACCTCTCGCTAACAGTTCTATCAGTAGTCCAGTAGAGATTAGTGGCCAGGCTAGGGGCACTTGGTTTTTTGAAGGATCTTTTCCTATTATTATCATGGATGCTAATGATTTGATAATCGGTCAGGGTATAGCTACTAGTTCAGAAGAATGGATGACCGAAAATTTTATACCATTTAATGCTACTGTTTATTTTGAACGTCCGGAAACTACAAGTGGTAAAATAATTTTAAAAAAAGATAACCCTTCTGGCTTAAAAGAAAAAGATGATCAGTTGATTTTACCCATTCAATTTGATCAAAATAACATGACAGTTAAGGTCTATTTTACAACAGCTAATACTGGCGGAGAAGAAGATTTTGATTGTCGTTATTTAGAGGCCATTGCTAAAGAAGTTCCTTATAGCTCTAATGTAGCCAGAGCAGCCATTGAAAGACTGCTTAAAGGGCCGTCCAGTGAAGATAAGGCCAATGGTTTTGCTACTAGTATTAATCCCAATGTTAAAGTTAATAGCTTGACTATTGATTCAGGAATAGCTAGAGTTGACTTTAATCAACAGTTAGAATATCAAGTGGGTGGTTCTTGTCGTGTTAGCAGTATTAATGAACAAATTACTAAAACATTAAAACAATTTGATGAAGTACAGTCAGTAGTTATTTCTATTGACGGACGTACTGAAGATATATTACAGCCTTAAAAGGCAGGAAAATAGTTATATGGATTTAAAAAATTTAGATAAAATTTTAGCTGGCGAAGCAAAATATCGTCAAAAGCAAATTAATAATTTGTTGTTTAAAGATTTAATTAGTGATTGGCAAGAGGCAAGTGTTTTACCGCTTGCTTTGCGAGAAACTTTAAATCAAGAATGTCCATTGAATATTGAAGGTAAAATTTTTAGTAGCAAAAGTAGTTATACTACTAAAGCTTTGCTTACTTTAGTAGATAGTAGTCAAACAGAAACAGTATTGCTCAAACACAGTGATGGTCGGCGAACGGTTTGTGTTTCTTGCCAGGTAGGTTGCCCAATGGGTTGTAAATTTTGTGCTACTGGTCAACTGGGACTTAAAAGAAATTTAACAGCCTGGGAAATTGTAGAACAAATTTTATTTTGGGCAAGAAAACTAAAAGTTAAAGGTGAAAAAATAACCAATATTGTTTATATGGGTATGGGTGAGCCGTTTATGAATTATGAGAATGTTTTAAACTCTGTACGCTTACTCAATGATGCTGATAAATTTGGTTTAGGAGCACGACATATATCAATCTCTACTTGTGGTTTAGTTGAGGGTATAAATAAACTTTCCAATGAAAACTTGCAAGTAAATCTAGCAGTTTCTTTGCATGCTCCAACTAATGAATTGCGTAGCGAAATCATGCCTATTAACAAAAAATATCCACTAGATAAAGTATTAGCAGCAGTTAAAAAATATGTTCAAAAAACATCACGGCGCGTGATGTTTGAATATGTTTTACTTAAAGGAGTTAATGACTCTATAAAACATGCTGAAGACTTGGCAAAGATTATGGCTAAGCCTTTATATATGGTAAATATTATTAGTTATAACCCAACTGGTAAATTTAAAGCCTCTGATAAAAATAAAGTTGAAGATTTTATAAATGTTTTAAAGTCTCGTGGTGTGGCTGTTACTCAACGTTATACTTTTGGTACTGATATTTGGGCAGCTTGTGGACAGCTAGCCAATAAAGCTAAATAAAAATTTAATATATATTAAATATTAAGCACTTTGTACTTCAGCTGCCTGACAAGGGAGGTGAGTCATGGCACGAGAACGCATTAGTCGCGAATCGCTTATGGGACAGGGCAAGCGTTTGCCCAAGAGCTACCGTAAGTGGCGACGTAAGCAACTAGCTAAACTTGATACCAATAGTCCTGAATATAGAGCCTGGTTGGCGAGACATCAGGAGATGCTCAAGCGCTTGAGTAAAGGAAGGAGCTAATGTGTTCTTGCTCTTATGGCCTTAACACCAGAGATAGTGTTAAGGCTTTTATTTTTTTGAAAAAAAAGAGTCCGCTAAACGCGGGTAATTGCAAGGGTGCAATATAAGTGGGTAATTACTAGCGTTTAGCGGACTTATCGTCAGTCAGTAGGATGGTGCCAGCCGTAGGCTAGCTGATCGCGCTCTGGAGAGCAGCCACGAACTCGCCCCACTGCGGGTGAGCCGAAACGGTCGGCGGCACTTCGCGGATCAGCTCGGTGACCAGGGCGGTAGCCGCCGGGTGCAGCGACGAATGACGCACGGCCCGGAGGTTGCTGGTGATGTTGACTTGTTCTCTCAGGGCGCGCTCAAGCTTGAGCGGCCTGAGACTGCGCTGGTCGTGGTCCCACTCGGACTTAAGCGTCCGGGCAGCAGCCACGGCGGCCAGTCTGTCGTTGGGCAGTCTGTTCAAGCCGAGGGCAAGGCAGGCGTCGTTCAACAGACCCCGGTGTTTTTCGGGGGCCTTGTTGACCGTGGACCTCGTCTGCGTCGTGACAACCGTAGTGTCGGTGGTCTCGACGTTCTTCTTGCTTCTCTTCCGCGGCTTCTTCGTCGACATGTGTTCTCTCCTCCAAAAAACTCTGGACTTGTGGGTTTTTTGCTTGCTTAGAGTAAATCATTTACCCAGGGCAAGCTTCCTCCATGAACGAGCGGTCTATGCTCCTTTCTAACTGTTGGTGTTAAAGGGCGAGGGATATTTTATTACTATACATTATTTTTGATTATTTGTCAATAGACTCTATAAAAAACTTAATAAAGTCTAAATTTTGTGCTATAATATATAAGTATGAAAGCTTATTTTTGGCTAATTATTTTTTTATTTATCCCTGTTTTAGCGCAGGCGCAAACAGCGCCTATTACTGATAATGTTATAGTGTCAGTTGACACTGATGCTGATGGTCTAAGTGACGAACAGGAGTCTAAAATATATTTTACAGACCCATATTTAGCAGATACTGATGCTGACGGTTTTTCTGATGGTGATGAAATCAAAACTGGTTTTTCACCACTAGTGGGTGACAAAAAGAAACTCGTTCAAGTAGACTCAGATAAGGATTATTTAAATGATGCCTGGGAACTAATTTTAGGTACAGGTATTATGAATCCAGATTCCGATGGTGATAAATATTTAGATGGCACGGAAGTGATGGCTGGCTATAATCCCTTAAGTACGGATAACATTAAAATAGAAAAATTAATTAAAGTTAGTTTAGCAAAACAACAATTGGATTATTATTTTGGCGATAAGCTGTTTGGTTCTTTTCCAATTTCTAGTGGTGTAAAAAGTATGCCAAGTCCGGTTGGTGAGTTTAAAGTTTTAGATAAAGTACCAGTTAAGTTTTATGGCGGAGCAAATTATAGCTATCCTAATACTAAATGGAATTTGCATTTTTATACAAAAAAATACCGCTACTATATTCACGGCGCTTATTGGCATAATAATTTTGGCAAACCCATGAGCCACGGTTGTATTAATGTGGCTTATGAAAATATGGAAGCGCTTTACAATTGGGCACAAATTGATACCAAAATTATTATAGAATAGTTTATTTATTTTTTGACCAAGGAAAGGTAGTCTGTTGATTTAAGGTCAAACGGGCAATTTTTTTACCTCGAGGACTAAGTTTAACGCTGTCAATAAATAATTTATGTTGAGTTTTGGTGCCAAAGCCAATTAGTAAGCCCCGGTCAATCAATCTTTCGATACTGGTAGTAATAATATTAGCTTGTAGCTCTTTAGCAGGAGCTTTTTTTAGTCCAGTATAAAATTGGTAAAAATTTTGACGGGAAACTTTAGTTTTGGCATTTTCCCAGACTTTTAATAAAATATAACGTTGCAATTGCGAGAGGGTCATATTTTTGTAAATTATATTATAATTAAAGCACTGTTTGCTTAAAATGGCAAAATTGTTTATACTGTAAATACAATTAAATATTTTTATTATCAAGAGAGCGGGGAGAGAATTGGCTTCATGATCCGCCGGCAACCTAAAAATTTTTATTTTCAAGGTGCTAAATCCAACCCTATAATATGGGGCAGATGATTTTTTGACGTCTTCTCTATGTTATTAGTAGAGAAGTTTTTTATTATTAATTAATAATAATTTTATGTTAAAGACAGCAGAAAATGTGACTATGGGTCATCCCGATAAGGTTTGTGATCAAATCTCAGATGCTATTTTAGATGCTTGCTTGAACCAAGATAAAAATAGTCGAGTGGCAGTCGAAACTATGGGTGGTCATGGTAAATTATTTATTTTAGGGGAAGTAAGTACTAAGGCTAATATTGATGAAGCCTCTATTGCTAGAAAATTGTATCAGGAAATAGGCTATGATGATGATTTAGATATTCAAGTGAAAATTGTCAAACAGTCTCCTGATATTGCTCAAGGAGTGGATACTGGCGGGGCTGGTGATCAAGGTATTATTGTTGGTTATGCAACGCAAGAAACCCCAGAGTTATTGCCTGTAGAACATGTTTTGGCTACTAAATTAGTTAGGCAATTAGAGGTGGTGCGTCAGAGTCGTAATTTTATTTTAAGTAAATATTTATTGCCAGATGGTAAGGCACAGGTGACTTTAAATGGTAAAGAAGTTGAAACAGTAGTTTTGTCTACTCAACATAGAGATAGTATTAATTTAGAAGAATTGCGCTATTTAGTCTTAAAAGAGATTATTAAACCTGTTATTTCTAATTATAAAAAAGTTTTGATTAATCCGGCTGGTAGTTGGCATTTAGGCGGTTTTAATGCCGATACCGGACTTACTGGTCGTAAAATAACAGCTGATAATTATGGTCCGCAAATTCCAGTGGGTGGTGGTTGTTTTTCTGGTAAGGACCCAAGTAAAGTTGATCGTTCAGCTGCTTATATGGCTAGATTTTTAGCAGTAGAGTATTTAAAAAATCTCAATGCTAAAGAAGTTTTAGTAAAACTAGCTTATGCTATTGGTAAAAAGGAGCCAGTTATGGCAACGGCTGAAGTTGATGGGCAAATTTTAGAGATTAGAGGTATTGATTTATCGCCGCGAGCTATTATTAGCTTTTTAAGATTACAAGAGCCACAGTACAAGTTGCGTGCTCGTTATGGTTTTTTTCAAGACTTTAATTTGACTAATAATTTGGATTTGTTATCATAAATGTATGCCAGTATTAAATAGCGTATTTTACTTTTTTAGCTTTAGCGACCCTAGACAACGGGCTATTTTTTGCTGATTATTAAATTAATTTTTTAGCAAGACCCGTTGGTAAGCCTACGGGTCTTTTTTGTTCTTTGAATCAAGTCATAACTTAAAAACCACCAAACACAAGGAGAGTGGAACATGTCCAGTCAGCTAAGTCCTATCAGCGAGTTGCAAGGGCCGGCAGTTAAGGAATGTTTTGCTTGTAAAGCAGAAGCTATTTTTACGATTACGCGCAATGATCGTACTTTAATGGCTTGTGCTAAACCAGATTGTTTGCAAAAAGTTGACGATATGGTCGTTAGTTTGTGTGCTATGGATAGTCGTGGTTTTTAAGTAATTAGTACGGCGCTCTGCTTTTTGCAGAGCGCCGTACTTAAACTTTATTTAAACCTTATTGACAAGCATTGCTAATTTGCTAAAATAAAATATATGTTGAATGTTTATCAGCAGTCAAAATCATTAGTTACCATTATTGGTATTATTATTATCGCTAATATAGGGCGGTAGTGATTTTGTTTGCTAATAGACATTCACGAAAAATCGCCCGAAAATGGCGATTTTTCTTTTTTGTACCTTCACGTTAGAAAAAAACAAGGAGGCTAGTCATGAGTAATGACCGCGATCAAGAAAAAACGGTAGCGGACAGCGTTGATCCGCAGCAGATGTTGCCAGGTGAAGATGTTAGAGAACATTTGGAACGCTTGTATAAGCTTGGTTTGCTCAAATTTAATCCTGGTTGTTCGCGTTGTAATGACCATGGTTGCATTGCTTGCTATCCTTAGTTTTAGTTGTTGCCGCCAGTTGCGTTTTACGCAACTGGCGGATTTTTTTGCCTGTTGATAAATACTTTAGCCTATCTATTAACATTTTTTTTAAAATATGCTAATATTCTTAGGTAAATTAATAATTAATTAATAAATTTAATTTATGGCCAAGATGACAAAATCACAATTGCTTGAAGCTTTAGCCAGCAAAAGTGGCTTAAGCAAAAAAGACGTCAAGAATTTTTTGGACGTCATGGTAGAAGTGGCTTATAAGGAAGTTAAGACCAGCGGTGAATTTACCGTTCCTGGTGTTGGCAAATTAGTGAAAAAGCACCGTGCTGCTAGAATGGGTCGTAACCCATCAACCGGCGCTACTATCCAAATTCCTGCCAAAACCGTGGTAAAATTCCGTGTAGCAAAAGCTGCTAAAGACGCCATTTTATAAGCTTTTTAAGCTTTACTAAAAAGAAGACCTAGAAATAGGCCTTCTTTTTTATATCTTATTTTTGATCTTATTTATTATAAACAAATACGTAAGTTAGGCCATTATCAATAGTAAAGTAGCGGTCAGCTGTGCTAGAGGCAAGGGGTATGCTTTTGTTAGCTGTATGCCAGTAGTTATGTACTACAAAATAGAGTAATTTTACCTGGGCTTTGTCCATGGCTCTGTTGGCGGTCTCATGAGTGGCTTCAGTCTCTATCATACTTAAAAATTCCTGATAGATGTTACTTTCGCCTAAGGGCATGGAATAGTAAAAATTGTCATTGTAATAATGAGCAAAGCCAAATTCATGAATCGCGGCTACTCCCAGCATTTGGTTGGCCAGTACTATATACTCTTGGCCATTGGCGTCACTTTCAATAGCTTGGACAGTTTTTAGGTCAGTGCTTGTTACATTGGCACTATGACTATCTTTAGCCTTATCATAAATTGGATAACTAAAGTAAACACTAATTGTTAGGATGCTAGTTGTTAAAATGATTATGAATATACTAGGTATAAATTGTAGTTGTTTTTTTAAACTAGGTTTAAATAGATAGTAAAAATTAGTTAAAAATATTGGCAAACAAGCAATGGCTAGTAAAAATAAGAGGCGATTAGGGTAATCGTCTTTTTGGTAGGCAATTTGTAGATTAAAGTTAATTAATAGTTTAGTTAATAGATAATTACTAGCCAGCAGTAGGATAAAGGTAATATTTTTTTTAAATAAAAATTGCTTGTGGTTTTTAAATATTAAAATTAAACCAGAAATCACTAAAATAGCATAAATTAAATTTTGGTTTTGGCCGATATTATGTAAAAAGTCAAAAGGAAAATTAAAAGTTTCTCGCCAATATATTTTAGGAAAACTAAATTCATTTTTATCTAGTGAATTAAGGATAGACTTAGCTGGTACTTTATTAAATATTTGGTAGGCAGCCAAAAATAAAGGCAAACTCAGAGCACTAAGCAGATAACTTGGGTAAAATATTAAATTTTTTAGCCATCTTTTTTTAAAATGTAAATTTTGTAAAAACAAGATAACAGACAGATAGGCTAAAGATATTCCTCCCAAAGGGTGGATGCTTAAAGTCATGAGAGCAATTATAAATATGAGCCAGGGTTTTAAATTATTTTTAGTTAATTCTGGTAATAAGAAAATAACAACAGCCGTTAGTAAAAAGGCCAATCCTTGCGGTGTGGTCATGATGGCAAAGCCAAAGCCAATAAATAGGCTTAATAAGACGCTTAGATAACTAGTACGAAAAGACCAGCCTAGGCCATAACGCAAACCATAGTAGAGGCTAGTGGGCCACAATATACTAAATAGCAATGGCAATAGAATTTGGTTAGTTTGAGCAAGTGATATTTGCCACAATTGTTGGAGAAAGATACTTAGACCATATTGCCCCATATAGAGCCAAAGGCGCGGCGCTATTGTGCCTGTTTGATCTATGATATCTAAGGTAGCTAAATGAATAAAAGAATCATAACCATAACCTAAGCGATATAAAATAATAGCAATACTGCTTAAAAGCAAAAAGTGTAGACTGATCCAAAATATATTTTTATTAGCACGACGGCTAATGATGCCCCAACTCAGAGACAAGTTGCTAGCTATTAGTAATATCCAAAATTTATAGCTTAAGATTTCCCAAGGTGAGCGAATCAAGCCAGTACTAGCCTTTTTGAATAAATAAATACAAAGTAAAACATCAATGCCTATGCTAATGATTAACCAAATGGATTTTTTTATGGTATTTAGTTTTAGACCGGATAGATTGATGTTATCCAAAAAATAATGCTTAGTACGAGTGCGCTTTGAGATTATTTCTATTATTAATGGTAGTAAAATTAATAAAGTAAAAAATAGCCAAATTGATATTTTATAAACATGGTAAGTAATTGTATAGGCCAGACTAATATAGGCCATAATCATTAATAAACCAAGAATATTTTTTAAGCCTTGATGAACATTATTAAATAAAATATCAGATAGTTTTTTGCTATTTAACCAAAGGTAAGTTGTACCAAAAATTAAGCCAACAATTGGGTTGTACCACAAAAGTGTATTAGCAATAATAACAGCAACAATGGTGCTTTGGCCAATGAGGTGTTGTTGACGACTAAAAGTTAACATTAATTTATTTTTGACGCCCTTATTTTAACATAGATCTAATATTTTTCACACCTCCACTTTTTAGCTGTTTTTTGCTAAAATATAGAGTATGTTAAATAAACAACGCGTAACAGTTTATATTTTTAGAAGCTTGTGGATAATTATGTCATTGGGGCTTATATTTTATGTACTTAGCCAAAATGTTTATACCAAGCGTTCTTTGCTGTATAATCTAGATTTTTCTAAAAATATTACCCGTGATATTAATGGTTGGTATCCTAGTAGTAGATTGCTTTGGGAAGATCAAGAGCAACTCTTACATCTCAAGGCACAGCCAATTTATCTTAGGGTTTATCTGCCGGTTAATTTTAATACCTTGACTGTCAAAGGTACTACAGAGACTAATGTTCCATTAAAGATGGGCTTAAAACAGCAGGATGGGTCTTGGTTTTACAAAGATATCCCCAAGGGTGATTTTGTGTTAAGTTATAGTTTAGAACAAGCGCAGATGTATCGGCGTAGTTTAGAATTCATTATTTCAGCTCCAGAATTAAATTCTAGCTCGACAATTGTTTTTACAAATAATTGGAAATTATTATTAGAAAGATGATAGTTAAACAACAAATTATTAAAGATTTTTTTAATACAGCCTTAATCACTTGGTTGCTCTTATTAATATTTGAATTTACGCGCGCTGGTAGTGTGCAGCGTTTTATTAATTTAGAATATTATTTTTATTTTCTCTTATCTATTTTCTTATTAAGGCGTTTTCTTAGGTAGTTAATTTTTTTATTAAATTATGTTATAATATAGCTATGAATAAAGCAAAAAAAATGGCAGCTAAAAAACACCGACGTAAAGCCGGTAAAAAGCTTGCTAGCGTGCGTCATCGCTAAAAATAAATAGTCTCAATGGAAAAACAAAAACAAAATATGTATGTAGTCGCTGTTGATATGGGCTATGGCCATCAGCGCGCTGCTTATCCTTTTTTAGATTTGGCTAATGGGGGAGTGATTAATGCTAATCATTATCCAGGTATTTCTAAAGGAGAAATTAACTCTTGGAATAGTGGTCGTTATTGGTATGAATTTATTTCTAGATTTAAATCAGTGCCGTTACTTGGCGATCTAGCCTTTAAAGTCATGGATCATTTCCAGCGGATTGAGCCTTTTTATCCACGCCGTGATTTGTCTAAAATTTCTCAACAATTAAAATGGTTTACCAATGAAGCCAAGCAAGGCTTAGGACGTAATTTGATTAACGAGTTAAATAAAAAGCCTTTGCCACTTGTTACTACTTTTTTTGTGGTGGCTTATTTTGCCGAGCATTTTAATTATAAAGAAAAAATTTATTGTGTAGTTTGCGATGCTGATATTGCAAGAGCTTGGGCTCCGGTTGACGGTGCAAATAGTAGAATAATTTATTTAGCGCCCAATAAGCGAGTAAAAGAAAGATTACAGCTTTATGGAGTAAAGAGTAAAAATATTTATGTTACCGGTTTTCCTTTGCCTAAAGAAAATATTGGTGGACGTGATCAAAGTACTTTAAAAAATGATTTAAAGGCTAGATTATTTGATCTTGATCCTAGGGGCATTTATCGTAAAAAATATGGGAAATTGATTGAGGATTATCTGTGTCCAGTAAGTGAAATTAAAAAGAATCGTCATCCATTGACTATTACTTTTGCAGTGGGTGGAGCTGGTGCCCAAAGAGAAATTGGTGCCATTATTTTAAGGAAATTAGCAAAACATATTAAAAAGGGCACTTTACGCCTTAATTTAGTAGCTGGCACACGTAATGATGTTTATCTTTATTTTCAGCAAGCTTTAAAAGATTGTCATTTGTCAAATAATGACAATGCTCGGATCATCTATGCTGAAGACAAGATGAATTATTTTAAATTATTTAACAAAGCTTTACGCACTACTGATGTTTTGTGGACTAAGCCTTCGGAATTAACTTTTTATTGTGGTTTAGGTTTGCCGATTTTGATGTCAGAGCCAGTAGGTGATCAAGAAAAATACAATCGTGATTGGCTAATGGCTATTGGAGCTGGTATAGATAGTCCTAATCCAGAGTATGTTGATGAGTGGTTATTTGACTGGCTGGATTCAGGTTGGCTAGCAGAAGCTGCTATGCAGGGCTTCTTGGATGCGCCAAAGTTAGGTAGCTATAATATTGAGAATATTGTTTTACATAATAAGATAACGGAAATAGAGGATATTCATTTGTTATAAAATGAAAATAAAGCGTTTAAAAATTAATTATTATAAAAGCATAAAGCAAGCCATGGACTTGCCTTTGCTTAATATTAATATAGTTATTGGTCAAAATAATACTGGTAAAAGTAATATTTTGGATGCCATTCAGTTTGCCTTACAGGATGCTAAAGAAGGGGAAAATATTTTTTATAAAAAAACTAATCTAGAGATAGATTTAGAATTTACGCCAGAGGAGCAGTTTAAATATCAATTACCAGAGCAATTTGGTAAATTTGTTTTGCAAAATGATAAGAGAGAATTAGTGTTTACTCGTCAGACTTTAGATTATAACAAAGTTTTAAGCAAAATTTTAACTAAAGCAGTCAAAAGACTAGACGAGACAGCTTTTGCTGATTTTAATCAGATTGAAGCAGACTATGCTAGTTTGTTTGAATATCCGGGTTTGGCAGATAAATTCAATGCTAGTTTAAAAGAACATTTTCCTAAAATTTCAGCTACACGTAATGCTTTGGATATTAATTATGAAGGTACTGGTTTATACGAAGGTAAGAGGCGAGTCACTATTGATCGTTTAGGTCAGGGCTTTCGTCGTATTTTTACAATTTTATTATATATTTATCATCCAGAATATCCGTTAGTAATGATTGATGAACCAGAAACTCATTTGCATCCGGCTATGGTGGAGCGTTTGTTGTGGGCTATGCAAAATAGTCAGGGTAGTCAGATAATATTTACTACTCATTCGCCATTATTTGTGACACCAATGACTTTGCCGCAGGTAATTAGAGTTATAAAAAATGAAACTAGCACCGAAGCTTTTTATTTTGCCCATCAGTATTATAATGCCCAGCGTTTATTACAAGAGTTAAATGCTGATAATTTAGAAATGTTTTTTGCTGATAAAGTAGTGATGGTAGAGGGTATGTCGGATAAATTATTATTAAGAGGTTTGATTGATAATTTTTATTTAGGTGATAAGGATATTAAGGTAGTACAGATGTATGGTAAGGGTAATGTTAAAATTTATGTTGATCTACTTAGAATATTTAAAATCCCTTTTTTAATAGTTTTAGATAAAGATATTTTTTATAATCATGGCTTAGATTATTTACGTCATGCTTTAGATATTGATTATATTCCAGGTGAGCAGAGTGTAGTTATTAATGAATTAAAAAAACATCAGGTTTTTATTTTTGCTAATGGTGATTTAGAAGCCAACTATCCTAAAAAATATCAGCTTGATAATAGTAAATCGCTTAATGCTCTGCGGGCTGCTAGTTTAATTGATGAAAAAGAATATCAAAGTAGAGCTATGGCTAATTTACGAGAAATTGTTGAGAGTTTGTAATTTTAAAACAAAAAAAAGAGGGCCGACCATCGCTGATCGGCCCAGCCCAGGGAAGCCACTAGGGCTTCCTACCTTACGTCGGCCATAACGACGTGGTACAGGCTGCTCATGCCTTTTCGCTTTCTTCTTGGGGCCGTTGGGGGCCCCGTCCCGTTGCTGTTGTCTGTGTCCAGTCCAGGAAGTTGGCGCCGCAGGGCGCGGATAATCGGACAAAACGGTTTGCCCTGCGGCGCGTGCGCGCTGGGTTGACTCGTTACGGCGGGTGCATATGAGCCGGCATGTAGAGGCTCCTCCTCTCACTCCTAGCATCAAGGCGCCCTTAGTGAGTCCCCGGGTCAAGTTTGCTACCTGGTCCAGGGGGTGAAACGAAAAGGTTTAAATTTAAAACGAACGATTGAGAATATTATCATATAAATGAAATTTTGTCAATAGTAATTAAAGTAAAATATAATATTTTGGCTAATATTAGCAAAAAATTAATTAAAATAATTTATATCTTATGTCATGGTTAGTCTTAGCGATTATTGCTTATCTAGTTTTAGCCCTAGTTAATTTAGCTGATAAATTTTTATTAGATAAAGTATTACCCAGCTCTTTAACTTATACATTTTTGGTGGGTTTACTTAGTTTATTGGTTATTTTTTTGGCGCCTTGGTTTTTAGAGTGGCCCGGGTTTAGCATCTTTTTATTAAATATAATTACCGGTGCTTTATTTCCTTTGGCTTTGTTACTCTTATATAGATCACTTAAAGAAGGAGAGGCATCACTAGTTATTCCTTTGATTGGCGGCGGTGCCCAAGTTTTTACTATTTTGTTAGCTATAATTTTTTTGGGGGAAGTTTTTGTGATCAAACAATGGTTAGCCTTAGCCTTACTAGTAGCTGGTACAATTATGATTTCTTGGTTTCCATCAGGACATCATTGGTGGACCAAGACTTTTGCTTGGTTTAAAGTAGGTGGTTCTAAACATAGTTTAATAATTTTTAGATCAATATTGGCAGCTTTATTTTTTGCGGCTTTTATGATTTTAAGTAAATACGCTTATAATAATCAGAATTTTTTAAGTGCTTTTATTTGGATACGTTTAGGAACTTTTATCGGAGTTTTGTTTTTATTAATTAAAATTAAAAATCGTAAAGAAATTAGTAAAAATTTACGACGTTTATTAAAGGGTCGTCACGAATCTTTATTTTTAGCTAATCAAGCCTTAGCAGCAGTTGGTGCTTTTTTGCAACAGTATGCAATATTTTTAGGTTCAGTTGCCTTGGTTAATGCTTTGCAGGGTCTGCAGTATGCTTTACTGCTAGCTTTAGGTGGTTTGATTGCGGTTTTTTATCCAAAACTCATGCAAGAAAATTTTAGTCGTAATATTATTATTCAAAAAATAGTAGCAGTTAGTTTAATTAGTTTAGGTTTGTATTTTATTGTAAGTTAATGTTTAGTGAAAGTAAAAAAAATATCCGCCCAAGGCGGGCCCGCCTTGGGCGGGAAAAAAATAAAAGAATATTAGCTTGGATTTTTTGGCCTTTATTTTTAGTATGGTTGTTATGGTTTTTAAAATTTGCCGATCACTATCCTAGAAAGATAAATTTACAGGCCAAAGAAAATTTTTGGGGTTTAACTTTTTCTACCAAGCTTGCCAAATCATTAAATTTAGACTGGCAGCAGGTTTATTTAGAAACTATTAATGATTTGGGAGTAAAAAATATTCGTATTCCGATTTATTGGGACGAAATCGAATCAAGGCCCGGTGAATTTAATTTTGCTGATTATGATTTTATTTTTGACCAAGCTAAAGGTAAAGATGTAAAGTTTATAGTAAATGTGGGACAACGTCTACCACGTTGGCCAGAATGTCATCAACCAGATTGGTCAAAATCAAAAAATAATTTAGA
>CAZHLU010000022.1:0-15084 GCA_964533435.1 uncultured Gammaproteobacteria bacterium | reverse complement strand
AATATAGAAAAACGTGGTGCTTTTTATTTAAAATCCTATCCTCGTAGCGCTGATATTTTTATTGATAATAAAAAGATGCGCCAAAAAACCCCCAACCAGATTACCAATATCAGCTCTGGTTCATACACAGTTACGGTGGCTAAAGAAAAATACACTCCTTGGCAGAAAAAATTACCAATCTACCCAGGCGAAACTACTTTTGCCGAAGACATTGTTTTATTTTTAGAGCAACGTGACAAAGTAAGTCTAGGCGTTGGCAGTACCAATGTATTACTAAACAAAAACCAAGACCAGTACGCCTATCTAGATGATAAAAATAATCTTAATATTACTGATATTCAATTAGAAAAAAATTGGCTACTTAGTCCTTTAGATGAAAGTTATGAATTAATAGATTGGTCAGCTGATAACCAAAGACTCTTGCTTGGCTTAGAAAAAAAATATTTTATCTTTGATATCAATCGTAAAGAATTAAAAAAACTAGCCTTAAGTGATTTAGATAAAATTATTTGGGATGATAATGACGGTCAAAAATTATGGTATCTAAAAAAAGACGAGTTATTCACTTATCAACCAGATGCTGCAAAACAATACCAAAGCGAAAAAATAGCCCTCAGCTACCCTCTAAATGACTTTGATGTCAAGGACAATTGGTTAATTAGCCACCACAGTCAATTAGATCAAAATTTCGTCAGCCAAATAGATTTAAATGATTTTAGCGTCAAACAAATAACTAATAACGTTAATGTCGGCAAAGTTAAATTATTTTTAGCAAATAACGAACAGCTGATATTTGCGGTTGGTTCTCAATTGTATATTAAAACTAAAGACAGTGATTTAATCAGTATCCCTTTTACTAATGCTGCTATTCACGACCAAAGAATATTACTAACCAATGGTTATGAAATTATTTTATATAATTTCAAAGAACACTGGCAGGCCTTAATTGATCGTTCTTCACAAATAGTTTCTGATGTTATTTGGCACCCTAATGGCAGTTATTTCTTAAGTGAAAGTAATAATATTTCTAATTTAGCTGAAATTGATAGTCGCGATGTCCGCAATAGCATAGAAATACTAAACGAACCTCATAAAAAATACTACTTTTTTAATGCCAAAGGTGATAAATTATTTATTATCACTCCTCAAGAAAATTTTTATCTGACTATACAATAAACAGTGTTTAACACTGTTTTTTGTTTACTTTTTACTTATCCACAGTATTAAAATTTATTTAAAAGGTAAAGTATGATATACTTGACAAGTGATAGTTTATATGCTATCCTCTTTAATCCTAGCTCAATCATTAGCTAGATAAAAAAATCGCCGTAAAAGCGGGTTAAGTAAAATGTAATCAGAGCAAGAAGCTCTTGTTATAGTGTTAGTTAGACATTGTCACTATCTCATTTGGGATAGTGATTTTGTTTTTATTTCTATTTTGAACCGGAAATTTGATCCAGCCTTTTCGACCTTTAATAATTGCATTATTTCGTACTACATAATTGCAGTACATGAAACCATCAGAATAGAAACATTGCTGAGGTTCCAGAGATTCTTGAATTTTAACCATTTATTGATTATAGATTAACACAAAAGCGCCCAGCTCTGATTACATTTTAAAGTACTAATTAAAAACGCTCCTAAGGCCAACCTATCAGGGAGCTTGGTATTTCTACCACTCCCTATTAAGATTTCTCTCGTAGGAGCCCTAGGCTCCCTGAAGAGTTGACCTCAAAAGCGTTTTGTAAATATATCTAGGTATTACTATGACTTTTTCGGATTGGCCGCCTCCTCTTTCAGAGGCACAAGTATAATATCATAGATTAATTTTATTGTCAAACAAAAAACACCCCCGTGGCATAAGAAGGTGTTTTATTATCTTTTAGCTAGCTATCTAGATCAACTATATAACCTTTAGAAAAATATTTAGACTACTAGTTAGGCAAAAATAAAAAAGATTTATCCAAAATACAAATTAATATAAATATTAATTAATACTGCCTTTTTATTTACAAATTACTTATCCACAGCATACTACTTGACGTTCGGTTTTTGTTCGGTATATAATAAAAGCATGCTCAGTGGCGTATAGTCTGGTTGCCCGGCTAGACTACACGCCACTGGCTAAAAATTTTTTATAAATATATGCCACACTTAACTAAAAAACAAAAGCAAATCTTAGACTACTTAACTGAGTTTATTAATACTAATGGTTATGCTCCTAGTTACCGAGAAATTGCCGAATACTTTGGCCTCTCCTCTACCGCTACTGTTCACGAACATGTTAAAACTCTAGAGGACAAAGGTCTGATTAGTAGTAGTCATAATGTTGCTCGTTCTCTAGAAGTTACTAACTATCGTTTTGGTAAAGCTATAGAATTACCTTTAGCTGGTCTAATCACTGCTGGTGAGCCAATTGAGGCCATTGAAGAGCGAGAAACCTTTGCTGTACCACAAAGCATGGTTAAAGATGAAAATAGCTTTGTTTTAAAAGTAAAAGGCGAATCAATGATTGAAGATGGTATTTTAGATGGCGACTATGTAATTGTTGAAAGAAACTTTTATCCTCGCAATGGCGACGTAGTAGTAGCATTACTTGACAATACCTATGCTACTCTTAAAAAATATTACCGTGAAAAAGACCGTATTCGCCTGCAGCCAGCTAATCACACCATGAAACCTATTTATGACAAAAACCCGGCTATTCAGGGCATAGTCCGTGGTATTATTAGAACTTTTATATAAAATTATGCCCCCAAAAAGAAAAATTAAATCCTGGTACCGCCGTCTGCGTTTAAACCAGGAAGATATATTATTACGTAAATATTGGGAGCGAATTGGCTCCAATAAATACCTTACTCTAAGCCCCAAAAGGCAAAGTTGGCGCTTTTTATAAATAAAATAGCACTTTACTTGACAAATAACTGTTTTTCTATTATCATGGTACTTACCGTTTTGACTAATTTTAAGTAAAAATATGGCACATAAGAAATCCCAAGGCTCTACAACATTAGGCCGTGATTCACAAGCACAACGTCTAGGCGTCAAGCTTTTTGCTGGCCAAAAGGCTAAAGCTGGCTCTATTATCGTTCGTCAACGAGGTACTAAATTCCACGCTGGCTTAAACGTACGCAAAGGTAGCGATGATACTTTGTATGCAATTACTAATGGCTTAGTTAAGTTTCGTCGTTTAAAAAGAGTTAAATTTGATAAATCTGTAAAACTCACTAAGTATGTTGATGTAGTCCCCTACGCTACTAAATAAAATTTATCTAACAAAAAAACCGTCCGTCTCCGCCGGTTGGCGGATGGCGGACGGTTTTTTATTTTATTTAAACTTTAAACTCGCAAGTATTTACGCATGGCAATTAAGGTACTAATAATATTTAAAAATACTAGTACCAAAAATTGTCCACCAAAAATTAACCAAAAATTATCATAAAAATATTGTTGTAGATTTATCACAGCTGCCCCCTGGAAATAAGCATTAAGACCTGGCTGCCAAAAATTAACCACCACATAAACCAATCCAATCATTAAAAGAATTGCTACTAATGAGTAAATAATTGTTTCTACTATAAATGGCATCCTAATAAACCAATCGCCAGCCCCTACTAATTTCATAATTATCACCTCATCACGACGAGTATAAATACTCATTCTAATAGTATTAAAAATTACAACTATAGAAATAAGAGCAAACAGGGCGATTAAATACCAACTATAACGGTTAATACCTTCGGCTACATTTTTTATTTGCTTAACAAAACCTTCATAATCATGAAAAATACTCTCCTCTACTAAGCCCTGATATTTTTCTGACTGAACTTTGTCTAAAATAATTTGGTAATTTTTGATATCGTAAGCCTGAATAGCAAAACTATAAGCAAAAGGATTTTCGCCATCTTCAAATACATCCAAAGCTTTTAAAACTTGACTATTGGCATTATTTTTTTCAAAAGTAGCCCTATTTTCCTCAGGTGTTACAATTGTTACTTTACTGATTTCTGGTAAACGTTTCAAATCATTATATAAAACATCTAAATTTTCGCGATCAACACCTGGCTTCAAAGAAACCAAAATATCCACTTTTTGCTCCATACCCTTGATGGCTGCCTGCTTGATATAATCAAGTGTAAACAATAATGTGACTGAAAATACAGCCATCAACATCATGGTAACAGTCACTAGTGAAAGCCAAAAATTTCTAAAAAAACCTTGAAAAGCAAATTTGAAAATTCTTAAAAAGCTATACATATTTTTTATAATAAATAACGCCCTTGAGCTTGATCGGAAATAATATAACCACTATCTAAAGTAATTACCCTACTTTTTAGACTATTTACCACCTCTCTATTGTGAGTAACTAATAAGACAGTTGTTCCTAAATTATTTATCTTTTTTAATAAATCAATAATTTCTCTAGTATTTATAGAATCTAAATTACCAGTCGGTTCATCGGCTACTAATAATTTTGGTTTATGAACCAAACTACGGGCAATAGCTATTCGCTGCTGTTCGCCACCTGACATTTGCATTGGATAACGATCAGTCTTATCTTTTAAACCAACTAAAGCTAGCATTTGCGACACTGTTTTTTTTATTTCCGCTGGCTTAAAGCCGCAAGTCTCCATAGCAAAGGCAACATTTTCATAAGCTGTTTTCTTGGGCAACAATTTAAAATCTTGAAAAATAATACCCAACTGTCGTCTTAGCGTTGGTATTTCTCTTTCTTTAATATTAGTAATATCCCAACCGCCAATAATAATACTACCGGTAGTTGGTCTTTCTTCGGCAATAATTAACTTGATCAAAGTAGATTTACCAGAACCACTCTGACCAACTATAGAAACAAATTCGCCTGGTTTAATATGCAAATTAATTTCCCGCAAAGCTTGAATGTTTTTTTTGTAATTTTTTGAAAGATTGTTTATTTTAATCATATGGGCTCTACTTTTACATAAATAACTCCGACCTTAGTCGAACCTAATTGTTTAAAAGCACTAGTATCTAAATCTATTAAACGTCCAGTACGCTCCTCTGGACCGTAATCATTTACAGTAATAATAATTGATTTACCAGTTAGCAAGCGTGTAACTTTTAATTTTGTGCCCTTAGGATAAATTCTTGAAGCTGCAAAATTTCCATTTTTATAAGAAAAATTTCGATAACGGGCTTGATTATAAAAACTAGCAATACCATCATAACTCTTTGGATCTTGAAAAATAGCAATTTTAACTGGCGAAGCAATATCTGTAAAACTAAAACTTAAATATTTTTCTTCGATATTATTATAAGATTCTAACTTCTGCCAACTAAGACTTACTTCATCAAATTGATAAATATTTTTAGAATAAGGACTATCAATATTATAATAAAATTTAATTTTATAATCCTTAACTTGAGTTTCAATTTTATAAATTTCAGATACTAATTGTAAATTATCAGGATAAATACTATTATCAACTTTTTGGACATCTACCTTTTCGGCTGGTAAATCAACTCTTAGTTCCGAGGACTGATCAAGCACTGTTTCTTGGTCAGGGGCTAATCTTAAACGTATTTTTTGAGCTTGAATTCTTTCAGCTGATAGTAATACCCAAGTTTGACCAGCATCCAAACTATATTCTAATTTTTTAGGTGATTTAACAGTAAAATCAATGTTTTGATTACTTGGATATATTCCTAATTCCTGGTATTCTCCCTGATCTAATAATTCTACTACCCACTGTTTAACTTCTGGGTGATTACCAACTAAAGTAACCGTCAGACCATCTATAGTAGTTGTTTTATAAAAATCAGTATTAACAACAGCCAATTTTGCCTGAGCTTTAGCAAAAGGAAAAAAACACAAGATAAAGAAAAGTAAAAAAAATGTTTTTTTAATTAATACCATTTTTGCACTTGAGCACTACTTAAAAACTCATCAAAAAATTCTTCCATGCCTTTGGCTTGAATAGCTAAACCCCGCAATTCTTTTACTTGTTTACCAGTAGCTGGATCTAAAGTACTAGCTATTAATTTTAAAATAATATAAGCACCTGGAGATCCTGGCGTCACAATAATCTGACTATATTGACCAGCTTCTAGTTTACTAATCGGCTCAGCAAATTCACCTAATTCATCTTCGCCAACAAACCAACTTTGATCAACATAAGTCATATCATCTGAGTATTCTTTAGCTACATCTGCAAAATCTCGTTTGTCTGTATTTAAGGCCTCATAAGCCGCTTGGGCTTTTTCCATACCAGCCTTATCATTGTAATTATCTAACAAATACTTATAAACTTTTGATTCTAAAATAGACGGCCTGATCACTAATCTTTCATAAGCATCAAATTTAAGACCTAAATCTTTTTCAATACTAGTTTTGTATTCCTCATAACTACCAGTTTGCTCAATGGCAAGCTTAACATCTTCATCGCTGACGCTTAAGTTATTTTGTTTAGCAAGATCAGCAAGCCACATATCCTTAGCAACCTTACGCCAAGCCGCATCCCTTATAGACTCATCGCTGGGCATCTGAAAATCGCCCATTTGTTCATTTTGTGATTGAGAAACTTGACTGGCTAAATATTTCTTAGCAAAATCAATATTTTCTAAATAATTATATAAACCAATAGTAAAAACTTTATTGTCCTGACCTGATATTTTACCAGCTTGCAAGGGGTAAATTCTGGCAAACCAAGAAGCAACATCGGGACTAACTTTTTTAGCATAAACTAAACGTACCGCTGTCCATTGACTAGCGCCTAATAACAATACAATTATTAGAATAATAACAATTTTTTTGTTTTTGCATACTTTACATTTTTTCCAATCGATAATTTTTTTCATAAAGGTAAACTTTCTCTAATTTATAAATTAATCACTAGTTAAAAAAATAATCAAACCATTTAGCAGGATTAGCTTGCTGTGTAGAGCTACTAAGCTCAAAATCATTAGAATTTTTATTACTAACCAAATTGATTTGTTTTTCTCCTGGCTGAGCTAAATTTAGCTTTTCCCTGGCCTCCTTTTCTATATAATCGTCAGTTTCTAAATAACTTATCAGGTTATTAGTCTTGGCACTACGATTTTCTAAATCATCAAGCTGTATTTGCAAGCTACTAATTTCCTTTTTTATTTCATAACGCAAAAGCGCTTCTCTGGCTACTTTAATAAAAGACAAAACCAATAATACTAATAAAAATATAGTAAAAAAATTGGAGTGCCACAAACTGTGCTGCCAATTATTTTTAGTCTTATTCATTGATTAAATCTATTTTAAAGTAAAATAATTATACCACAAATGTCCATTTTTTCCAAAATTTTTTGCCAATATTCTCAAAAAGTATTATAATATAAGCAAATAAAAAAATATGCCCCTAAATAGAATAAAAACAAAAAATTTACTTTGGATCCATATCAACAAGCCAAGTCCCAAAGACATGGATTACCTCAAAAATGAATATAATTTTCACCCTTTGGACATAGAAGATTGTTTAATTAATATCCAAAGACCGCAAATGAGTGAATATACTAATTATATTTTCTTTATTTTAACCTTCCCCTACTATGATAGACAAAATAAAGAAATAAAGTCTAGTGAATTAGATTTTTTTATTGGCCCTAAATATTTAATTACCATTAGCGATGGCCTAATACCAACTTTGGATAACTTTTTTCAAGAAGTAAAAAATAGTGAATATAGCCAAGATCAATATATGCAGTACCCACATGCTGCTTATTTGCTTTATGAAATCTTACATCGTCTCCAAAACTATACGATGCCAATGCTTGACCATGTTAGCCAAGATATTCAAAATGTAGAACAATCTATATTTAGTGGCAAAGAAAAACAAGTAGCTAAAGAAATATTAAATATAAAAAGAAATATTGTTAATTTCCGAAAAATAATGCAAGCCCACAAAACCATTATTAAAAAATTGATGGCTACTGGTGCTAAATTTTTCATGCCTGACAAAACTAATGTCTATTTTTCAAATATTTTAGATAGGACTAAAGATATTTGGGATATTTTAGAAACCCAAAAAGAAAATATTAATGCCTTTCATGAAACTAATGAATCCTTGATTTCTTTTAAATTAAATGAAATCATGCGTGTTTTAACTATTATTTCTGTAATTTTAATACCAGCCAACCTAATAGCTACTACCTTTGGCATGAATGCTCAACATATGCCTATTATTGGCACACCTTATGATTTTTATATTATTTTCTCAATAATGGTCTTGATCATGCTTATTCTTGTTAATTTTTTTCGTCGCAAAGACTGGCTCTAGAGACATTGGCAAAGTCAATAAAATATGATATAAATAAAAATCCCACTAGAGTGGGATTTTATATAAAATTATGGCTAATTTTTGGCAAAAACTGCAAAAACCAATCTTAACAACCACGCCCATGGCTGGCATTACTGATTCGGCTTGGCGTCAAATGTGTAAATCTTATGGTGCTCAAGTAGTGCACACCGAATTTGTTTCAGTTGATGCTCTGTATTATGATAGCAAAAAAACTTTAGAATTATTAAGATATAAAAAAACCGAAAAACCAATAGTAGCTCAAATTTTTGGCAGAAGGGCTGATCTTTATCCCAAGGCTGCTAAAATAATAGAAGATCTTGGATTTGATGGTATTGATATAAATTTTGGCTGCCCAGCCAAAAAAGTAGCTGGACATGGTGGTGGCATTTGTCTACTAAGAAACATGGATACTGTAAAAAATATTGTCAGTAATACTTGTGCTAGTGTTTCTATACCAGTATCTATCAAAAGTCGCATTAGTTTAAATACTATTAAAGGTGAACCAAATAAAGGCAATATTACAGCTTTAGATCTACTAGCTAGCCTAGAAGAATTCCCTATTGCCGCCGTTGTTATACATGGACGCACTTATGAAACACCTTTTACTGGGCCAGTTGATTTAGAAATGCTAAAAAAAATTCGTTCAGCTTTTACTAAAGGCATTTTCTTAATAAACGGTTCCTTTCAAACTATTGAATCAGTTGTTAATGACCTAAAGTACACCCAAGCCGACGGTATTGCCTTATCACGCTCACTTTATGGCCAACCTTGGCTATTCAAACAAATTAGAGACTACTTAGAAACTGGTAAATACCAAGAAATCAGCTGGCCAGAAATAAAAGCAGCTGCCATAAAACACGCTGAATTACTTTATGAAGATAAGGGGGAAAAAGGTTTTAAAGAGATGCGCAAACATTTATTATTTTACGTCAAAGGTCATCCGGAAGCCTCAAATTTAAGACAACAGTTAGTAGCAGTAAATAATCCTCAGGAAGTAGAAAAAATATTTAAAAATATCTAAAATTGCCCCCAAATAATCATGGAGGCAATTTTTTAAAAATATTTATAAATTGTCTTATTAAGACATAGCTGGTGGATGATTATTAAAATTAGTAGAAACCACCTTCTTAACTTCAGATACTACACTAGAACCAAAAGTCTTGTTAGCTAAAATATTTTCTAAAGAATCTTTATCACCAATGGTCATTTCTGCATTATGATCAGCATTAAAGCTAACCAACCAGCGTAATTTATGCCAAAACAATTTATGGTCTACTACTTTTCTTACCAAAGCATATTTATCTCCAACCCTAACAGCGCTCCATTCATCTTTTGGTAAATCCTCAAAAGCTTTTAGAGCCTCTTCGGTAGTATGAACATTAGCATCTAACACAGTAGCATCAAAAGCTTTTAAATTTTCTTGTAAGATCTTAACGCCATCACCAGCTTCTATTTGACCATTTAAACCTAATTCTAAATTATCATTATGCATTAAACTACCTAAAAATATTTCTCGCTTATTATCACTCAATCCTTCTGCTTGGGTCCAGTCATTAATAAAGTGTTCAATCTGTTCGGTATTGCCACTGTCAACTAATTTATTAAATACCGCATCTAAAGTGCCTGCTGATTTAGCAGCAACAAAAACATCATTACTATATTGAGCATCAGGACTCTCAATAAATTTATCAGCTGTTTCTTTTGCTAATTCTACTACTGTTTTGGCATTTTCTCCTATTTCACCAGCAGCAGGATTATTTTCTACACTAGCCTGAACAGCTTCTTTAGCAACTTTAGCTACTGCGCGTAAGCTACCATCAGGATTTAAAGCATCAACACCATGTTCGCGAATAGTAGCAGCTACCTGATCAACGTTTTCACTAGTAATATGAACACCATGACTAGCCGCTTCTCTTAAGGCTTCGTTATTACTAATAATATTCTGCAAATCAGCTTGGTCAAGTTGAGCAGCATGTGCTTGTAATTCTTTTAAGATTTCTGGATCTTTAAAAGCTTCTGTAAAATCAATTTTATCGCCAACTTGCAATTGATCAATATCGCGTAAACCAAAAGCTGATGGATTGGCAGCAATTTTATCTTTAATACCATCTATTAAATAAGTCCTTCTAGCTTCATCTAGTTGATCAAACTGAGCTCCTAAACGTTGATGTAATTGTTCTTTGGCTAGTGACCAAACTGTATCACCCTTATGTACTTCTAAAACATTGTTTACCGAATGAGCCTCAGCCTGAGCCATAACAACTTTAAAAGGATCTTCTACGCCAGTAGCGTCTGCCTGACTTGCATCTTCGTTGGGAAATAATTTTTTAATGTCTTCATAAGTACTACCGCTACCACTTGGTTTTGCGTGATCCACTTTTTCCCAGGCTTTTAAGCCAACTACTGTGCCAACAGTAATACCAAGAGCAGCTGATACTGTTTGTCGGCGCATGAATTTAATTCTCTGCTTATCTAATTCTGATACAACTGTATTTTCATTAGCTTCTATATTTTTATCAAATTGATTAGACAAGGTTTCGCCTAATTCTATACGTTCTGATTTTTCTTTACCTTCGCCATCTTTCCCCTTACTAACAACTTTTTTATCCTTACCAGCTACAATGGTTTCTTCTCTTAATTTTTTATAATAAGTCTCAATCAAATTTCTGACTAAAGGCGCTTGATCTGCCCCAAAACGACCAGCATTTTCAATTGCTACACCCTTATCCAAACTCATTACTCTAAGTCTAGCAATTTCTTGTCTTAATTCATCAATTGTATGATCTTCAAAAAACTTATTTTCAATAGCTTCGGCAATTATTTTTTTACCTTTACCCTTAGTGGTAAAACCTGTGCCAGCTACTTGATCAATCAAACCCTTTTGTCCTAAACTTTCGGTTCTTCTGTCCAAAAAGGCTTCACTGCTCATATAGGTACCAGTTCCGGACATCACGCCTCTGGCTACACCAAATAAACCAGCACCCAAACCAGCACCAGCACCAGTGGCAACCAAAGCACCACCAACGCCCATCATGGCCACACCAGCTGTTAGTCTTAATTTCCAGTTACGTTTCCACCATTCTTGAAATTTTTGTAAACGGCTACGATCCGAAGCAGTGGCTAAATTATCTATTGCTTGCTCCTCTTGTTTTAAAAATTCTAAATATTGATCAGTAACTTCTGGTGTAATTTTACCCGTTTCCACTCCTTCTTCAGCTAATTGCTGAAAAAAAGCTTCTTTTTGTAATCTATGATAGTTTTTAACTATTGCTTGAAATTCTTCTTCAGACTTTTCTTTTAATTTACCAATACCAGCTTTTCTCTTGGCACTAAAAGAAGATTTTCTCTGTCTAAGTGCTTCAACATATTGCAAACGGGCTGCTTCTAAATCACTTGGTAATTCCTTATTTTCCCCGCTAGCTGGTTCAGCTTCTTCTGGTGAAGTCTTTGGCGTAGCTGTTTCTTCTGTAGCTGGCTTTTCAGGCACTGGTTTTTCTTTTTCAGCCTCAGTAGGAGTTGCGGGAACGGTTTCTGGAACCACGACTTCTTCGGCAATATCAGCCGACATAGTCATTCTGCCATTTTTGAACCATTTAAAAGTTAGTTTGCGGCCAGGTTTATCATCAATATCCCATGACATTTCTGAATACTCGCCCTCTTTTTTGATCTGACCCCATGCTGATTCATTAAATTTATCAACTAAAACTAAAAAATCATCATTAGACAAATTTGGGTCAATTAATTTTTCAATAAATGCTAAAATTTCTGGATTTTTTTCCTTAAATTTTTCAAAAGCCTCTTCATCAGAATCAAGCTCAGTATTATCAATACTAGCCTCATACTCAAAATTAGTCATACCTGCTTTAAAATCTTTTGCAAAAGAAGCTAAAACTTTTTTCTGATCTGCATCCAATGGCACTTTTCTTAAAGTTATTTCACCACGTAAATAAGCTTCAATACGTTCGCGAACCAGTTCTGCATCAGCAATATCTTTTGTGACAATATCAGCAAACTCTTCCCAAGTTTTGGCTTTCTTATAATCAGAAATAGCTTCTGGTGATGTAAGCGGAGTTTCTACTACAGCTTCTACAGCTGCTTTACTTGCTTCGGCGTCTGCTTCTGCTTGACTTACTAAATCTCTGTTTTCTCCACCAGCACTAATCTCGCTAACCGCATCTTTAGTTGCATCATCTATTTGTTCTATGGTAGCAGTAGCTTCGGCAGCAAGTTCAGCCTCACTTACTTCTCCAGTTGCTTCAGCCGCTAAAGCCTCGGCGCTTGGCCTCTTAAGCTCACTAGCACCAGCTGCAGCTATTAAGTCACCAAATTTTTGATCTTTTTTTGGCATAATTTTTTAATAATGTTTGCTAATTTTTTCTAAGAGCTCATCAATTTCTATTTTATCATGAGCTTTTAGTTTTATTTCTGAGCGACGATTTGCTTCTTTTTTTAAAAAATTCAAAGAAGAAATAAAATCTACATATATATCACGGATACGCTCAATTTTTTCTTGATTGGTCATAAATTAAAAAAGCTTAAATTAAAATATTAAGCTTGTAACAATGCGTCACGCATTTCTAGAACTTCTACTTTTAAATCAGCAATCACTCGATCATAGATCTCAGCATAATCTGGTACTTTTGAACTTACCAAAGCATTCATTGCTTCTGGGTCACCTTTAGCTAAAATTTGATCTAATTCTAGCTTATCTGCTTCACTCAAACGTTCTAATATTAATCTATTAAAACGACTGTCGATTAAATCAATGATTTTGATTTGCAAAGCTGCCTTTTGATCATCTGGCAATTTTTCTAAACCAAATTCTTTTATTAAATCAAATTCTTGTTGTGGCATAATTTTTATTTTAAAAAATAATTTAGCTATTTTAATTATGCCATTTTAAAAATAAAAAAGCAACCCCATTGTACCCTGTTTTTGTGAACAGGATGGGGTTGCTTGAAATTACCTCCTAGGAAAAGCCTACTTTTTCGGCGGCTTGGGCGATGACTCGCCTTCGCTACCAAAGAGCTTGGCAGCTGCTCCGCCGAGCGAACGATCAACCACGATAGTGCGCGCATTCTCAGCACGCTTCATCTCGATCAAAGCAGCCATAGCAGCAGCACCTGCCGGAGTCTGCATACGCTTTTCAACAGCGTCAATCTGCGCTCCGATTTCTGCACCAGCTGCTTCACCAAGCTTACGCCTGGAAATGATCTTCTGATCAGCGGCTGCAACTTTCTCAACCTCTTGCCTAACCGCATCAGAGGGCTCGGGATCAAGAACTTCAAAGTAGATCTCGTCAACAGCAAATTCATTAGCCACATCCTCGTACATTTCTTCCATTATTACCTTAAGACCATTTTTATATTCTACCGTATTCTTCAAAGACAAATGCTCAGCAACAGTGTATTGCCCAGCAAAAAAACGCAAACATTTGATAACCCTAGCTACAACATGATCTTCGGGATGTTCCCGAACATCGTCCGGCAATTTGCGCAAACGCGACAAATTCTTGCCTGTACGAAAACGCCCAAAATACTGAAATTTGACTATACCACCAATCGGATCAGCTTTTGAGATGACCTTACCGGTAACCTCATCTTTGACTTCCGGATTGGGTTTAGCATTGAACTCCGGAGTAAACTCGGGTTTCTTCCGCGTGCCTACATAGCGAAGTTCGTCGATAACGATCCTGATATCCCAACCCGGCATATCAAAAGGCAGGATCAAAAAGGTCAGGCCAGGCTCCAGACAAACATTGCGGTTAGTCCAGATTGTCCGGTGGTAGCTAGGCGTGTCCGGACGATCTCCTACGTCCCTTCGGACCAGCCACTTACCGAACCAAACACCAACGCCACGCCTACGGTTAGGCACGGTGTAGGCATGCCTAAGAGCAAGACCAAAAATGGCCAAAGCCAAAGCCCACCAGCTAAAACCAAAGAAGATAAAGATTACCAGGCTCAGGCTCCAAGCGATAGAGCCGTAAAGGCCACGCAGATAGATGGTCTGCCCAGTAAATTCCTTCTTATTAGCAATATAGAAAAGCACAGCGTAAAAGGCAAGAATCAAAAGCGACCAGACAAACTTCATGGCCGAAATGCCCTTGAAGTTTTCCAGACCAACATTACCAAAAATACGCACTGCAAAATAGGCGCTGACCAGGCCAGTGCCCAACAACCAACCGTACTTGGACGGCCGCTTATTGGGATCCTTGATCAGGCGACCACGATCGTCCAAGGGCTGCCGAAACAGACCCTTGAGAACGAAAATGGCGACACCTGCCATAGCCAGGTCAAACCAGTGTGCCGTGACCCATGCCACAGCAGCTTTCCAAAGCTCTTGCATGTCTAACCTCCTGATTGCAGCTCTTGGTAGAGCTATTGTTGACTTTCCTGTGGAGTGTCAAAGATCAACGCTTACAGTAAAGCGTGTGATCGTTAAGCGAACATTATATTATGTCATATAATTAAGAAAAAGTCAAGAATAGCTAAAATAGGCCTATTTTTGACAATTTGGGCAATAATGAGTACCGCGTCCACTAGCTTTTATTTTCTTAATCTTACTTTGATGACAACGTAGACAAATTAAATTTTTACGGCCGTAAACCTTTAAATATTTTACAAAATTACCAGCCTCACCTTTACTATCACGATAATCACTAAAAGTAGTACCACGATGTTTTATAGCTTTGGTAATAATAAACTCACAGGCTTGATACAATTTTTTCTTTTCTGGCCTGGTCAAAGTATTAGTTTTACGAGTAGGCAAAATTTGGGCT
>CAZHLU010000021.1:0-15132 GCA_964533435.1 uncultured Gammaproteobacteria bacterium | reverse complement strand
ATCAACCTCAGCATGATCTACACGATCGCCAAGCGCTGTGACGAGTTAGTGCCGGATGGCATGGGCGGGCTCGAACCGCGTTATACGATCAACGCGTACATCCAGACTGCCGAGGACGCGTACAACGTGCTCGCCACGCTGTGCTCGGTCTTTGACAGCATGATCTACTGGTCGCCGTCGAACATCGCTGTTGTCCAAGACGCTCCCGAAGACCCTGCGGCTATCGTCACGCCCGCCAACACCATCGATGGCATCATGACGTACGAGGGCGTGCCGCTAAAGGCCCGCCACTCGGTCGCCGTCGTCTGGTGGAACAACCCGCTGGAGGCATACAAGCGGGTGCCGATGGTCGTCGAAGACCCCGACTTGATCCGGCGGTATGGCTGGCGCCCGGTCGACATCAATCTCATTGGCTGCACGAGCCCAGGCCAAGCGATGCGCAAGGGCAAGTGGGTTCTCGACACCGAGAAGACCGGCACGCAGACGTGCACCTACCGTGCATCCCTTGACCAGTTTTTGCTCAGTAATGGCCGCGTTATTCGGGCGGCAGACCCGACGAAACAGGTCATCCGCGCGGGCGGGCGCGTGAAGAGCATCGGGGGCAACGTTGTCACGCTCGATGCGCCCTTCGGCTTCGTCGCGGGGCTCGACTACAACTTCAACGTCGTCTTGGGCGACGCCAAAGTCGCTACGGTCGCCATCGTCAACCCCGGCACGACCAGCACCGCCACGGTCACCTTGTCGTCGGCGATCCCGGGGTCCGTTGAGCCCGGGGCCGTGTGGGCGATCACCGAAACCAGCACGACCGCGCTTCAACAATGGAAGATCATCGGGATTTCCCAGCCCGAACCGCATATCGTCGAAGTTACGGCGCTCGCACACGATCCGAACAAGTTTTCGCGCATCGAGCAGGGCATCAAGATCGACACGGCGCAGTATATGACGGTGCCGAGCGGGGCATTGCCAGCGGTCACCAACATCGCGACCAAGGAATACCTGTATTCGAGCGGCAGCGCGATCCAGACCGGGTTGCTCGTGTCTTGGGAGCATTCCGCCGACCCGCGCGTGGTGATCTACGCCGTCGAGGCGCGGCTGGCGTCGGGTGCGTGGCGACCGGTACTCAAAACCTCAGAGTGCTCGGTCGACATCAAGCCGGTGACGGATGGTGCGACGTACGAGGTGCGTATTCGCCCGGAAGGCTCGGTACCGCCCGGGCCGTGGGCGTACAAGGACTACATCGTCGTCGCCGGCAAGACTTTGCCGCCGTCCGATGTGGGCGGCTTTACTGCCAATGTCGATAAGTTTGGTCTGCGGCTGCGTTGGGACGTGGTGACAGACCTCGATCTTGACCATTACGAACTGCGCGAGGGGGCTAGCTGGGCCGCAGGAACGCTGATCGCCAACGTCAGCGACAACCTGTACGACTTCCAGTCCGTCTCGGCCGGCTCGCACACCTATTGGATCAAGGCCGTCGACACGTCAGGCAACTACAGCGCGTCTGCCGCGTCGGTGACCGTGAATATCGCCGTGCCGGCTCCAGGGGGCGTGACGGCCGCTCTGAGCGGCGAGAACGCGGTGCTGACCTGGACCTCGGTGGCTGCCTCGTTCCAGGTGGATTACTACGAAATCCGCTATGGCGCCGACTTCAACAGCGGCACTGCGGTGGGGTCTACCAAGGGCACCGTGTTTTCGACCAAGGTGGATTGGACGGGCACTCGGACGTTCTGGATTGCTGCCCACGACATCGCCGGCAACTACGGCACCGCCGCGACGGTCGACCTCAACGCGACAGCGCCAGCCGCCCCGATCGGGCTGACGTTTCAGGTGTTCGATACCACGGTCACCTTGACCTGGGCGGCTCCGACAAGCGTGCTGCCGGTGGTCAAATACGAGGTGCGCCGCGGCGCGGATTGGGCGTCCGGCCAGTCGCTTGGGTTCAAGGACGGGACATTCACGACGGTGCAGGAGCTTACGGCCGGCACCTACACCTATTGGGTCGCCGCCTACAACTCGGCGGGACAAGTCGGAGCGGCGGCGAGCACGGTGGTCACGGTCAAGCAGCCGGACCGCTACGTCTTCAAGAAGGACTGGTTTTCGATCTTCAGCGGCACGAAGACCAAGGCGCTGGTGGATAGTGGCCGGCTGTACATGCTGGTCAATATTACTGAAACTTATGCTCAGCACTTCACGAATAACTCGTGGAGCACGCCACAGGATCAAATAACCGCCGGGTTCCCGTACTACATTCAGCCGACCACCGGGCCGGCGACATACGTCGAAACCTTCGACTATGGGGCGACGTATACGCCATCCATCATGTGCAGTGTCGAAAAGAACTTCGTCACTGTTACAGGCACCGTCACGCTGGATTGCAAAATCGAGATCAGCACCGACAACACTAACTGGACGGTCTACAACTCGGTCTGGGCGCAGCAAATCAGCAACTTCCGTTATATCCGGGTCACGATCACGGCGACCGGCGGCGACAACAAGGCGCTCGGCTATCTAGACCTGTTGCGGGTGAAGCTCGACGCGACAAAGATCACCGATGGCGGCATGGCGACCTGCAATTCTGGCGACGCGGGTGGCACCACGATCAACTTTAACAAGACATTCGTGGACGTTGATTTGATCCAGGTCACTCCAATGACGACGAATAGCTACAAAGCAGTGGTATCGTTTACAGACAGCCCGAACCCGACAAATTTCAAGGTGCTGGTGTTTAACGACGCTGGAACGCGCGTAACGTGTGACGTGTCTTGGTCCGCTGAGGGCATCTAGTGCAAATGTTTGCACGTGTCGGCACCTAGGAGGGTGCAATGGCTAACGAAAATTGGAGCGATCCAACTACTTCAACCACGTATTCGTCTGTCATTAGCATCCTCAAGGGGCGCGATGACGACCTCGCCAAGATGTTCGACGGGTTTTCCGGGTCGAACCTGCCGACTGGCGCTATCCGCTGGAATTCTGCGAGCGGCATTTTCCAAAAGTGGAACGGATCGGTCTGGAGTGACCAGTTGATCGCCCTGGCCGGCGGCGGCACAGGATCGAGCACCGCGGCGGGGGCACGGACCAATCTGGGGCTCGTCATTGGCACTGACGTGCAGGCTTATGACGGCGACTTGGCGGCGATTGCTGCGCTGAATACGACCGGCGTTCTGCGGCGCACCGGAACCAACACCTGGACGCTCGGCGCCGTCAACCTGTCCAGCGAAGTCACGGGCAACCTGCCGGTCGGAAACCTCAACAGCGGCACCAACGCCGACAACACCCGGTTCTGGCGCGGCGACGGGACATGGGCGACGGCTGTCACGTCTATCGCCTTCAGCGATGGCCTGAGCGGCGGGACCGTGACGGGCACCGGGGCCATCACGATCGATTGGACCGCGGTGGCTGGACAGGCCAAGAACAACAACTTCACAAAAGGCCAGCGCGGCGCTGTTGCGACGATCACGTACGCCGGCACGCTCGCCTGGGATTTGAACGCGTCGAACAATTTCACGGTCACTTTGACTGGATCGCCGACGCTAGGCGCACCAAGCAACGTGGCGAGCGCGGTCGGTCAGTCCGGTCTGATCGAGGTGCTCCAAGATGGCGTTGGCGGGCGCTCGCTGGCGTTTAACAGCATCTTCAAGTTTGAGAGCGGCGTGGCGCCGACCCTGACGACGACTGCTAATGCACGCGACGTGCTTGCGTACTATGTCCTGTCGTCAACGGCGATCATGATCCGCCCGATGCTCGATGTGAGGTAATCCATGTACGCGATTGTACGCTTCGACGAGATTGTCACGGTTTTGCGCGAGCCGCGCCCGTTTACGATCGAGGGTGTCAACTACCCGGCTTCGTTTTGGTACGCCTCGGCGGCAGACAAACAGCGTATCGGCATGTGGCCGATCGTCCAGGACGCGCGCCCCGATGACGGTGAAGCCCAGATCATCGGCTCGACCCTCGAAATCGGGTCGGGTGAAGTGCTTGAGCATTGGGTGACGCACACGCTGACGAATGACGAGAAGGCTGCGCAACTCGCCGCGGTCAAGCGCGAAGCCAAGGCCTACATCGACGCCCAGGCCGAAGAGGTGCGTCTGCGCGTCGTGACGCCCGGCGCCGTCCAACAGATCGTCTACACGCAAAAGGCTGCCGAAGCCCGTGACGTGCTGACAAACCACACCCCGCAGAACCCGCCGCCGCAAGGAAAATACCCGATGCTCGAAGCAGAGATCGGGATCACTGGCGCGGATATTTTCGAAGTGGCGACGGTGGTCAAGGGGATGGCGGACGCGTGGACGTATCTGGCCGCGCAGGTCGAGCAGGCGCGACTAGCCGCGAAGGCCGCGGTGGACGCCGCGACGACCCCCGCGCAGGCGCGCGCCCAGACAACGGTCACTTGGCCCACGATCCCGGGCTAAATATTGAACCACCGATTTATTGGACGGCTGCATGGTGAAACGCTTATGCCATTATCGGTGAGCACCACGGGGGCGCCAATATGGTACCGAATTGGGATCAACTTGACCTTACGATCTTCAGTGGATTGCTCACACTCGCCGTCGCCTTGGTGTGGGCTGTGGTCGGGGGTCTGGTCTATTGGATCAGGAAGCTCGACGACCGCCAGTACTCTCTCACGCTCAGCGCGGCAACGCACAGCGACGTGAAACAGACCGAAGCCCAGCTACGCCAGGAAATCCAGGGGTCAGAGGCGCGCTCGGCTTCTGCCGTCAATGAGGTTGCTATGCGTATCCAGGAGGATATTCGCATGGTGCACGAAGACGTGCGGGGGTTGGGCTCGCGCATTGATGCGGTGCTAAGTAGCCATAAACAGGCGCGCGATTAACCTGCGGCGGTGCTAAGCAGCCGTAAACAGGCGCGCGATTAACCTGCGGCGCTGCCAACTAAGACCTAGGAGGGTCAATGGCGACGCTTCCCAAACAGGTTTTTTCTGTCCGCAAAAAGGCGATCGAAAAGGCTTTGCGCGCGGGATTTGCCCCGCCCGGAGTGCGCAGTCCTCGGGGAAACGCGGTCGACGAAGCCGCACGCACGCTCACCGCTGGCGGCGACAAGATCGATAGCAGCGTCCTCTATCGGCAGATCAAAGCTGGCAAGATCACGCCAAACTGGAAGCTCTATAAGCCCGCAGCCGGCAGTAAGTACACCGACCGCCACCCTGACACCGAAGGGCTCAAGCGGCTCGATTTCGAAGCGCAGATCAAGCAGCTTCGGCGAGAGATCGAGACGGCACGAAGCAGCGAATTGCAGTCGCACCGTGCGCTCGAACGCATCTTAGGCCTCCACGAACGCCTGAAGTCGGTCCCGACGCCCGAGTGGGCTGTCAAGCCGCGCTCGTCAGACGAGCACTCCGTGCTGGTCCCCTGCACGCTGTGGTCCGACTGGCAATACGGCGAGGTCGTCAACACGTACGAGGTGGGCGGCATCAACAGCTACAACGCCACGATCGCACAGGAGCGGTTGGCGACGCTGGTTCAACGTACCGAGGATATGTGCTTCAGGTATATGAAAAATCCCAACTACTCGGGCATCGTCGTCAACCTGGGCGGGGATTTCATCTCGGGCGGCATTCATCCCGAATTGGCAGAGACGGACGATCGCACGGCACCTGAAGCCGTGGTCGACCTGTACGGGCTAATCCGCCGGGCCTTGCTGCGGCTGGCCGATCGGTTCGGGCGCGTCTTCGTCCCGTGCGTCATCGGCAATCACGGGCGCAACACCATCAAGCCGCGGCACAAGCTGAGCCCGGTGCTCAGCTATGAGTGGCTGATCTACCGCTTCCTGCGCGAGAGCTTCGAAGGCGACCCACGGTTTCAGATCGTCGTCTCTCCCGAGGTTGACTGCTACTACAAGGTCTTCAATCACCGCTATCGTCTGACACACGGCGATCGGCTCGGGGTCAAGGGCGGCGACGGCATTATCGGCGCGCTCGGTCCGATCATGCGCGGCGCGGTCAAGGTTCGCCACAGCGAAGCCCCGCTCGGCCGCGATCACGACACGCTGTTGATGGGGCACTGGCACCAGTACATCCCGTTGCGGCATCTGATCGTGAACGGTTCGCTGGTGGGCTACTCCGAGTACGCTCGGCTTGCCTTGCGCGCGCAGCCAGAGCCGCCATGCCAAGCCCTGTGGTTCACGCACCCCAATTTCGGTGTCATCTGGGCCAACCCGGTCTTCGTGACCCCCGTAATAGAAATGCCGACCAATGATTGGGTATCGTGGAGGGCGTAATGCCAACCCGCAAGCTGCCATTCCAGCGGGTCCGCGTCGTATGGCTCGATGCCTATTCGACCGACACCTGGGAGAATTTCAAGGCCGGCGGTGAGTATCCGTGGCAGCGCCACGAAGTGATCACTGAAGGCTGGTTGATCGCAGAGAACGACGAGTACGTTGCGGTCGCGGCAAGCGTGGGGCCAGACCCCGAGGGCGGCGGGTACTTCGACGCCACCGGTATTATGCACATCCCGCGCAAGATGGTCGTCTCGCAGAAGAAGCTAAAGAAGAGCTAAGCACACCACACACCTAGGAGGGTGCAGCAAATGACACACGTTATCGGGCTGACGGGCAAGGCAGGATCGGGCAAGTCGACCGTCGCCGAGTTTTTGCATCGCCGCTACGACTTCACGCGCATCCGGTTTGCTGACCGGCTCAAGAACATGCTGCGCGCGCTCGGGCTCACCGACGCCGAGATCGAGGGCGCGGACAAGGGCAAACCGTGTGCCCGTCTTGGCGGCGTGACGCCGCGCTTTGCGATGCAGACCTTGGGCACCGAGTGGGGTCGCAACCTGATCGACGAAAACCTGTGGGTCAACCTGTGGGCCGACGACATCAAGAACCACCCGCTCGTCGTGGTCGAAGATGTCCGGTTCCCTAACGAGTTTGCGATGGTGCGCATTCTCGGGGGTGCCACGTGGCGGATCATCCGTCCCGACAATGACACCGGCACGGTCGACACACTCACCGGTCGTCACGCCTCTGAGACTGAGCAGGACGCGGCTGAAGTGGATTTCAACCTGCTCAACAACCGCGGCCTGCGCGAGCTATACGGCCAAGTCGAAGTCACGCTGCGCGAGACGCGCCGCCTCATGATGGAGCGCAAGAATGTCTACGCCTGAGCAAATCATCAACGACATCCTGCGGCGTGAAGGGGGGTTCGTGAATGACCCCAGCGACCGCGGTGGGCCGACCAATCACGGCATTACCCAGGCCACGCTGTCACAGTACTTGCGTCGACCCGCGACGATCGAGGACGTGCGGGCGTTGACCGTCGAGCAGGCGCGTGAAATCTACATGCGCAACTACTACTTACTGCCGCGGTTCGACACTCTGCCCGAAGAAATCCGGGCGCAGGTCGTCGATACCGGGGTCAACCACGGTCCCGGCACGGCGATCAAGATGCTTCAGCACGTCATCAACGACGCCGGCATTGCCGTGCTCGATGTAGACGGCCGACTGGGGCCGGTGTCGCGCGACGCCGCGGCCAAGGCGCAGCGTGAGATGGGGCCGTATCTGACCAACGCCCTGGTCGTCGAGCGCTTGGCTTTCTACGAGCGACTGATCCAGCGCGACCCGTCTCAGCGTCGTTTTCGGCGCGGCTGGCGTACGCGAGCGCTTGAATTCTGGGTTGATATTCCGGGGCTGACCCGCCCCGGCGTGGAGGATTGAGCCATGTGGAGCTTTTTCGCCAACCTGTTTGCCGGCGGCGTCACGGGAATTCTGGGCGGCGTGCGAGACACGGCGCGCGTGTTCACGGTCGACCGCACCGAACAAGAGCAGCACCGCGCCGACCAACAGATGGCGGCGCAGGCCGAGCTTGCCGCCGAATTCGCCGGTCGACCGCCGAATACGAAATGGGACAGCTTTGTCGACGGGCTCAATCGCCTGCCGCGTCCGCTCATGGCGCTGTCGGTGATCGGGGTCTTTGTGCTGCCGGCCTATGACCCGCTGCTCTTCGCTCAGATCATGGCCGGTTACGCCGCTACGCCGTCGTGGCTTGCTGCCGTGTGGGCGCAGGTGATCCTGCTCTACTTCGGCGGGCGCATGTTCGAAAATTGGAATGGCCGCACCGATCCGCCGAGCGCCGAACAGCTTCGCGCCATGATGGACGGCATTCGGAACATCGGCGAGATGCGGCGTGAGCAGCGGGCGTATGAAGACGACCTAAGCCAAGCTGTCGCCATTCAGGCCGCTGACCCCGGCGTTCCGCCGGAACAGACCCGAGCCGAAGCTGTTGTCGATCGCGGCCGGCCAATTAACGCGGTCGTCGACGCGTGGCGGACAAATAGGCGGGTGAATAATTGATCCGCCGACCTGGGACGGTGTAGCGGCCTCATTAGGGTTCGCTACACTGCTCTGATCTACAGACGAGGGTGGCATGTTTATCGCTAGCGCGAAAAAGGTATTTGATGCGATCACCGGAGCCAAGGCCTGGACGGTGCTTGATCGCGATTGGCGCCTGCTCGACCAGAACCGCTCGTCGATCAACATACTGGCCTCGGGCACGTGCTCGTCCTTCAGCATGCAGCCCAAGCAGTCGTACGACGGGGTGACCTGGATTAACATCGGCGCGGCAATCACGACGAAGGACGCGCTGACGGCCATCACCGGCATCGTGCTGCCGTATTTCAAACTCGATGTCACGTCGGTGGTTGGCGGCAATCTGACGGTCTGGGTTGCTTAACCCTAGCTAGGGTTCACGTCAGACCTATATCACTGCCTACCTACAATTGCCGCAGTGCAAATATTTGCACTTGGGAGGGCCTGTGTTCGAGGTATTCCCTAGCAGAGATCAAACCGCGCCGTATCTTGTCGTCGCCAAGAACGGTGTGATTGGGCTATCCATTCGGTTAAGCCTCCAGGTCCGTGACGCGTTTGACTTACAATCGCGTCGACCAGCGAAAGCCATGTACCTGGGTCTTCGTGTGCGTTCGGCGCCGCTGCCGGGCTACGCCGCATCGCGCGGGGCGTTGCTTGACGCATGGCCACATCTTCAATTCAGCGAGATCGACCAGCACCGTGCGGCCATTTCGGTGGGCGGGTGGGTTCGCTTATCCGATGACAACCGCGAGGCGATCGACAAGCTGATTGCTGACGAGCACTTCTGCGACAAGCTAGTGGCGGCAGTGTTCCAGTTTTTTGGCCCAGAACACGCCGTCCTATCGCAAGCCGATGTCAGCATGTGGCTTGACGAACAAATCAAGCTGCGCCTGGACATCTTGGCCGGCGTCGCAAAAGCCGCACCGATATCGAACGAGCAGAAGTACGACGTGTTGGCGGCACTCGACCGGATCGTCGCAGAACACAAGACGCCATAACACCAACAGCACCTAGGAGGGTGCCTTGCACGAAACTCGACTGGCCATTCGCCAGCGCGCTTTTGCGCGATTGCCTGCCACCAACTACGCGGTTGATGACGACACGGCACAGTACGTTATCAGCCACTTCGGCCTCACGCCGACCCGCCCGCTTGTGCGGGCATTCAAGGTAGTGGCCACGCCGCACTTGCGCGGCAAGAGCCGTTTCACACTACCCAGCGGCATCGTCTGCCCCCACCTACTGCAACTCGCGCGTCATGGGGCATTGTCGTGCCGCGCAGTCACGCACAAGCGCAAGCGGGTGCGCGAGTACTCGCTGAGCAAAGACGCGATCGACTTTTTCGTCATCCGCCATTCACACGGGCACCAGGAGGGTGCAGGCTTATGATCACCTGCTACGACTTGCCCAACAAAACCCCGACAACCGCCGAAGTGCGCGAAGTCCTGGCCGCTGCCGGATGGCCCGCGGGCCGAACGCGTTACGCCGCGACAGACCTGTATCGCCTGATCTACCGCGAGGCCGTCATCGAAGCCGAGCGCCACCGCAAGCGGCAGGACAGCTACGGCATCCATGTCGAGCTTGACGGACAGGTCATCCGACTGCCGGCCGCGGGGTGGTATCAAGACGCCCGTGCCCGCAAGCTGGAAATGGGCGTGAGCACCCTGCGCCGGTACGTGCGCCGGTTCGAAGAGGTGGGCCTGATCGTCTCGCTTCAATGCGTGAGCCCTGATCGCGGTCGTGGCGGCACCGTCATGGTGCACGCGATCCTGCCACGAGAGATCGAGGTGGTCGTCGACGCCGCGGGACGGCCAGTCAAGCGACGCTCGGTGTCCAATCACGGACGGACTTTTCCGGTGCTTTTGGCCAAGCGGCGAGCGCTCGAAGTGAGCGGTTGTGGCTATCCAGAAACGCTCAGTTTGAGCGGACCAAGCGCTCGAAATGAGCGTTTGCACCCCACCAAAATGAGCGTTTCTCTTAGTACTACCGATCCACTCTACCGATCGTCACTACCGAATATCTCCCGCGCTGCGCGCGGAGAATTGCGGGCCGAGAACCCGAAGACCAGAGAAGCCCTGCTCGCTGACGCTCGCAGGGCGATGCCCGCTAACGCGGGCATAGCGAATTTGGAGACGGACTTGACGGGCGTGGAGCCCAGCACTACGTCACGACCTGCGACGGATAACCTGGAGGGTTTGCCCGTGCGAGTTGCCGATATTGGTCACGGACCCGAGCAGCGTGTCGCCGCGGCGCTGCGCGCCAAAATGCAAAAACCGACCACCGATGCTGTGATTACGGCGTGGCGGCTCGGCATGGACGAAGCCGGCGGCGATCCCGTGTGCCCGTGGGGCATCGGCAAGATCAAGATGTGGCTTTCCATCTGCCGGCGTGATCCGGCGCTTGCCGATAAAGCCGCCCTGATCTTGTACAACACGCTGGCCAATTGGCCGGCCTTCGCGCGGTTTTGCGCGGCCAAAGGCGAGTGGCGCACGGTCGCGCTCGATACGGCTGCGGATTACTTGCAGTCGGATGGCGGGCGAGCCTTCATGATCGCTTTTTGGCGCGACGACGCCGGAACCCAGGCCAGCCCAGCGGCGGCTGAAACGGACGACTGGTTGACCGGCACCAGCCTTCGAGCCAAGCGAGCCGCCAGCGCGCGGCGAGGCGGCTGATATGGCGGTGCTCTACAATCCCGAGCGCATGCCGCTGCTTGACCCGAACAAGCACGCGTACATCATCGCGAACCTGGAAAAAGTCACGCGGCAAGCTCGGGTGCCGATGGACTGGATCGTCGCGCAGCGCGTCGGGGTCTATTGCCGAACGGACGCTGAACGAGATTGGGCAACGGCCATCAAGCACGCCCACCAGACGCACGGCATCGCCGGCCTGTGCTATCTCGGCAACCCGGGCGATTGGATACCTCCGGTCGAACGCCGGTTATGCGCGTTCGTAGGGTTCTTTACGCGCGCTAAGGTGTTCGCGTCTCGATACACGCCGTTTGAATTGGTCGAGTACTACGAGCGGGAAGGGCACTGGCCAGAGTGCACGGTGCTCGCCCTGTCGGACTTCATCACGTCGGACACGGCCAAGCGCAGCAAGTACGCCGACGCCGTGCAAGCCTGCCTGACCGAGCGCGTTGCCAACGTCCGGTACCAGACCGTGCTGTACGGGCACTCGCCGCAAGCGATCCAGGCCGTCTATGGGGCGAGCACCGCCATGGCCATCGCCGACAACTTTGTCACCGTGGAGGCGCCGCGTGACTAAAGCCGCGATGTTCAAGACGACTTCGCCGGCTCTGTCGTTTATGGTCAAGGTTGTGCGGGACGGCGACCTGCACGCCATGCGCGTTTCGCGCAATCTCGGCGAGTGGATCATCACCGATGACGACCGGCGGCGTTGGGCGCTGTTGACCGAGTTTGTGACCAAGCACGGCGCCACCCCCTCTCCCGAGTTGTTCGCCAAGATGGCTGGGCTGGGGGTGCTCCCGGATACGCCCGAGGCCGCGACGTTCTACGCGTGGCGCACGCATGACGACTGGCGCCGGGTAAAGCTCACTGAGGCCTTGTCGCGGAGTAGCTCGCTGCTCAATGACAAGACGATTGACACCGCACACACGGCTTCCGAGCGCGCCGCCACGGCGATGACCGAGGCTGTCATGGCTGTGCGCTGGCAGGATGGCAGTCAGCGTGTCATCGATCTGGCGACCGATCGCCGGATCGCGTGGGACACGTACGTGCAGACCAAGGCGGTGGCGATCGGTGTCCTGGGCAACCGGGTGCTGTTCGGCTGGCCGACTTTGGACGCCATGGCGGCGGGGGCGGCTACGGGAGACGTGATCACCCTCTTGGGCCGTCCGGGGTCCGGCAAGACCTTCTGCTTGTGCCACATGGCCCATCACGCATGGCGTGCGCAGGGTCGCAATGTCCTGTTCGTCTCGATGGAAATCAAGCCGGGCTATGTTGCCGAGCGCGTTGCCGCGATCGACAGCAAGCTCCCGTACAAGCTGATCGCAGCCGGTCAACTGACTACAGGTGAAGAGGATCGTCTGAAGCAGTGGGTTGCCGTCAACGATCAGAGCGGGTCGAAATTTGTCCTGGTCGACGGCGCGATGACCGCGACGGTCGATGATATCGAGTTGCTCGCCAATATGTATCGCCCCGACGCCATCTACATCGATGGCGCTTATCTGTTGCAGGTGCCTGGGGAGAGCGACCGGTATCGTCGGGCGGCGGTGGCGTTTGACTTGATCAAGCAGCGCTTGTCCGACTTCGCCCCGGTGTTTTGCACGTACCAGTTTGCCCGCTCGGCGACCAAAAAGCGCAACACGTCCGACGTTGGCCTAGAGGACGCCGGCTACACTGACGCGATCGGCCAGCATAGCAGCGTCGTGCTGGGGCTCTTCGAAGAGGAAAACGTCCAGACCGAGCGCGAGCGCGTCGTGCGGGTGCTCAAGGGGCGCAAGGGTGAAACCGGGGAATTCGTCATCAACTGGATTTTCGACTATTCCACGGATTTCTCCGAGGTGCCGCCGTCTGTCATTGCAGAAACCGGCGTCGGCTGGGAAGAGGCTCTTGACGAGTAGGGCGCGGCTCCCCAGATAGGCTAGGACACCTAGGAGGGTCATTGCATGGTGATGTCGATCGCGCGGCGTGTCGCCGCAAAGCCCAAGACGCCGCCCGTGGCCGTTCACGGGTCGAACCATCCGCCGCGCGATGCGGCGGCTCAGCTTGTCGATGAAATCGGCGATCTACAAGAGCAGGTCGCGAAACTCAAGGCGCTGCAAGAGCAGGTTGCTGCGCGCCGTGAGCGTTTGTTCGACGCGCTCACCCTCGAACCGGGCGAAGAGGTGACCGTGGTTGGCGAGCGCTATGTCGCCAAGATCGGCGCCATGGCCAACGTGCGCGAGGTGGTCGATCGCGACGCCCTGATCGAGTTTCTTGGGCTCGACCTGTTTCGCAAGATTGCCGTGGTGTCGATGGCCGATATCGATCGCTATCTGACGCCCGAGCAGAAGGGCGTGGTGCTCAAGAGCACGCAGAGCGGGTCGCGCAAGCTCACCGTTGTGAAGACCGCATGACCTACGTCACCGAGCCGATCGCGCGATACTTGTCGGCGCTCGGGTCGAAGGTGTCGCCGAACCAAAACCGGCATGGCTGGGTCGTTGCGCAATGTCCGCTTGGGCCGTGGCGACATAAGCACGGGGTCGATAAGCACCCGTCGTTTGGCGTCAAGCTCGAACAGGGGCAAGGTCCGGCGCCGGTCCACTGCTTTAGCTGTGGGTTCTCAGGCGATCAGTACGACTTGCTGCTAGCCTTGCGCGAGCACGTCAAGCAAGACGCCGCTACGGCCGCTGCTTTCTATGCGCCGGGCGAGCAGGAGGCTTGGCACGCCAGGATCGCCCAGGCGGTGCAAACATTTGCACTCAATCCCAACGGTGTGTTCGTGCCGGGCGATCCTACGGCGGTCACGGCTGAAATCTGGGGGTCGGCCGATTTCGTGTTCCCGGAGAGCTTCCTGGAGGCCTTCGAGCGGGCGTACTTCACCGACGAAGCCGGGACCGAACATCTCCACCCGTATCTGGTTGGCCGCGACGTGCCGTACCGTGTCGCCGAGGCGCTTGACCTGCGCTATGACGGGTATCGCGAGCGCCTGTGCTTCCCGGTGCGCGATCCCGAAGGTCAATTGCGGGGCATGCAGGGGCGCGCGATCGATGGGTCGGAGCCACGCTATTTGCATTATCGCTATCAAGGCGAGATGAACCGCGCGTTTTGGCTGGGAGAGAACCATGTCGACTGGCAGAGGCCGATCGTCGTGGTGGAAGGGCCGTTCGACTACGCGCGGGTCTTCGAGTTGACGCCCCAGGTCGTGTGCTCGATGGGCGCCATCACGTCGAATACCGGACAGCACAAGGTCAAGCTCGATCGCCTGCGGCTAGCGCGCCCGACGCTCGTCACGCTGTTCGATGACGACGCCGCGGGCGAAAAGGCGCGCGATACGTTTGCGTCTGTGTTTGGCAGGCATGTTCTTCACTTGCTGCCGTATGGTGCCAGCGATCCCGGCAGCATGCACAAGGGGGTCTTGAAAGCGATGCTCGCCGAGCTACCTTTCGGTCTTGTGCAGATGCCGGTAATTTGACACAGGGTGCAGATATCGGTATACTGGTCGTTTATTCCATGTCACTCCATGACCACAACCTAGAGGGTTAAATCATGCCTCTCTCTTTCATCAAGAAACCCGTTGCTGCTCCCGCGCCCGTCGCGATGCAGGCAGCCCCCGAACATGCAGTTGCCGCGGCCAAGGCGGCTGTTGGCGCGGCGGTCGCGAAGGCCAGTTTCGCGAAGCCGCAGGCCGGCGGGCCGGCGCCGTCGTGGATGCTGACCGGCGATCGTGTGTCGCAGATGTACCGGGACCAGGAAGCGGCTGCCGAGCTTGCGCGCGAAGAGGCGGGCAAGATGTGGCGTTTCTTCCTCAAGCTAAACGAAGAGCGTCGCATCACGTTCCTGGACGGCGCACTTGGGCCGGACGGCCTCTTGATGCCGGGCGTCGGCTTGCGCGAGCACGTTGTGCCGTACAATGGCAAGCGGCAGAATTTCCTGTGCACGTCGCTGATCAACGAGCCGTGCCCGCTGTGTCTCGCGGGGTCGCGCGCCGATCCGATCTACGTCTTCACCGTGATCGACCACACCCCGTTCACGCTGACGAAGGGGCCGAACGCAGGCAAGACGATCGAGCACAGCCGCAAGCTGTTCGTCGCGAAGGTGACCGCGCTCAAGCTGCTCCAGGCAGTTGCGGCGAAGAATGACGGCTCATTGGTCG
>CAZHLU010000020.1:0-15168 GCA_964533435.1 uncultured Gammaproteobacteria bacterium | reverse complement strand
CGACTCGTCCCGCATTGCGGGACTCGCTCGTGGTCTTCGACTATTCGATAGTTAATCTATACTACGAAGTCGAGTGTCCTGGGCGAAGTCGAAGGACATTAAGTTAATATTTATAGACCACCATTAAGGTGGTTTTATGATTGGACAAAACTTTGTTTTTTTGCTAGTTTTGATAATTGTTTCCCCGTACTTTAGAAAAAACAATAAACAGCACAGGAGGTGCGCTAATGAAGATTTTCTTTGTCTTGATTTGCTTGTTTTTTTGCTCAAGTATTGTATTGGCTAATTATGAGACAAGCAACTCAGTTTATCAGGGCACTACTTGCAATTATCAAACTCTAGCCAGAGGCAATGGTGTTATCGGTGCCCCTTATCAAGAGGATTTTGAATATCTGTTGATACTTGAGCCAGGTTGGTTGCATTTTGTTTTTAGTCATCCTTTGGATCCTGGTCAAAGTCAGGAAGTAGACGATTACCAGGAAAATCTTAAGCTGAACTGGAACATTTGTTTTTTAGAAATAGCTGGTCAGGATTGGACAGCTATTTCTGTGCCAGTGTCAGGGGATTATAAATCTTTAAGTGTCTTCTTTTTGAAGCAACTGAGGCAACTGACATTTTTTGTTGATTTTAATTAAGGCTGTTTATTGCGTTTAGGTTTTTGCCCTGCCTGCTATGAGGCGGGGTATTTTTTTAAAATAAAAACCCCGTCGCTTTTGACACGACGGGGCCGATCCCTGTTACTCACCCCTTCTTAGCCGGTTTGGGTTAGTGTTGTACGCACCCAAATTGTGCCCCACACACTTTGAGGGCGCGTGCTTAGGCGTGCTTATCACGCCCAAGTGAATTCTGGCGAACAAGTAGACAGAGTACTATTATTTGTAGGAGGATTAGTAGACCACCAAAAACGCAAGTGCCTAAACCTAGGCGTAGACCTAAGTCGTCAGGCAAAAAAGAACAGATAATCTGTATTAGGCAAACAATAGCCAAGGTGATAAATAGTTGTTTGATTTGTTGCCGAACACTTAGGTTTGCAGGCATTTGGTAGCACCTCCTTTAAGGAACGATTGAACCTTGCTCAGATTTAATATAACACACTAACTAATTTTGCCAAATTGGTCAAGGGTTTTCTTTACAAAAAAACTATAAAAAATTATAATATAGGCATAAACATTTTAATTTTATGCTAGGATTTAAAAAGAAAAATAAAAAAATTTCACCAGTAGAAAACCAGGAAGAAGTTGATAGTATTGATGTTGTAGACGAATCGCCACAAGAGCAAGACTTAGCCGAAGCAGTAAAAGATAAAGAAGAGCTAGATCTTAGCGATGATGATTTTGAAGAAGAAGATGATGAAGAAGAATTAACTGAAGATGGTCAGCTTTCAGTTGATGTGTGGCAAGATAAACACAATATTATTATCAAATCTACAATTGCCGGAGTTGAACCAGAGGATATTGATATTACTTTTGATAATGATATGCTGACTATCAGGGGTAAAAGACAAAAAGATACCACCATTGATGATGAAGATTATTTTTATCAAGAGTGTTATTGGGGTGGCTTTTCACGTTCAATCATTTTACCAGTGCCAGTTAATGCTGATAAAATAAAGGCTACTATCCGTAATGGAGTTTTGACCATTAGTTTGCCAAAAAGTAATAAGGATATTAATATCAAGGTCCAAGCAGAGGAATAATTTTATGGTAATAAAAAATTTATTATTAAATTTTACTAAGGAACAAAACGATAATTTTGTTTTTGCGACTGATAATGGTTTTGAAATAATGATTCCAGCTGATATTTTTCCTAGTGATTTTGATAGACAAAAAACATTTTATCTAGCTATGGATTCAGCTCCACTATTAAGTTCGCTAGAAAATAAAAAAGAATTGTTAAATGAATTATTGAACTCGGATGATAAATAAAATTAAAGAAGGTTTACATCAGGATAAAAATATAAAGATAGTTAAATTAGTTTTATGGATTCTAGTTGTCCTTATTTTTTTATTAGTCATAGTTTTGACAGCTAACGCTTTTATTAATACAAAGTATAAAGATGTTTATTTGCCAGGCACTAGCCTAGGAGGGGTTGATATTTCAAACTTAAGCCTTGAGCAGGCCAAAACTAAAGTGCAAACCAGGATTGATGAGCTTAATAGGCAGGGACTGGTTTATCGTTTAAATGATAAAAAGGTCACTATTCTGCCTTCTGTCTCTTCAACAGAATCAGCTGATATTTCTTATCCAATTATTATCTGGCAAGCAGAAAATAGTTTGCAGGCGATTAAAAATTGGCAGGCTGATAATGGTTTAGGAAATTTAGTTAATAAAGTGTATGTTTGGGCAAAAGGTAAAAATTGGCCATTGTCTTATACTTGGGATCGAGAACAACATATTCAGATTTTACGTGATAGTCTTAATGATATTTTAAGTGATAAGCAAGAAGCTAGTTTTTCTTTTAAAGAAAATAATTTAGAAATAATTCCAGAAAAAGTTGGACAGACTTTTGATTATCAGTCAGCTCTAGATGATACTTTAGAGCGTATTAAATATCTTGATAATAAAGAAATAAAATTAAAAATAGTAGCCGATGAACCGCAAATTACAGCAGCTATTATTAAACAATATCAATCTCAAATATTAGCCCTACCAAATCGTGGTGATTTGCACTTGACTTGGGAAGACAAAGACTGGCTAGTTCCAGCTAGTACTTGGAAGACTTGGTTAAATTTAGTAGCGGATAATAAAATTAAGTTAACTTTTAATCAAGAAAGTTTACAAAAATATTTAAGTGATAATGGTATTTATGAAACAGTAGAAATACCAGTGCAAGATGCAAAATTTAAATTAAGTAGTGGCAAGGTGTCTGAGTTTATGAGTAGTCAGCAAGGTCGTGCTATCAAACAGGCAGAGTTGATGGATGGTATAAATAAAGTTTTAAATGATAATAAGAGTGAATTAAAAGTAGCCTTGGTAACAGAAGTAATTGAACCCAGGGTAATGAATGGAGATGTTAATGACTTGGGCATTAAAAAAGTTATTGGTACAGGCGAATCGGATTTTACTGGTAGTCCAGTTAATCGTATTCACAATATAAAAACGGGTGCCAATGCTTTGAATGGTTTACTTATCAGACCAGATGAAGAATTTTCTTTGATCACTGCTTTAGGGGAAATTGATGGTGATCATGGTTATAAAGAAGAGTTAGTAATTAAAGGAAATAAAACCACACCAGAATTTGGTGGCGGTTTGTGTCAGATTGGTACTACTGTTTTTCGAGCAGCCTTGGGCACAGGCTTACCTATTACCGAAAGACGCAATCATTCATATCGAGTGGTTTATTATGAACCAGCTGGCATGGATGCTACTATTTATTCTCCTAAACCAGATTTAAAATTCATTAATGATACTGGGCATTATATTTTGATACAATCGCGTATTGAGGGCATGAAGATTTATTTTGATTTTTGGGGCACGCCCGATGGTCGTATTGCTAGTACTACTAAGCCTGTTGTCTATAATCAAGTAGCGCCACCTCCTAAGAAAGTAACTAAGACAACAGCTTTAGCAGTTGGCCAAACTAAGTGTACAGAAAGAGCGCATAGTGGCGCAGATGCTAAGTTTGATTATTTTGTGCAAAAGACTGGTGAAGCAGCGGCTACTAAAGTCACCTTTACTAGTCATTATGTGCCGTGGCAAGAAGTTTGTTTAGTTGGTGCTACACAAGAGGAAATTGACGCTGAAGCAAATGGCGGAGTACCAGGACTTCCTGGTAGCACTACTACTCCGGCTACATCAACGGCTACTAGTACTAATTAATTTTTAGTTAAACAAAAAATCGCCCAAGTAAGGCGGTTTTTTTAATTTTCCCAAATAACTGTGCCCAAGAAAACCATTTTTTGAAAATATTCAGTCGGAACCAAATAGGATCAGAAAAAATGATTCCCATGCTTGTCGTGGACACAGTTGCCTGGGAAAATTTGATGAATTAGCTGTAAATAAGCTATTTTTTTAGTTTTTGTTTATCGATAAACAATAATATCATAGTTTTTTACTATTGTCAAGGATAAAATATAATGTTATAATTAACGCCAGATAAGACTAAAAAATCTATTCTTGACCATATTATCTTTTTCGGGTACAATCTGGTCAACAATTTTAATCGTAAATATCTATTTATGGCTTTACAAACACAGAAAAGAACAAAAGGATCAGCTCGTCGTCGAGCCTCACATTTTGCTTTGAAACCAAAAAGCACTACTAAATGCTCAAATTGTGGAGCAACTATTATGCCACATCGAGCTTGTGCTAAATGCGGTTATTATAAAGGCGAGAAAAAAATAAAATAAATATAAAATGGCTAACAGACACCTAGCTAGGACCATTGCTTTGCAGGCTTTGTTTGAATGGGATTTTACCAACGCTGAGCATGATGTATTGGAGTCTTTAGATTATGATCAGCAAGAATTTGCCCCTGATTTTGACGATCAGGGATTTGCTTTAAATTTGGTTCGCCAAGTGGTTAAAAACAGACGCGAAATTGATAAATTAATTGTTCAATTTGCGCCAGAGTGGCCACTGGACCAGATTACTATGGTTGATCGCAATGTTTTGCGTATTGGGATTTATGAATTAAAAGTATCTCAAGAAATACCGCCCAAGGTAGCTATTAATGAAGCAATTGAACTTGCTAAAGCTTTTGGTGGTGATGCCAGTGGTAAATTTGTTAACGGTGTTTTAGGTAGTATTTATAAAGAGATGATGAGTAAGGGTGAAAAACAAACCCTGGCTAGTCAAGGTATAAAAGAAATATCAGCCGGTGGTATGGTTTATCACAAAACAGAGGCTGGTTATAATTTTTGTTTAGTGCTTGATGCTTATGGTAAATGGACCTTTCCTAAGGGGCATGTTGAAGAGGGTGAAACTTTAGAAACCGTAGCCTTACGAGAGCTTAGAGAAGAGACTGGCTTACAAAAATTAAAAGTTATTGAATATTTAGGTGAAACAGAAGTAAAGGTTCATAAGCCTGATGCTAAACCTTTTCGCAAATTAATAAAATATTATTTAGTAGAAACCAAAGATACAGAAATAATTCAACCAGCAGCAGATGTCACTGAAATTAAAGAAGTAAAATGGTTTAGTCAGCAAGAAGCCCTTGCTACTTTGGGCTATGAAAATGCCAAAGACATTTTTCATAAAGGATTAGCTAAACTTGGTTTAGAATAATATGAATAAGAATCTAGATTTATTGCAAAAGAAATTAGGGGTAGATTTTAAAGATCTAAATATTTTAAGAAATGCCCTAGTGCATCGTTCTTATATTAATGAACACAAAGATTTTGTTATTGATCATAATGAACGTTTAGAATTTTTAGGTGATGCAGTTTTAGAATTAGCAGTCACTGATCATCTTTATCGCAACTATCCAGATCCAGAAGGCATTCTGACTAATTGGCGTTCAGGTTTGGTAAATGCTACCCAGCTTGCTACCCAAGGGGAAAATTTAGGGCTTTATGATTATTTATATTTAAGTCGAGGAGAGGCCCAAGATACAAATAAAAAAGCGCGCAGTTATATTTTAGCTAATGCCATGGAAGCAGTGATTGGTGCTATTTATTTGGATCAGGGTTATAAAACAGCCGCTAAGTTTGTTAAAGATAATATTTTGATTCATTTGGAAAAGTTAATCGCAGATAAGTCTTATGTTGATGCTAAGAGTCTTTTTCAAGAAAAGTCTCAAGAAAAAGTTGGCATTACTCCACGTTATAAAGTGTTATCAGAATCAGGGCCAGACCACCACAAAAAATTTGTAATTGGTGTTTATCTTGATAAAGAGTTAATTGCCGAAGGCGAGGGTTATAGTAAGCAAGAAGCTCAAACTGGTGCTGCCGCTGCCGCTCTGGCTAACAAAGGTTGGTAATTTAGATAAAAATAATAAAAAGTCAGGCTTAAGGCCTGTTTTTTATTTTCTTGACAAAAATAAATTTAGTGTTATATAATACTAATGTAAATAAGTTCGTTGGCGGGTTCTGCGGAACCTTGATGGCTGGGCCGATTTAACAGATCCAAAAGATACCTAGTTCCTCCTAGTAATGTGCACGCCACTCTAACCCCAGTCTATCTCATTCGCAAACCCGCCGCCCTTTCGTGAGTCGATCTTCGGATCGACTCTTTTTTATTCTTGACAAATTATCGGTATTATATTAGTATGTTTCAACTACTGGTTGCCCGGTCGTCCAGTGGTTAAGACGCCTAGCTTAATGCTAGTGAACGGTGGTTCGAATCCATCCCGGGCAACCAAGTCCTTTTCTCAGTGGGGCGCCGCCAAGTGTCAAAACACAGCCAGTTGTACGCTCTTGGGGCTGGCACACTCCCTTTGTGCGCATTGTGGGAGTACAGATCGCCTCTTTTGGGTCTGTGGGTTTAGCGCGAGGCGGCGCCTTATCACTCAACCTGCTTCCTTCGGGAAACAGGTTTTTTATTTATCAAACAAGGTAAAATATGTTAAAATAAGAGCGCTTAAAGTAGCGTTTTATTTTTTATTTATGTATTTAGAAAAATTAGAAATCCAAGGTTTTAAATCTTTTGCTAGGCATAGTCAGCTAGTTTTTAATCGAGAGCTTACAGCTATAGTTGGTCCTAATGGCTCTGGTAAATCAAACATTGCTGATGCCGTGCGTTGGGTTTTGGGTGAACAAAGCAGCAAGACTTTACGTGGTAAAAAAGCCGAAGACGTTATTTTTGTTGGTTCTGATAAAAAGAGTCGCTTGGGATTTGCCGAAGTGAGTCTATATTTAAATAATAGTGATAAGTCAGCAGACGTTGAATATGATCAAATAATTATTACGCGTCGGGTAAATAGAGATGCAAGTTCAGAGTATTTGATTAATAATAATAAGGTTAGGTTATTAGACGTACAATTGCTTTTAGCAAAAGCTAACTTTGGACAAAAAACCTATAGTGTAATTGGCCAGGGCACGGTTGATTCTATATTAATATCATCGGCCGCTGAGCGTAAAGAATTTTTTGATGAGGCAACTGGTGTGCGTCAGTTTCAGATAAAGAAAGAGCAAGCTATCTCCAAAATGGATGGTGCTAAAGAAAACCTAGAACAGACTAAACAAATTATTTTAGAATTAGAACCACACCTACGCACTTTGACTAGGCAGGTGCATCGTTTAGAAAAGAGAGAAAAAATAACTTTAGAATTGCAAGAATTGCAAACGCAATATTATAATTTTTTGAAAAATAATTTAGAAAAAGAATTAAAAGAAACTAAAAATAATTATCACGTTTGGCAAACACAAGTTTCAGAATTAAATCAGCAATTGGTAGATTTACAAACATCTTTAGATAAAGAGGCAAAAGCTAATACTCGCCAGAATAATTTTGAAATTTTGCAAAAAAGTTTAAGCCAAGAACAAGCTGAGCTTAATGCCCTTTTAAAAGATAAAACAATTTTAGAAGGACAATCGGATTTAAAATTATTGGCTAGTGGCCAGGCGGATATTGTTTGGTTAAAGAAAAGAGTGTCTGATTTAGAAAATCAATTAAATAAAGCTAATCTAAAATTAGAAGGCCAACGTCATCAAGCTCAGCAAGCTAAAGACGAGCTGGTTACTCTAGAAAAAAATCAGGCCAAAGTAGTAGAGGATTTTCAGAAATTGGAAAAGCTTATCATGTCTAATCAGCAGAGCAACTGGTCGCCTGCTAAGATTGCTAAAGAATTAGAAGGTATTATTTATGATCAACAGATTTTGCAGGACTCAATAGATAAAATAGAGAGTTTAGAAGAGCTTGGTAGTTTAAAAAATACTTGTCAGCAAGTGAGCAAGAGCTTAAAAAATTTGGGTGAACGCTTACAACAAGCGAGTGATATTTCACAAGGAAATTGGCAACAAGATTTTAATAAATTGTTAACTCACAAAGATACTTTGGTAGGGGAAATTGCTGAAGCGCGTGCAGCTTTGTCTGGTTTTAATCAAAATATTAAACAATCAGAAGAGTTAATCATTTCAATTAAAGATGAGTTATTAAAATTAGAACATGATCGTAAATTAATTTTAGAAAAATCGGTCGATAATAAATTATTACAAGAGCAGTTAAATAATATTAATCAGAAAATCAATCAACAGTCTTTGGTTATTGCTAAAATTGAAGAGCAGATTAAAAATTTTAATGCTGAAGAAGAAGCAAAGCGCTCGGCTCTATTGCAATCACAAAAAAGTTTTCGCGATATTCAGCAAGAATTTAACACTAAAAATGCTCATTTAAACGAAATAAAAATAACTTTAGCAAAACTTGAAACTAGGCAAGAAGATCAATTGGCTGAGATTGCTGAAGAAATTCCAGAACTTAAGACGCAGGTCGTCAAAGAATTAGAAGTAGATAGTGCGCGCCAACAAATTAATAATTTAAAAAATCAATTGCAGATTATTGGTGGTATTGACCCGACAGTTGCTTCTGAATTTACTCAAGTTAATGATCGTTTTACTTTTTTGAGCGAACAAAGTAAAGATTTAGAACAAGCCATTGAACATTTAGAAAAAATTATCAAAGATTTGGATGAAGCGATTGCTGAACAGTTTGATCAGGCTTTTCATAATATTAATAAATTATTTGATACTTATTTTAAAAAATTATTTAATGGTGGCAAGGCCGAATTAATTTTAGATATTCGAGAAGTAAAAGACGAATCAGTTGAAACAGAAGACGGAGAAGAAGAGGTGCAAGAAAAAAATAATAATTCACCAATTAGAAAACAATATGGCATTGAAATAAAAGCAACACCTCCAGGCAAGCGTTTATCAAGTATTAATATGCTTTCGGGCGGCGAAAAAGCTTTAACTTCCATTGCTTTGATTTGCGCCATTATTGCTAACAATCCTTCACCCTTTGTGGTTTTGGACGAAGTTGACGCTGCTTTAGATGAAGCTAACTCTGTTAGGTTTAGTCAGATTTTAGCCGAGTTATCTAATAAAACTCAATTTATTGCTATTACTCATAATCGCGCTACCATGCAACAATCCAGAATTATTTATGGTGTTACCATGGGTGATGATAGTGTTTCTAAATTATTGTCAGTTAATTTTGATGAAGCTGATAAAATAGCAGCTTAAGTTTTGGATTATTGACATCTTTAAAAATTAGCGTTAACTTTAGCCAGTTAAGGATAAAGGGTCCTAGCTTGTTCACTTTAGACACAAGGAGACAAGACCAATGTTGACGTTTCTGGCTTTTGACGCTCCACCGCCAAGCAATATGACTAGAGGGGAAGGTATTTTAACTCTTGTGATATTTGCAATCTGTATTTTGGTATTTATAATTTATATCAATCGCAGAAATCGTAAATATAATTTACAACAAAAGCCGTCGGTTAATCCGCCTAAGTTTGATAACTATAACGGTAAGACTCCGCCGTCAGTAAAAGAAGCGGTAAACGAATATGTTCTAACCACTGTTAATCAGGCAGTTACAGAATTTCGGCCTGGACGTAAGTTTTCGGCTGACGATGTATACTATAAGTTGGGCAAAAGATATCCGCGTGATCTTATTAAGCAGGCTCTATGTCAATTGGCAGATACGGGCGATTTAGAAGAAACTTGGTCACGTAAAGGTAATTGTTGCTTTGTTAGGTTTAAGAGTGCTTAAACTTGATAGTCTTTAGGGCCAAAAGGCCCTTTTTTGTTTTATACAAAGCTTAGGTTGACAATATCATAAAAATATAGTAATATTGGGGACACTTATTTAATTAATTTTTTTGTATAGACAAAGATGTTAGCAATCAGATTAAAAAGAGTTGGTCGCAAAGGACAACCATTGTATCGTGTGATGATTTCTGATAAGACCCGTGATATGTACGGTGATCATTTAGAATCTTTAGGTAGCTATAATCCACACACCAAAGTGGCCAATTTAAAAGCAGAACGAATAAAATATTGGCTTTCAGTCGGAGCTACTACTTCAGCTACTATTCATAATCTTTTGGTAAAAGAAAAAATAATTACCGAAAAAAAGGTTAAAGCTGTGGCTATTAGTAAAAAACGCAGTGTGAAAATTGCTGCTAAAGAGGCTAGTAAAAAAGCCGAAGCTGCTAAAGCTGCTCCAGTTGAAAATCCAGCTTAAATTTGACCTTTTTAAAAAAATATTTTATAATTTCAAAGTTGTTCTGATTCAGAATAACAGCAGTTAATAAGATCATTAATTTAAAAAAATGCAGGACAAAGAATTTTTAGAAACTATTGTTAAAGCTTTGGTCGATAAACCAGAAGACGTCGTTGTTGAACGGGTTATTGACGAAAGAGGTGTTCTTTTGACTTTAAAAGTCAATCCAGAAGAAATGGGTAAGATTATTGGCAAACAGGGCCAAACTGCTAGGGCTTTACGCACCTTATTGCGTATCATTGGCAACAGGAATAACTCCTATGTAAACTTAAAAGTTTACGAACCAAATAAAGAAGGTCGCCCACAACAGCATCGCGAACCCCGTGCCGAAGAAGTAGATGATTTAAAACTATAAGTTATTTTATAAATCACACAAAAGACCGCAACTTGCGGTCTTTTGTTTTTTGTAAAATTGTAGTACCTTTAATCTTAGTCAAATGATTTATATAATAATATGCGTTTTGATATTTTAACTATTTTTCCAGAAAGCTTAAGCAGCTATTTTAATTCTTCAATTATTAAAAGAGCGCAAGATAAAAAATTGATTAGCATCAATACTTTTGACATTAGAGAGCAAACAACAGATAAAAGAAAAACAGTTGATGATACACCTTATGGTGGTGGGCCGGGCATGGTTTTAAAAATTGAACCAGTTTATAAAACTCTAAAAAAAATATATAAAATAAAAAGTAAAAACACGCGCGTAATTTTATTGACTCCTCGTGGTAAAACTTTAGATCAAAATAAAGTACGCGCTCTTGCTAAATACAAAAGATTAATTTTAATTGCTGGGCACTATGAAGCAGTTGATGCGCGGATTGATAAATTTATTGATGAAAAAATTTCTTTAGGCAATTTTATTTTAACTGGTGGAGAACTGGCTGCTGCCTGTGTAGTTGATAGCGTGGCAAGGTGTGTGTCAGGTGTAGTAGGTAAAGAAGCCTCGGTATTAGAAGAATCTTTTTCTATTTATAGCAAGCAAGATAAAAAATTTAATATTGAGTTTCCACAATATACGCGGCCAGTAGAATTTAAAGGCTTAAAAGTTCCTAAAGTTTTACTTTCTGGTAACCATCGTCTGATAAAAGAATGGCGAGATAAACAAACTAAATATCGAATTTAAATTTTTAATATAAATTTATGAAAAAAATTATTACTATTCAATTTTATGTTTTGCTCTTAGGCACCTTGTTTGCTTGGGCTAACTTTGCTTATGAATTAAAAAATTGGCTTAATAATCAAGCTAACCCTTTAGGCTGTGTTCCAGGGATTACTAATCCATTTTTAACACCATGTTTTTATGGGGCTTTATTTTTTACTTTAGCCTTTGTGCTAAGTGTTATTTTACTTAAAAAATCTAAAAAAGTAGTTTAAGAGTTTTATTTATATTTACATTTAAAATAAAAAGGGGCAATAACTGCTCCTTTTTAATTATTATTTATAATTAAATCTTGACATAATTATCTAATTGTTTTATATTATATGGTCTATTTGTAAAATACAATTGTTCATTGAAAGTGGAATATACACTAGACTTGAGCCAGCTCATTGATCAAAAGAGGATCAGTTAGAGTTGGCTGTTTTTGGGTTTGTGTCGAAGAAGTCGGAAAACGGAAAGAAAGGAGACTGCCTTGAAAAAGCACGTGGGTTTGTTGGCTTTGATGTTGCTTGTTTGTGGCCAGGCTTTTGCCTCTGGCTACAACTACAGCGTTAAGGCAACAAGCGACAACGGTATTGTGGTCTATCTGCCGCATGGCGACATGGCTGACTCTCTTAAGGTCAGTCAGTTTGCCGAATTGCGAATTTTGCAGCCCTATATTGTTCGCGCCAATAATGGCGAGGGCCAGATGGTGGTCAGAGCCACCAAGAGTGCCAAGGGTTGGAGATGTGTACAGCGTCTTCAGAATATTTCGCAACAAGAAAGAGCTAGGCTGAACGGCGTCTACGATGCCGCAGCTCTCAATGGACGCTTTCAGAATGGCGTTCGGATTTTGAGAGCAATGGGCCTTACGGCTTTGGCCGTAGAGGATGCGGGTAGTAATATTACGCCCGTGCCTTCTATTGTCATTTATTATCAACCTTTGCAGTTGCAGAAAGATAATAGTTGGGATCCATTTTTGAGTCTGAGCCAGGATTTTGCGGACTCTCTTCAGACTCTGCGTAAGGAATTTAATACGCGCTTGCAGGAAAAGCCTGCGCCTGAATACAAAGTTATTCAGGAAGAAGATCGGCTTCAGCTTGGCGTGGGCGTGGAATCAGTCATCGTTAATCACGGCGAGCCTTTGGCTGTGCCGGCCTTGAGTCTGACCTATCGTCAGAACGATTGGCTGTATTCTGTTACCGGTGGCTTTTTGCCCTACGGTACGAGCCAGTTTGGCGACAAGAATCACAAGCTTTTGTCCGGAGCCGTAACGTGGCTTCCTAAGGGCAAAAGCTTTGGCCCGACAGCTGGACTGCTTTACTCCAGCATGTCTGTAGACAGTGTCAACGAATATTTGCAGCAAGGCTACGGTCCCTATTTGGGCCTGCGCTATCGCTGCAAGCACCTGGACATTCATGCCGCTGGCGGCTTCCAATCCTTGGATCACTACCAGAGCGGCCGCGTCAACAAACTCTCGGCAACTGCCGGGGCCACCCTCTGCTTCTAGTAGAGTAAGGAGCAAGCATGAAGAACAGAATTCTGTTGAGTGCGCTGGCCTTGGTAATGTTTGCCTTGGCTGGCTGCGAAAGCGAATTCGATCAGCCTTACGTGCCGCCTATCCCCGGTAACCCCATCGTTGATATCCATTGCAACCCGGACGCCGATGTTTCGGTGTTTGAGTTGTCCGAGGACAAGAACTTGGCCTATGCTGGCCACACGCCGGTCATTGGTCTGGAACTTGAAGCTAAGTCATATGCTGTTGTCTTCTCTCAAGAAGGCTACAAGAGCAAGGCCTACGGTCTGCGCTTGGCCTTGGGAGACACTAATATTGCTGTTAATGAGAATCTCGAAGCTTTGCCCATTGATCCGCCGGAACCGGAGGTTCTTTGGTCAAGCTTGGAGATTAGCTCTTATGATATTAAGCTTGGTGAGGAGATTATGGTTAATGTTGATAGTAATGCTTTGCTTGGTATTATCGAACCGCTGGGCATCTTTGTCCAAGCAGGTCCGCACAGTTTTTCTTATAAGCCGCAGCATAGTGGCGAGTTTGTCGTTAGTTTTGCTGTGATTGGTGAAGATAATCAATATCTGGTACGGCGTGAAGCTTTCTATGTCCGTCCGGCTGATTTGCCGACGGTAAGCTTGAATGCTTGGGCTAGTCAGATGCAAGTGACGCCGCCCAACACGATGGTTAATCTGAGTTGGTCTTCGAGCAACGCTGATAGCGTGACCATTGCTGGTTATGCCAACAATAATAATATTGGTTTGTCCGGTACGATAGAAGTTGAAGTTTTCGCAAGCTCAACTTATATTTTCCAGGCTTGGCAAGCTGGCAGCATTGTCAGAACCGAGCCGGTGTTTGTAGAACTGATCCCGCTTGTTCAGCCTAGTCCGGAATTGACTTTCTATGCTTCGGCATACGAAGTCGAGTCGGACTCTCCGGATTGGTCCAACTACTTGGTTGGTGCTAATACGGAGATTTGGCTTATTTGGAACGTTAAATTCTACGATGAGAATACCGACGAAGTGGTTATTGATCGTTTCCCGGCATATGGCGACCTTGGACCGCGTGGTCTGATGCCGGTAACCGTTAATTCGGATATTACTTACATAGCTTCGGTTTACCGAAACGGTAGTTTGGTCATGAGCAAGACGGTACACATCACGGTAGTTGATGTGCCGCCGCCTGCGCCACAATATTTTGATATTGCCTGGGATCTTAATACCTGGGTTGGTGCTCGACCCGAAGATCCGCATCAGGTAGACCTGGTTAACGGACTTAGTCTGCCTGAGAATATCAAGGTTGAAGTCTGGGCTCGGCTTTCGTACTCCAGCTCTTCGCAGGACAACGAGTCCGGAGCCATTGGTGGCCTGACAGCATCGGGCCAGGAGCACTGGGCCTACCTGAGTGATCCTAGCTGTCCGGTGTTTCCGGATCAGGGTAGCGATCGAACTGATACTTTCTTTATTGGCACTATTACCGGTTTCCGCGAAGGCCGGATGGTGCTGCGTCATGGTGTAGATTTCCCGTGCTGGCAGGGCAAGGTGTGCCCCCCGCCGAATCCCAATTCGTTGTGGATTCAGAGGCTTACTCTCAGGGTCTGGATGAGCTAGACCTAAAAGAGTAGCTCTAGTTTATAGAGCCCCAAATCTTATCTTGACTTAGGTCAGGAGAAGGATTTGAGGGCTCTGTTTTTATTTGGCGTCCTGGGCTTGACAAAACATTAATTTTGCCCTAATATAGTGAGGCATTAAAAAAAACGAACCCAAGCGTAGCTGATTGAAAAATTAAGAGTTGCATCAAGTGAAAACAGAAGTGTCTTTTTGAGAAGGACATTGCTGTTTTTTCTTGAACTTCAAAATACTGAAAAAGTCCAAAGTTTTTTGACAATTTAACAATTGACAATTAAGAAGTGACGAGCTTTTAGTCAATTCTATAAGTTTTATATTTTAAATAGTGTTTTAAACACTATTATTTCAAGAGTAGTTTCAACTTCTCTATAAATTTTTACAGAGAGTTTGATCCTGGCTCAGGGTGAACGCTGGCGGCATGTTTAAGGCATGCAAGTCGAACGTGTTTCGCAAGAAACGCGTGGCAAACGGGAGAGTAACACATTGGTAACTTACCTTTATCTTGGGTATAACCCGGAGAAATCTGGGACAATCCCCAATAGTCATGGGGGGACGATAGTCATTCCCATGTAAAGTTTTTTCGGATAAAGAGAGGCCTATGGCTCATCAGCTAGTTGGTAGGGTAATGGCCTACCAAGGCTACGACGAGTAGCAGGTGTGAGAGCACGACCTGCCCCACTGGGACTGAGACACTGCCCAGACTCCTACGGGAGGCTGCAGTCAAGAATCTT
>CAZHLU010000019.1:0-15206 GCA_964533435.1 uncultured Gammaproteobacteria bacterium | reverse complement strand
TTAGATAAACAAATTATTTATATTTTAAATGAAAAAAAGACAAAGTTTTCAGTAGCTAGATCTTTGTGGTATGATCTACTAGATATTGCCATGAAAACTCGTTACTTTGGCATTAAATACGGACGCAAACATCTACGCAATATTATGAATTATCCTTATGCCCATAATTTAAAAAAATATCCGCACGTCCATTTAATTTATGATGATACAAAAAATTATAAATTACGAGTTGATCAAGAAAAAGCCTTAAAATCTTATAAATACGGACAAGATAAAGGCAATGAAATTTTAAGAAAATTAAATATAATTAAATAATAATTAAAATAATAAAAAATATGCACGACAATAATTGTTGCAATTCAGACGAGGCTTGCGGTGGCGATTGCTGCCAAGATACTTGCTGGAATTGCGTTCCTAAAATTGGAAAAATCGCCCCTCACTTTCAAGCCGAAGCTTATTACAATGATGATACAAAAAAAATAAGCTTAGCAGACTATAAAGGTAAATGGGTGATCTTAATGTTTTATCCAAAAGATTTTACTTTTGTTTGTCCTACAGAGCTTGGCGACTTAGCTGACCGTTATACAGAACTACAAAAATTAAATGCTGAAGTACTATCAGTATCAACTGATACTATCCAGGTGCACAAAGCCTGGCATGATGCTAGTGATACTATCAAAAAAATAAAATTTCCAATGCTAGCTGATCCTACTCATGAAATTTGTAGTAAATATGGTGTATTAATTGAAGAAGAAGGCGTAGCCTTAAGGGGCACCTTTATCATCTCTCCCGAAGGCATTCTCCAAACCATAGAAATACATGGCGATGGCGTTGGTAGAAGTGGCGATGAATTAATGCGTAAATTACAAGCCGCCCAATTTGTAGCCAAACACGGCAGCGAAGTTTGTCCAGCTAATTGGAAGCCGGGTGAAAAAACTTTAAAACCAGGTCTAGACTTAGTTGGTAAAATATAACTTAAAAAACCGCCCTACAGGCGGTTTTTTATTGACAAAAATAAAACTTCAAGCTAGTATTTATAAGAGTTTGTTCTTATTGGCAGGTCTGTCGGTCCAAGATAGCGGTTCCCTGAGGACTAACCAACCTCACATACGGTTGCACCGCGTCTCCCGGCAGACCTGCCGCAATTCCCTCAAGCCAATCATTATGATTGGCTTTTTCTTTAACAAAAATATTGACAAAAATAACATATATATAGTATTGTTCTAAACTGTTACGTTCATTAATGGTCCCAGCAACGAAAGGTCTAAAATGCTTAAGGCTCTTCATAAAGAATTTTGGCAAAAGGAGTCAAAACTAACTAAAATTACCATTGTAGTAGTACTAACTATTATCATTATTTCGGAACTCGGACTACTCACTATTCACATTGTCACGCAAGATTGGCACTAAATATTATCACTAATTTGTTGGAACTAATAGCAAAAGAGTCTACCATCCGCCAAACGGCGGAGGCAGACTCTTTTTTATTTTTACTTAAACTTTTACTTTTATTTTTTACCTATTCTTTCCTTAAACAATTCTATCGTCATATATTGATAACCACCTTTAGCGTAACGATTAATAAAATATTCTGTACTTGGCCTATCATCTGTAATAGTTGAAAAATTATTAAGATAGGACAATAAATCATTTTGATTAGCTATTATAATAGACCTAACTTTGCTTGGCTCTATTATAGAGCCAACCTCTGCTAAATCTTTTTTAACAATTTCTGATGAAAATATTTTTTCAATTCTAGAGTCGTCTATATTTATTGGCGAAAGGGACCCTAGTAAATTAACTCCTAAGACCGTGTCTTTAGGGGAATAATAGACTGTAACATAAGGAAAAACCTTTAAAAAACTATTCATAGCCATAGCTATATCATCTTCATTTGAATTAAAATAAATCCACTGATTTACCAAACCATCAACTCTCAATCTTTTTACCAAATCCCTATAAAAATTTTCTGAATAAAGAACTGTAGTGCCCGCTGAATTAAAAGGCGGTGGCGGATCAATTGTTATAATATCATAATTTTTATCAGTAAGTACCGCATAATTTCTACCATCATTTATAATAATTTTAGCATTAGATTGTCTCAAAATATCTGAAGCATCTGGATAAAATATCGGAAAAGAATTAGCTACTGACCTTGAAAGCTCAATAGCATCTACATTTAAATCGTGTTTAATAGCTGAACGGAAGGTTGTACCCATGCCCAAAGCAACAACCAGCATGTCTTTTGGGTTTTGATGAATAGCAATAGGGACGTGGGCCATAAGTTTTGTTTCCAAATCTTTCGATGTCATGCCAATGCCATCAACTATTAATTGCGCTGAATTATATTTACTAGGATCATTAGAAGCAAAAACTGAGCCCGTTTCATCTTCTTGAAAAGAGTATACTAAACCTAAAGACTTCGCTCCCTCTATTAATTTTTGAGCATTAGCTTCATAAAGCTGATCCCCTTTTAAATAAAAAAGACTTACACAAACAAAAAACAAAATAATAGAAAAATTAAAGATAATTTTTGTAACTTTTTCTTTAAATAGTTTAGCTCTGCTGCCGACCACTAATAAGATCGCTAATAAAAAATTAAATCCTGCTAATAATAAAACACTCTGCGTACTACCGATAAATGGTATAAAGAAAAAGCTAGCTAAAAATCCACCCAAAATAGAGCCAATTGTATTAAAAAAATATACCAAACCAACCACTCGGCCATGATTCTTACTTTCACCTAAAGCATCAATTGCTGCTGGAAAGGAAACTCCCATAAAAAAAGCCGCTGGCAATAATATTGGTATCACTATAATCTTTCTAAATAAAACTAAATTTTCTAATAATTCTCTAAAATATAAACTGCTTACAAATACTGAAAATAAAGCAAAAAATCCTATAAAAAACTCACTAACAGAAAATATTAAATAACTGCGTTTTTCTGCGTTTAAATATTTATTATAAAACAAACTGCCTAAGGCGATTCCTAAAAGATATATAATCAAAATACCGGCAAAAGCATAAATAAAAGTTCCCACGGCTGGCGTCAAAATACGCGTCCATAATATTTGATAAGCTATAGAAATTAATCCCGAGATTCCAATAACTAAAAATATCAACCATCTCTTAACGTCTTGGCTATCTTGATCAATGTTATTATCAGAAATATCTTCCTTTACCTCAACTAAACTTAAATTTTCTCTCGGCTTAATAATAAAACTACCAACAGCTATTAAAATATTAATCATAACGGCTATATACAGTGTTCCTCTTAAACCTGCTAGCTCTATTAATAAAAAAGCAGACAAGGCAGTACCAAAAACTGCACCAAAAGTGTTAACAGCATAAAGCATGCTAATATTTTTCCCCAGATCTGGATAATATGATTTAATAAAATCGATCAAAACTGGCAAAGTTGCCCCCATTAAAAACGTAGGTACAATAAGTATGGCAAAGGTCATACAAAATTTAACTAGAATCAATAAAAATGTGACCGAACTACCATCACTTACATTAGAATAAATTGGTTCAATTAATGGAAACAATAAAAGAGTAGAAAGAGCTGATAGACCCACGCCCATTTCCAATAGAGAATAAGTGCGTAAAAGATTTTTTTTCGACTGATGATTACTAAATCTAGAGAATAGAACGCTGCCTAAAGCTAAACCACTCAAAAAGGCCGAAATAACTGCAACCATCGAATTTGTGGTATTACCAAAAATAACGACCAACATTCTGCCCCAAACAATTTCATAAATTAAACCAGCTGCGCCCGAGAAAAAGAAAAAAGTATAAATTATCGAAGAGTGTTTTATTTTCATTATTATAGTTATCAATATTAATAATAGCTTAATAAACATTATAACACATCTCTACCAACTACCGCCGCCACCGCCGCCAAAACCACCACCTGAAAAGCCACCGCCACCACCAAAGCCACCAGCACCGCTTTGAACAGGTGTAGCTAAACTATGGATAGAATTATTAGAAAAACTATGTAGCGAGCTAATAAATAAAATCGAATTAAAATTAGATAAAGTCGGATCGTAGTACCAATTTGGTGGCGTCTTATAAATATCCTTGAATTTTTCTGCCCATTGATTTTCTACTCCAAAAACAATAGCGTAAGGTAAAAGTTTTTCAAAGGTTTGCGGATCTTTATCAGGTGCGTTATGAAATTCTAGACGATCTTTTTCAGCAACACTCAAGTATTCTTTTAAACCCAGTAGATATTCTTTTGTTAAAACTCCACTCTGAGTTTTTTGAGGCATCCAACGAGAAAATATTATTACAATAAAACCCGATAAAATAATAGAGCCTGTCCCCCAAAAACCAAATACAGTAAAAGCAGGCAAAGCCAAACCCACTAAAGCTAAACCTAAAGTTAATAATAATGCTTTTTGACCCTGACCAGTGTTGCTATAATATTTTTCGTCTTTAAGTAAAGTCCAAAATTCTTTTTTCCATTTTTCTAGATGAGTATAAAAATCATCTTTTAAAGCAGATATTTTTACTTGCTGTTTATCATCTATTTCACTAAATAAAAATGTTAGTAATTCACTTTGATAATTTTTTAAAGACTTATCACTGTCTTTTATTTTTTCTAAAATAAAATCTTCTTTGCTAAAGATGCCACTTTTTGGCTGACGAATAATTTTAAGATAATTATGAGCTGCCAGATAAATAATTTCGGCTGTTAAAAAACTATTATTAAAATTTTCATAAACAATTGCTCCTACTTCTGCTGGCCTTAAATCATTAGGCACATCGTATTCAGCAATAACATTTCCCCTGCCTTTTGGATCACGGCCTTTTTTAGACCACCAATAATACATTAAAATAAAAACTAAGATTGGCCATAACAAAAACCAAGGACTACCCCACATCTGTTTAATTAAGGCTGCCTCTTTGGCTTGAGCTATATTTTTAGCAGCTATCTCATCAAGTAAACCCTTGGGTAGTTGCGCTAAAATAGTCAAAGCCTGATGAGCTTCTAAATCAGATTGTTTAACACTCAAAGCCAATACACCTTGAGCATTACTATCTAAATTTAAACTTTGACAGGGAGTATTTGAGCCATATGCTGCACTCCAGCATTTAAAAACTGACTGCGTACTGCTAGCTGCTGCTGGCAAACTCAAATTAGCCTGAGCTTGATCAATCGACACTTGCCAATCTGTGCCAATGGCATTCCAATATAGTTCATCGTAATTATCAAAAAATAAAACTGCACCTTGCACCCGATAATTAATAAGATAGGTTTTTTGACCACTAACATATTGCTTGGCGTCACCAATTTTTAAAACCAAATAATCTCCTTCTTGATAACTAGTGTAGTTATACGCCTTACCTTGATTATCAGTTACACTAATATTATCAATATCAGTAGAAAAATTTTGATTCTCCCCTTTGTAATAAATCGGTATTTGTCTAAAAATACCGTGCTTAGATGTCGACCCAAAATCATAATCAATTTTTTCACTAACTAATAAATTAGCCTCTTTATCAAGCTGAATATCAACTTGATAATTGCTAATTTTTTCCTGCGCATAAACAGTGCCCGCAAACAATAAAACACCCAAGAAAAAGGCGCTAACTAAAACTAGTCTTAATTTTTTCATAGTTATAAATAGTAATTAGCTAAATTCTATCATAAGCTTTTAAAAAATGGTATAATTGAATTATTAAACATTTAAACTTAAAAACTATGTTAGCAACTATACACAATGATCTTGAGCCCCAAAAAACCAAAGGCCGCAGTTCGGTGATCCTATTATTAATTATTATTTTAATGGCTGCCGTCGGTGGTGGCGTGTATTATTGGCAAAAAATGGAAGCAAAAAAACTAGCCACAACTGCTGCTGATAAAGTACGCGATGAAATGCAAAATAAAATTGATGATCTACAAAAAAATATAAATGAAGCTGAAAATAAAATTTCAGAAAAACAAAATAATATCGATAACTTACTCCTACAAAGATCTCCTAATATATTTAGTACTTCTACTGCCAAAGTGGGTGATCAAATAGTCGGAATGACCATTAAATCTATTGGACCACAAAATGGATCTGAAATAAATTGGCTTAATGATTACAAAATTGAATTTACTGGCCAAGTAGATTTAAGTGGAGATTATATTTTTTCTGACCTGCTCAATGCCTATTGTTTTAAGGTTGACTCAACTGATCAAATCAAACTACCAAAAATTGATAATGAAATTAATACTGGCTTCTGTTTTTCTAATGATACAGACCAGACAAAAAATAAACTATTTTTCAAACAAGTTAATGGCAAAGCTAATATTACAATAGACGAATATACTATTGGCCGCTATGCGCTTGGCGCAGATAATTCTGCTAAACTTATAAAAATAAATCCTTAATGCCTAAAATCACCCTTACATCTTATGGCGCTGCCCAAGAAGTAACTGGCTCTTGTCACTTACTTAAAGTTGATAATTTTAAAATCCTGATTGACTGCGGTTGGTGGCAAGGTGACCAAAAAAACTATTTCCGTAACTGGGAAGCTTTTGGCTTTGATGCCAAAACTCTTAATGCTGTTATTTTAACTCATGCTCATCTGGATCATTGTGGTCGCTTACCTTTACTTTATGCGCGTGGCTACAAAGGCGAAATCTATTCTACTAGAGCTACCCAAAGCTTGGCTCAAATTGTCCTAGAAGATAGTTTTAATATTATGCTAGAAAAATCTAGCCAACACTCCCTAGGCCCAGCATATAAAAAAACTGATTTAGATAAGCTCAATCAACATTGGACTAACCTTGATTATTACAAAACCACTAATCTAAATGATGATATTAAAATTACTCTCCATAATGCTGGCCATATTCTAGGTTCTAGTTTAGTAGAAATAAAAGCCGGGCCCTATACTATTGTCTTTACCGGTGATATGGGTGCTGAAAACATGCCTTTAGTCAAAAACATTGACTACCTAAAATTTGCCGATGCAGTAGTAATGGAAAGTACTTATGGCGATCGTAATCATGAAGCTGTCAAAGACCGTAACGCTAAGCTCTTAGAAGCGGTCCAAAGAGTAACCAAAAATGGCTCCACCCTAATAATTTCAGTATTTGCTGTAGAGCGTGCTCAAAATATTTTAAAAGTATTAAACGACTATTACGAAAACCATTTAGACTTCCGCGTACCAGTATTTTTAGACAGTCCTATGGCTGCTGAAGTCACTAAAGTCTACCGTGAAAATAGCAAGCAACTAAATACCCTAGCTCAAGACGAATTAAAACATGATCGAGATATTTTTTCTTTCCCTCACCTAAAAGTTACCAATACTATTGAGCAATCAAAAAAAATAAATTCTAGCCCCAATCCTAAAATTATTTTAGCAGGCTCTGGTATGGCTGACGGTGGTCGTATTTTGCATCATCTAGCAAACTTTGCTCCTGATCCTAAAAACCATATTTTATTTATGGGCTTTCAAGTGCCTGGCACCCTAGGCTACAAACTCACCAATGGTGCTTTTGACTTTAGATACTTTGATCGACAAGTAACAGTCCGGGCTGGCGTTGATAAGATAGATGCTTTTTCAGCTCACGCTGATCAAAGTGCTTTAATGAAATGGCTAAGTGCCTTTAAAAATAAACCAAAAATATTTTTAGTACATGGCGATCCTACTGCCTCACAAATATTTGCTGATAAAATAAAATCTGAATTACACTTTGATGCTGAAATGATAAAAAACCAAACAACAATTAACTTAAATTAAAAAATGCCCCCGACTAGGGGGCATTTAAATTTTATTTAAGTAAACCAGTCTTCTCTTGTATCCAGTTCCAAGGATGCATTTCTCTAACGTGCAAAACATATTCTTGCGCTAGTTTTGGTATTAATAAGGCTATCAAAGTAAATGCCAGACGCTTGGGCGTTAATTGCCATTTGGCAAAATAACGATTACGAGCTGCCCAAAATAAAAACCAATTTTCAAACATGTTCGGGAAAATAAAAAGCAAAATCCTTACTTGTGTAACTTCAAATAAGATTACGCCAATTAGACGATAAATAAATAAGACAATGCTGGTTTTTTTAGCTAAAATTTCTTGCCAAGCCAAGCTAACAACTAAAGCAAAAGACAAATAATAAATGTCTAATAATTTATCAACTTGGGCATAGTTGGTAAAATCACCCAGTTTAATAACATCAATCAAAATTACATCCACTGCATCAAGTACCAAACAAGCCACTGTGCCCCACAAAGGCCAACGCCGAATAGAAATTGGCGCCACCAATCGTAAGGCAATAACTAAAATTGGGCCTAAAGCCATAATTTTATGATTGTTTTATCTTTTATTTAAAGGATTCTCTACGTCAAATTCCTGCTCTTCTTTTTTATCTCGTGCTAAAAAGGGATATTTGACTGCATCTAAATCACCAATGTAAGAAATGGGATCAACTAAATCTTTATCAGAGGTTTTAGGTCTTTCTAAAACCGGGCTTTTTTTGACTTTGGCCCGAGACTTGTGTTTAGCTTTATTTTTATTAAAAAAGGCTGCCATATAGTTTAATTATCGCTATCATAACAAAAAGCTAAGGATTTAGCAAACTGACAATAGTTATGCACAGCTTGGTTTTTTTAATATATTAGTTTATAATATTTTAGCTAAATTAAGCCAAAAGGTCCTAGTTTGGCAACACAATATCTTGTGTGCTATAATTATTTTAAACACTACATCTTGTGTTTTACTGGATAATAAGTGTTTTTTTATCCTCTCTAAAATAAATAATTTAAAAAAATATTTAAATAAAAACCTATGCTACGCCAAGTCAAAAAACGTTCGGGCCAAGTTGAAAGCTTTGATCAAGCTAAAATCATCTTTTCTTTAAAAAATGTCCTTATCCATGCTGGCTTGCCGGACAACCCTTTGACTGATAAATTCACTCAACAAGTTGTAAAATATATTGATAATATTTATGGTGATGAAGAAGTAATTACCAGTGATGATGTGCGTAGCGCTGTAAATATTGTCCTCTTAGAAAACAATCTACCTCAGATTGCCAAAGCCTATTTTCAAACTCGCAATACCAAACTTGACGGACAACAGAAAATATTTTCCAATATCACTAAAATCCGCAAGCGTGATGGTACTATTGTTGATTTTGATCGCACTAAAGTCTTTAATGCTATTTATAAAGCAGGACTCGCTAGTCAAGAATTTGATGAAATTGAAGCTAAAAAACTAGGCGATATTGTTAATTCTATTTTAGAGCATAAATACGACGGTCATACTATTCCTAGTGTTGAGCAAATTCAAGACATTATTGAAATCATCTTAATACAATCTAACTGGGCTAAAACTGCCAAAGCTTTTATCCTCTATCGCGAAGAGCGTAAAAAAATCCGTTTAGAACAAGGTAAAGAAGTCACCAGCCCTGAAGTCAAAACCTTGGAAGAACGTGGTATTACCTTAAGCAAACAAGCTAGACATATTTTAAATAACTCTATTAACTTTGATGAACTAGGTCGAATTATTTTTTTGGATCGTTATTCGATCAAAGATAAAAAAGAAGATATTGCTGTTGGTGATCTAGTGATTGTCATCTCTAAAGAAGATCGTAAATATCCTAAAAAAGATTTAGGCATTATCAAACATATGTTAACTGGCGACCGAGTTGTCTTACATATGTTAACTGGCATGTATGCTGAAAGTGTTAATAATTTTGAATTTGAACAAGACTTACATAAATGCGATAAGCCACGTGAATCAATTGACGATGCTCATCGTCGTATTGCCAAAGCTGTCGCTTCTATAGAAACTAGCCCTGAAAATCGCACTAAATATTTTGAAGCCTTTTTTGAAGAATTAAATAATAAACGCATTCAACCCGGTGGCCGTATTATGACTGGTGCCAATGTTGATACTCATGGCAACTATACCTCGAATCTAACTTTATTTAATTGCTACGTCTTACCTTCTCCCCGTGATTCTCGTAAAGCTATTATTGCCGAAACCTTATACCAGATGACTGAAGTCATGTCTCGTGGTGGTGGCGTTGGTTTATCTTTATCTACCCTACGCCCTCGCTATGCCTATGTTAAAGGCGTACACGGCAAATCATCAGGCTCTGTTTCTTGGGGTGGTTTATTTTCCTATGTTACGGGCTTAATCGAACAAGGTGGATCAAGACGTGGTGCTTTGATGCTCATGCAGTGGGATTGGCACCCAGATGTTTTAGAATTTATTTCTTCAAAAACCAAAGCTGGCCAAATTGAAAATGCCAACATCTCTGTAATGATATCTGACTCCTTTATGAAGGCTGTTAAAAATGATGAATACTGGAATTTAGAATTCCCTGATTATGAAAACCCCGCTTACAAAGATATTTATGACAATATTTGGGATGGTGATTTACTAGCTTGGAAAGCAGCTGGTTATCCAGTCCGAGTTTATAAGACTATCAAAGCTCGAGAGCTTTGGAATCAAATTATTGAATCAGCCCATGCTAGCGCTGAACCGGGTATAGTATTTATGGAGCGCTACAACAAGCTCTCTAACTCCCATTATTTTAATAAAGTAATTGCTACTAACCCTTGTGGCGAACAAGGTTTGCCAGGCTGGGGCGTTTGTAATTTAGGCCACTTGTACCTTGCTTCTTTTGCTAAAGAAGTAGGCTCAGATGATTTAGGTCCACTCTATCAAATGGATTGGGAAACATTGAAAAAATCAGCCCGCACTTTAACTCGCTTTTTAGACAATGTCATAGACCTTACTCCTTATCACTTTAAAGAAAACGAAACTAACCAAAAAAATGAACGCCGAATTGGTGGCGGCACTCTAGGTTTAGGTGAATTACTGATTAAATTACGTTTGCGTTATGGCTCTGAAGAAGCTAGTGAATTTATCAATCGTCTTTACCAGACCATTACTACTGAAATGTACAAAGAGTCAGCCTCTCTTGCCAAAGAAAAAGGTCCTTTCCCTAAATTTGAAAGTGAAAAATTCTTAAACTCTGGCTTTATCCAAACCTTACCAGTGGACGTCCAAAATGCTATTAAAAAAAATGGTATCCGCAATGTGACTTTAACTACCCAAGCTCCTACTGGCACTGTTGGCTCCATGCTTGGCACTTCAACCGGCATTGAACCTTATTATGCTTTTAAATTTTTTAGACAATCCCGTTTAGGTTTTCATGAAGTCTTTATACCTTTAGCTGAAAAATATCAAACTGCTGACGGTAAATTACCAGAATTCTTTGTCTCAGCAATGGACTTATCGCCTACTGACCACATCAAAGTCCAAGCAGTTGTGCAAAAATGGACTGACTCCTCTATTTCTAAAACTGCTAATGCTCCTGCTAACTTTACAGTTGAACAAACTGCTCAACTTTATGAGCAAGCCTATGAACTAGGTTGTAAGGGTGTCACTATTTACCGTGACTCTAGTCGTACGGAACAAGTTTTATCACTTGATAAGGATACGGAAAAGAAAAACTTAGCTTACAATGGCGAGAAGACTGAAGTAAAAATTGAAACTGTCGAAGTAGAGGTCAGTATTCCTAATGATGTTTTAGAAATTATGGAAATCCAAAATCCAACGCCTGTAGCAGACACTACACCAACTCCCATTAGCAAGATACTTGAAGAAATGGAAGAATTAGATGAGCGCTATGGCACCGAAGTTGGTAAAATCTGCCCTCAATGCAAACAAGGCGTCATGGTCAAAATGGGAGGCTGTACTGAATGCTCCAAACAGTGTGGCATGAAGGGCTCATGCGACATGAAATAATTTATTAAAATAAATTATGAAAACAGAATATTTAGAACTTATAAAAAAAGCAAAAGACCTTGCAAAACCAATTGAACATAATCGTTATTGCAAAAGTGGCTATGTGGCTAGTGCTCTACTAGATGATAATAATACAAGCTACACTGGGGTTAATATTGATACTGATTGTGGCTTGGGCTTTTGTGCCGAACACAGTGCTATTGCTCAAATGACCGCTACTCGAAAAAGTAAAATTAAAGCCATTGTAGCTGTAAACCATAATGGCAAAATCATCCCACCCTGTGGCCGTTGTCGCGAACTAATGTATCAAATAGATCTAACTAATCTAAAAAGCGAAATCATTATCTCTGAAACAGAAGTATTACTACTAGAAGATTTATTAAATCATCGTTGGCAAGAAGTTAAGTAAAATATAAAACCCCTGCCACTGAGGTAGGGGTTTATAGTAGGTAATAAAATTGTTAACAAAAAAAATATGGAAGAAAAAACTGAGTCACAAAATCATCCAAAAGAAAATAAAAAAATTGACTTAAATAACCCAAAAAACAGATTTGATTTAATTTATCAATCAAAAAATTTAGACGATATAAAAACACCCATTACAGACCACCTAGAAAACATAATAAATAAATCTAGGATGCTTGAAAAATATAAAATAATTTTCTTATATGACCCTGAAAATCAAATAAGAGACTACACGGCAGATCAGATATATAAATCCCTGCCCAAAAAAGAGGAAAATAAAGACATATTACTCATCCTGCATAGTTCCGGTGGTTCAATAGAACCCGCATATTTAATAAGTAAATGCTGCAAATCATGTTCCAATAACTTTGCTGTAGTTGTACCCAGAAGAGCAAAGTCTGCGGCCACACTAATTGTACTTGGAGCAAATGAAATTCACATGGGGCAAATGAGCCAGCTTGGACCAATAGATCCCCAAATAGGAAAACTCCCAGCCTTAGGACTAGGTAATGCAGTAGAATATTTAGCTAAACTATGCAACGAACACCCTAACTCCAGTTCAATGCTAGCTCAATATTTAAGTAATAAATTAGACCTGCGCATTCTTGGATTTATGGAACGTGTTTCAGAGTCTGCGCAACAATATGCTGAAAGATTACTTGATAATAAAAATTTACCAAACACAACCTCTATTAAACAAGTAGCCCATGATTTAGTTTATTCTTACAAAGATCATAGCTTTGTTATAGATAAAGATGAGGCAAAAAAACACTTAGGTGGCTATATTAAGGAGGGCACCGATGAATATAGACTAGGAGATGACATTAATAGATTCCTAGAAGAAATACAAATACTTGTCCAAGTCTTAAAGAAAAAAAATTTATCAATAATAGGAAATTTTAAAAATATAAGCTTTTTTGATGTTGAAGAATCTGATTAATAAAAAGTCTAAAAAATAAAAAACACCTACTGTAACAGGTCTCTAATATAGCCGCAACTTCATAGGTATCGTCGCCGAATCCGTCATCTCCAAAAGGAAAATCAGGCGCGTCTTGGGTCCCTAATATTAGCCACTTCATATAGATACTGCGCTTTTGGTTCCCAAGGGAATACCTCTAGACACAGGCACCGTTACAATAAGTGTAAACTTACAATAATTTATTTCTTAACAAAAGTCAAGAAAAAACATTAAAATGCCAAACACAAATTTACAAAAAAATGATTGGGTACCACGAGTTATAAAAAATTTCGCACCCTCTATAGCCTCTGCACTATCTACTTTAGGCATAGCACATCCAGAGCTAATACCACTCATAACATATGGCAGTAGCGTCATAGGTTATTTTGGGGATTATGCCAATGAAAAAACTTTAGATCTATTAAAAGAATTCGAAAAAAATAAAGAAAAAATTATACAAGATATAATAGAATCTGAAAAATTTAAATCTATTTTTATAAAAATATTAAGTGATAATATAACCGAAAGTAACGAGGAAAAAAGACAATACCTAAAAAATTATTTACTAAATGTTGCTTGTGGAATAGAGTTAAACTTCAATGAACATACTAAACTGATCAATACTCTTAACACAATAACTATTGAACAAATTGAAATGCTAAAATTGTGGGATCAAGGTGGTCCAGTAGTAAAATGGGTGCACGAGCAACCAGGACAAAGGAGTAATGCATCGCTTACTTTATCTGATTTAGAACAAATATCACATAATTATAACCATCAAACTCCATTAAAAACTGACGCCTATTCACGTAACAAAAATAATCAAACGCTCAGATCTCTTGGATATAAAGAATTATTAGCTGTTCTAACTCCCGATAATTTTGGTTCAGGCCAAGAGGCAAAAACAAAATGGCTTACTGAATTTGGCCATTCCTTTCTACATTTTATAAGGAGATAATCTGTCCTGGTTCTAAAAATATTGCCTTAAAAAATCTTAAAATGCCAAACGAAAAAATAAGAGAATTTAAAAAACAAGATACACCTCAGATAATAAAATTAATTACTACTGTTATTAAAGAATTTTTAAACTATAATGACAACGATTTAAAAACTATAGTAAATAATCTATCAGATATACAAAAAAATTACTTTGATAAAGGTGGCGTCTTTATAGTCTGCGAACTAGATAATAAAATAATAGGCACAGTTGCCTTACTAAACCACAAAAAAGGCATAGCCAAACTAAAAAGAATGTATCTGTATAAAAAATACCGCGGTAAACAATACGGGCTAAAACTTTATCAATTCGCCGAAAATTGGTGCCAAAAAAATAAATATAATAAAATCATACTATCAACCTACCCACCTTTTACTGGGGCAAAATTTTATGAAAGAAATGGATTTAAAAAATATAAAACAATTGGTAAAAAAATATTTTATAAAAAAGATTTGAAATAAAAAACATATGCAAGAACAAAAACACATTGGTGTATACGCTCTAGTTATGAATAATGATTCTATTTTATTAATCAAAAAAGCTCGTGGTCCTTACACTGGAAAATTAGATTTACCAGGTGGCAGTTTAGAATTTGGTGAAACTCCCCTAGCTGGCTTGGAGCGAGAACTAAAAGAAGAAACCGGCCTATCAATAAAAAATCCAAAGTTAATAGATTTTTTGTCACATACTGTTATTTACAAAAATAATGACGAAGATACACAAATGTATCATCTAGGAATTATCTACCAAGTGGATATCAATAATGATGAAGGTGTCTTAAAATCAACTAGTGATGGCCAGGATTCTAATGGTGCTATGTGGGTAAAAATTGCTGATATAAACCCTGAAAATCTTTCACCCTTTGCAAACATTTTAATTAATAACTTTAAAAAATATACTGAAGAAAATAATTAATAAATAAAAAATTAATATAAATTAAAATTACATGATCAGTTTTAAAACCAACCAACCAGAAGCCGAACAAATCTATACCCAACGCCCTGGCGACTATGGCATACTCGCCCACA
>CAZHLU010000018.1:0-15302 GCA_964533435.1 uncultured Gammaproteobacteria bacterium | reverse complement strand
AATAGACCATTAGCATAACCACAATAAATACAATTTAACTTTTGAAACAAATTTAAATATTGTAATTTGTATCTATCAATTTTAATATATTGAGAACGCTTAACTAATTCAAATCCATAAACAGGAAAACTGATGTGATGATAAATTTCTATAAAAATATCTAAAATTACCAATGGTATAAAAACCATCCAAATAAATGGTATTAATAAAACGTGTATTATAATTTTTTCTCGATGTTTGAAATAATCCATTTTTTAATAACTTAATAAATAAACAAAAATAAATAGCCACAAATAATAACTGGCTGGTGTCCCTGAGAGGAATCGAACCTCTATTTAGGCCTTAGGAGAGCCTTGTTCTATCCATTGAACTACAAGGACAAAAATAAAATTATTACCACATGAACAATATAAATAATACGTTTTTTCAGCCCGTGTCCATTGTCCGCCAAAGGCGGATTTGGCGGAAACTACAAGGACAAATATTCAGCTTAATCCGAGCGTATTTTACTACCTTAAAAAATTAGCTAATATTATATAATATTTTGTGTCGTATTATATTATGGCAATAGTTTTGTCAAAGCCGAAAAGTTGGCTTCTAAATAATACAAAATACCAAACAAAATAAAAATGCCAATAAATATTAGACCAATTCTTTTTAAATCACTTTTTACAAAAGCTCTGTCTTCCATTTCTTTTAATTAAATATTAATTAATAACGAGCTTATTTTAGTATAAACAAGGAAAAATGTCTAGAAATTATTTTGACTTTTTTGTCTGTTTAATCTAAAATTTAGACACTTTAACCTTAACAAAAACTTTTATGTTTAATAAAAATCAAGCTATTGTCAATAATAAAAGCATTGAAACCATTATTGGTCCGTCTGTAAGAGTTGAGGGTGACTTTAAGGGCGAGGGGGACCTTATTATTGAAGGTATTTTGGTGGGTAGTTTACAAACTAAAAACAACCTAAAAATTGGAGAAAACGCAGTAGTAGAAGCTGGCATTAAGGCTAATAATGCCTTTATTTCTGGAAAAGTTAAGGGAAATCTAGTAATTAAAGGCAAATTAGAAATTACCGGCACTGCCATTATTCTAGGTGATATTAAAACTCAACTTATTTCTATTGAAAGCGGAGCTATTATACATGGTTCTGTAAGTATGCCTGTTAACGAAACTCCCAAAGAAGAGTCTCGAAAAAACAAAGAAAAAATATTAGAGGCAACAACAGAGGATAATATTAATACCGCTGACCAAGCTTAAATAAACTATGTATTTATATATATACGATAGTTTCCTCAACGACAAAAAATACAACGATTTACTAATACAAATTGAAAAAAGGATTACCGATCTAGGCATCAAAGGACGAGTCGCCAGGTTATCTATCTTAAAAAACATGAAAGAACTAATTACGGACGCTGTAAAAGACGGCGTAACCACCGTAATAGTAATTGGTAATGTTCAAACTTTTGCTAAAGTTATTAATATTGTAGCTGATTTAGATGTTGTTTTAGGCCTAATCCCAGTTGATAATGATAACCGCATTGCTAAAATGCTTGGCATACCACCAAAGGTTTTAGCTTGTGATGTGATTGCTTCTCGTATTGTCAAAAAAATTGATCTAGGCATTATTAATAATCATTATTTTATAGGTAGCGCTGAAATTAATAATAGTGAAGTGTTTTTAGAAAACAATGGCTATACCATTCAACCAACTACCACTAATAATCGTATTGTGATCTACAATTTTGCTAGTCCCAATGGCAATATTAGTTCTAGTCCAATTGATGGCATTTTAGAAGCCGTTATAACACCAATTAGAAGCACCTGGTTAGGAAAAAAAGAGATTACTGGCACAGTTTTACCTTTTACCAGTCTACGTATTGCCAGCCAAGCACAGGAGCAAGTTTCTATTTTGAGCGATGAACAAACTATAATGAAAACTCCTGCTGAAATAAAAATAGCCCCCCAAAAACTCAAAGTAATTGTTGGGCCAGAACGTTGTTTTTAATTTTGATCTAATACTAACAAAAAACAGCTTTTAAGCTGTTTTTTTATTTTTTTTTCCTAAGATTAAATATTGTTGAAAAACTGAGAACAGGGTAGTAAACAGCCAATACATAGTAAGGCCGGCTGGTAAACTAGAGCCAATAAAAATAGTAATTACTGGCATAAAATACAACATTTGCTTGTTCATCATAGCACTCATGCCACCAGCATTAACAGCTTGCCCACCTAATAACATTCTGGATTGCCAAAACTGTGCCAAACCAGCAAGCACTGCCAGTAAAATATTTTTGTGAGCCAAGTCAATAAAACCAAAAGCAATAGTATTTAAAGAACCAGGATTAGCCACAAAAGCATACAGGGCAGACAAACTACTTTCTTTGGTCAGACCATCATAAAAAACCCGATAAATAGCAAATAAAAAGGGTAGTTGAATTAAGGTTGGCAAACAAGAAGCAAAGGGATTAATCTTTCTTTCTTTATATAAAGACATCAGTTCTGGACCCATTTTCTCTTTATTGTCTTTATATTTTTCTTTAAGAGCCTCTATTTCTGGTTGGATCAACTGTAATTCTTTTTGAGATTTAATGGCTGATTTAGAAAGGGGATATAATATTAAACGAATTAAAAGAGTTAATAATAGTATGGCCACGCCCAAATCGTGCCCCGGCACACTGTTATACAAAAAGACTAATAAATTAAAGATTGGTTGGTAAAAAATTGTATGAAACATAAGTTTTTATTTAATTGGATCATGACCACCTTTGGCCCAAGGATGACAGCGCAATAAACGATAAGAGCACATGACCACACCTTTATAAGGCCCGTGTTTATCTATTGCTTGCCGGCAATATTCTGAGCAATGTGGTTCAAAACGACAAAACCCATACGGATAAAACCCTTTTAATAAGCCCTCGTCTGGCGATAAGGTTTTTTGATAAATATTAATAATAAATAACAATATTTTCTTTAAAATCTCATTAAACCAGTAAAACATTAGGATTTTTTATTCAGTAGTCTAATTTGATTGTAGGCAAATTCTATTTGTTTTTTTAATTCAACAAAACTTAAATCTAAAGCGCTTTTTTTGGCTATAATTAGCAAATTATACCCAGGTTTCAAGTCTTTTAAAAAACTTCTGTTTGCTTCTCTTAATCGCCTTTTTAATAAATTCCTTTTTGTTGCCCTTTTATCAACTTTGTTTGAAACTATAAAGCCAATCTTAATATCTTTGTCCTGATTAGCTGAATATTTAAAGGTTAGTTGCGGCAAAAAAAAGGTTTTACCAGATCGGATTAACCTTTTTATTTCTAGATCAGTGTTTAGTCTGTTGTTTTTGGCCAACATAAGCCAAAATTATACAGAAATTTTAGCCCTGCCTTTAGCGCGACGACTTTTTAAAACCCTGCGACCAGTTGCGCTACTCATTCTCTTACGAAAACCGTGGCTTCTGGCTCTTTTTTTCTTTTTTGGTTGGTATGTTCTTTTGGTAGCCATAATAAAATAATTAACTGTTTTAAGATAACATAAAAGCCTTATTTTTTCAAGGCTTAAGTTTTATCCACAAATATCAACAACTTATTCACAGCTTGTAAACTATTGCGATTATTTGAGTTAATTATATTTTGTGCTATATTTATAGCAGTTTTAATTAGGGGTGAAGCATGGATAATCGTGAAAAAATTTGGCAAAGCGTTTTGGGTCAACTAGAGCTACTAATTAGTCGCGCTAATTTTACGACCTGGTTTAAAAACACTTTTTTAGCCGAGCATAACGAACAACAAGTAATAGTAGGGGTTCCTAATTCCTTTACTAAAGTTTGGTTAGAAAAAAAATACCACGATCATATTACCAAGTCTTTGGAAAATATTTTATCTATAAATAATCTACAGGTTATCTACAGGGTCGAAAACAGGGATATTTCACCTAATATTAGCCAAACTATCGCTGAAATTAAAGAGCCTAGTCAAGCTCCTGTGCATAACCAAACAGTTATAAACAACAACAAAACCATCAATAAATTTGGCTTAAATACTAGCTATAATTTTAGTAATTTTATTGTTGGACCAGGTAATGAACTTGCCCAAGCGGCCTCTATGGCCTGCGCTCAAAAACCAGGGGAAACCTATAATCCTTTATTTATATACGGCGGTGTAGGGCTTGGTAAAACCCATCTTGTTCAGGCTGTTGGAAACTATATTTTGGCTAAAAATCCACAAAAAAAGATACTTTATATTAATAGCGAAAAGTTTACCAATGACTTTATTTTTGCCATAAAAAGCGGTCATACCGATAAATTCAAAGAAATATATAGAAATGTTGATGTTTTATTAATAGATGATATTCAATTTATAGCTGGCAAAGAACAGACCCAAGAAGAGTTTTTTCACACTTTTAATGCCTTACATCAAAATAACAAACAAATAGTCATATCTTCCGACAGGCCACCTAAGGCAATTGCCGGCATTGAAAACCGACTAATATCTCGCTTTGAGTGGGGAATGATTGCTGATATTTCTTTTCCTGACCTAGAAACTCGAGTAGCAATTTTAGAAACCAAGTGCCAACAAAAAAATTATAATCTTGCTAGTGAAATAATTCACTTGGTAGCTGAAAGCATTCAAGAAAATATTCGCGAATTAGAAGGAGCCCTAAATAGAGTAATTGCCTTTCACCAACTTAATAACACACAGCCTAGCTTAGAAAGCGTGCGCGCTCTCTTAGGTGGAATTTCTGCTAATCCTAAAAAGGCGGGTCTTACTACTAAAAAATTATTAAAAACCGTTGCTGATTTTTTTGATATTTCTTTAGACGAGCTACTTGGCTCTAGTCGCAAAAAAGAATTAGTGGTGCCAAGACAGATTGCTATGTTTTTAATGCGCGAACAACTAAAAAGTTCTTTTCCTAATATTGGACAGGAAATAGGTGGTAGAGATCACACCACGGCTATGCATGCTTGTTTAAAAATTTCTGACCTAATAACAAGCGATGAAAAGATGAAAAATGATCTTGCTGTTCTGCGTCAAAAACTATATGAATAACTTGTGTATAAATTACTTAAAGCTTGTGTGTAAAAAAGTAAAAAATATATTTATAATAGCTTATCAACAGTCTGAATAAAATTTTTGCACAAGATAAAACTTGTTTATGCACAAAAATAATATTAAAAAATTAGAAAAATTGCTAATAAAAATACTTATTTTCAACATTTCTACACATTTCCACAATAGCCTATAACTACTACTTTATTTATAAATATATATAATAATAATACTATGAAAATAATTTGCACCCAAGAAAATTTAAATAAAGGACTAAATTTAGTTTCCCATATTGCAAATAAAAATAGTAATTTGCCTATCTTAAATAATGTATTATTCAAAGCTAATAAAGATGGTTTGACTCTAATTACCACTGATCTGGAAATTGGTATAAAAGTTTTCGTACGTAGTAAGGTGGTGGAAGAAGGAGACTTCACTATTGATGCTAAATTGTTAAATAATTATGTTAGCTTATTACCAAAAGAAAATATTGATTTAAATCTAAACGAAGGATCTTTAGAAATAAAAAGTGCCAATCAAGAAACTAGTATAAAAGGTTTAGATGCCGAAGATTTTCCGCTAATACCAGAAATTGAAAAAACAAACGAAGTTTTAATACCAGCTGCTGATTTGAAAAAAGCTCTAAACCAAGTTTTGTTTGCAGCTTCTTTGGATAGTTCTCGAATTGAAATCAACGCAGTTAACTTTAATTTTTATAAAGAGAATTTAACCTTGGTTGCCACCGATAGTTATCGCTTAGCGGAAAAGAAAATAAAAATTAACAATCAAAGTAAAGAGGCAAATTTAATCATTCCTCTTAAAACCCTACAAGAGTTAAATAGGATTATAGCCGAGCAGGCTGGGGATGATCTAAAATTATATTTTAACGAAAACCAAATATTATTTGTTTTTGATGGCGTTGAATTGGTTTCTAGGGTAATAGATGGTCATTATCCTGATTATAAACAAATTATCCCAAGTAGTTTTGTTACTAAGGTAAAGTGTGATTTAAATAAGTTAGTGCCAGCCATTAAGGCTGTTTCCTTGTTTTGTAAGCAGGGTATCAATGATATTAAATTAAGTTTTGAGGAAAAAAGTGGAGAAATAATAATATCAACAGCCTCTTCTTATACCGGTAATAGTATTGCTAGAATTCCAGCGGAAATAAAAGGGGAAAACAATGACATAGTGTTTAATTATCGCTATTTATTGGATGGTTTAAATAATATTGATAGTAATCAGGTTTATTTACAACTAAACAACAATGCTTCTCCTGGTTTAGTTCAGCCAGGCGGTAGTCAAGATTATATATATTTAATTATGCCTATTAGGCAATAGCTTTTGCTATTTTTGATAAAATTTGATATAATTTTAAGACCTTAATATTTGGCGTGTCGAACCCAAATTTTAAGACTTCAGAATAATCATAGATTTTTCTCGTATTGAGAAACTAAAAACACCTTGGCGCGATAAGGTGTTTTTTAGTTTTTAAAAAACACCCAGCCAAAATTTGGATTTGACCAGGTGTTTGTAATAACCATGTTTTTATAGTTATTAATCAAAAAGGAGGCAAAGTAGATATATTGTGGCATAGGGAACACAAAGTAAAACAATAAAATAGGGAAGGGCAATCAAAAATCCTTGAGACAAGCCTAGTCCGAACAAGTATCCCGGGGTCCAACCCAGCATTCTAAAGGGTGTGGTTGTGATAAAGGCTGGGTCAAGGGGGTAACCTTCGTGTTTTTCTTTAAAACAAAGAAAAATAGGTGGCAAAAACACACATAAGCACAATACCGTGAAGGGTTCTACGAATTTTGTTGCTAGCAGGTAAACAAAAATTCCAGCCATAAATTGTGTTATAGCCTCTTTGCGCATATAAGAGTCTTTGGCAAAGTTGTATAGGTGGTATATAGCAATAAACATCAGGGCAAACGGCATAAGGTCAGAAAGGGGGCGAAGTAAGACTGTTTTGGGTAGGGAGACTGGTAGTAGGCGGTCGCTAGCCCAACCAAGTAGATATTTAGCGTTAGTAATGCTAAATAGAGCGGTTAAACTTACACAGCAAACAATACCCAGGACAAATGGTAGAAACAACTTTTGAACAAACCAGCGTAATTGTTTCAAGGTTTTTCTCCTTTTTAGGTTGACAAACAACAGGGAACAAAACAATATTATCGCCAATGTTTAAATTTTGTCAATTGAATTAATTGTTTTTTTTTGTTAAGATGGCTTTATATGATTGCCTATATAAAAGGAACTGTTTTTGAAAAAACAGAACGCTCAGCCATAATCCTAACCAATAATATTGGTTATGAGGTTTTTTTGAATTTGAGAGATTTACAAAAAATAGAAAAAAATAGCCAACAAGAATTTTTTATTTATTCCTACATTAGGCAGGAAAGTTTTGATTTATATGGTTTTCAAAATTTATCAGCCATAGATTTATTTAAAAAACTTTTATTGGTTTCCGGCGTTGGTCCTAAAAGTGCGATTAATATTTTAGGGCTTGCTGAAATTGATGATTTAAAAAAAGCGATTACCAGTGGCGACCCTAGTTTTTTTCAAAAGGTTTCTGGTGTGGGCAAAAAAACATCAGAAAGAATCGTAGTAGAACTTAAAGAAAAGTTTATTAATGATATTAGTAATATTGCCGGAGCTATTGGCGGTGATCGGCAAGTGGTAGAAGCACTACTCTCTTTGGGCTATAAAGAAAAAGAAGCTATGGAAATGATCAAAAAATTACAAGGCAACGAGCCTGATCTTTCGGCTAAAATAAAAAAGGTCTTGCAAAACTAATTTATGGATATTTTTTTAGATCAAAATTATCAAGATCAGTTTTTGGTGCAACAAAATATTTCAGGTGCCTTTTTACAAAGTTCAGCTTGGGAAAAATTTTTAATTGCCCAAGGGAAAAATACTTGGCGCTTTAGTTTTAAAGAAAAGGAAGAATTGTTAGGGACTTGTCTTTTGTATGAGAATAAACTTTTTTTAGGAAAAAGTTATTTAATGGCTGCCAAGGGTCCAATTTTTTACAAAGAATTAAGTGAGACTAAAAAATTAGAATTAGTAGAATTATTTTTTTCTAGTATTAGGGATATAACAATAAACACAAAAAAGTATCAAGAATTATTTTTTCGAATTGAACCAAAATCTTTTTTCAAGATTAAAGAACTACAGCGTAGTTTGGATATAGATCCACGTGAAACATGGATAACGGATATTAATAAACCATTATCGGAAATTTTAAAAGCTAGTCATCCTAAAACTAGATACAATATTGCTCTAGCTCAAAAAAAAGGAGTGGAAATAAGTTTTAGTAATGACAAAAAAGATATTACTATTTTTTTAGACCTTCTGAACAAAACCGCCCAACGTCAAAAAATAGGAATTCACCCTAAGGAATATTTTGAACTTTGGGCAGAAACACTTTTTGTTGATAATTTTAGCGAACTAGCAATTGCTAGCATTACTGGTCGGCCAATAGCAGCTAGTTTAATGGTTTGTTTTGGTAATATAGCTACCTATGTGCACGGCGCCTCTGATTATGCGGCTAGAACTACCATGGCGCCACATTATTTACATTGGTCTTGCTTAAAAAGATATCAAGAACAAGCTTATAAATTTTATGATTGGTGGGGGATTGCTCCGCAAGATGGCAGTAAACCTTCTTTAGAAGGAGTAAGTAGATTTAAATTAGGTTTTGCTGGTGAGAGACAAGCAGCTCCTGGTACTTATGATTTTATTTATGAAGATTCTTGGTATAAGGCTTATCAAATTTTTCGTAAACTACGAAGAAGTTTAAAGTAAAAATATGTTAAAAAGAATTATAAAAAAATTATTACCAAAAAAAATATTATTTTTTTATCATTGGTTTTTAGCCCAGGCTTCTAGCTTTTATTATGGTATGCCCAGTGAAAAATTAATTGTTATTGGTGTTACCGGCACCAATGGTAAAACTACTACCGTTAATTTTATCGGACAATATTTAGAAGCCTTAGGACAAAAAGTTGGTTTTATTTCAACTGTTAATTTTAAAATAAATGAAAAAGAATGGTTGAATGACAAAAAGATGACTATGCTGGGTCGTTTTGCCACACAGAAGCTTTTAAAGGAAATGTTAAAAGCTGGTTGTAAATATGTTGTTATTGAAAGTTCTTCCCAGGGCATAGAACAATATCGTCATGTTGGTATAAATTATGATGTTTTAGTTTTTACAAATTTAACACCAGAACACATTGAGGCTCACGGTGGTTTTGAAAACTATCGAGCAGCTAAAGAAAAATTATTTTATCACTTAGGCAGGTGTCGTCATAAAAAAATTGCTGGCAAAAAAATTGCCAAAGTAATTATTAGTAACAGCGACGACATAGAAACAGAGCGTTTACGTAAAGTAAAAAGTGATAATTTTTTTACCTACGGCCTTAAGGCAAAAGCAGATTATTTGGCCACTAATATTATCAGCCAAGAAGACAAGCTTAGTTTTCAACTAAAAGGAGTTTTGGTAGAAAATAATTTTTTGGGTGATTTTAATGTTTATAATATTTTAGCAAGCATTAGCGCGGTTTCTATTTTGGGTTTTAATTTAAAACAAATTGCCGAAAACAATTTAAAGGGAGTTCCGGGCAGGCAAGAGTGGATTAAGACAGGACAAGACTTTTCTGTTTTAATTGATTATGCGCCAGAGCCAGAAAGCCTAAAACAGCTTTATCATTCTTTAGGTCATATAAAATATAGACGTTTAATTCATGTAATTGGTTCTTGTGGTGGTGGTAGAGATAGGGCTCGTCAGCCAATTTTGGGTAAAATGGCGGCCCAAAAAGCCGATATTGTAATTGTAACCAATGAAGATCCTTATGATGATGACCCAGAAGCAATTATTGCCAACGTTGCCCAAGGAGCCTTAGAAAACGGTAAGATATTAAATGAAAACTTATTTAAAGTATCAGAAAGGCGAGACGCTATTGAAATGGCTCTAAAGTTAGCCAAAAAAGATGATATTGTCTTAATTACTGGCAAAGGAGCAGAACAATTTATTTGTATGGCTAATGAACAAAAGGTGCCCTGGGATGATCGCGTTGTAGCAAGGGAAGTGTTAGAAAAATTGCAATAAGCTAATATTTTTAATAAAAACAAGGTTTTGTGGGAAACGTAGTTAATGTCACAAAGAGTAAAAAGCTACGTGGTGTGGATAACTTGTATATAAAACCTTGTTTTTGTGTATAATTTCGCTTAAATAAGGCTAAAAATAAGATAATTTGACAAAAATTTATTTTTATATATATTAGTTTTTTGTCTAATGTTAGCCATTTAATGTGATAAAAAAGACAAAAAAAGTCTTTTCTGTACCTATGTCCTTGACAAGGAGTCTATATTTTGGTAGCATTCAGGCATGAATTTTTCCTGGGCTAAGCTACTTTAGTCTTAATTTAATTAAATAACTGACCCAAATAGTACGGGTGAGTTTATTTTTTTGCGCCATAAAATTTATTAAAATATTAGCCACCTTGTTTGGCTAAATTATAAATATCAACCAATATTTTTATGCCTCAAACCAAACTTGCGACTGCTCGCAAATTTTTTACGCCACAACAAGAAGCTATTCCATTACCAGACTTAGTGGAAGTGCAAAAAAAATCATATAATTGGTTTTTTTCCGAAGGCCTAAAAGAGTTATTTGAAGAAATATCGCCGATCAGGGATTTTATTGGTCGTGATCTAGAACTTTATTTCTTGGATTATTATTTGGACGAACCAAAATTTGATGAGGTTACTGCCAAATCTAAAAATTTAACCCACGAAGCTCCTTTGCGTGTTAATATTCGTTTGGTAAACAAGCGTACTAATGAAGTTAAGGAACAGGAAATATATTTAGGAGATTTTCCTATTATGACTGAACGCGGCACCTTTATTGTTAATGGTGTTGAGCGTGTTGTTGTTTCTCAATTAATTAGAAGTGCTGGTGTATTTTTTACTTCTGAGGTCCACAGAGGTCGTCGTTATTATGGTGCTAAAATTATTCCTAATCGTGGTGCTTGGTTAGAAATTGAAACCGATGCTTCTAATGTTATTTATGTAAAAATTGATCGTAAGCGCAAAGTACCAATCACAGCCTTGCTTAGAGCTTTGGGCAAAGGTACTAACGAAGAAATTTTACAACTCTTTAGTGATGTTGATACTCATCCTGAAGTTAAATTTATCAAGAGCACTTTAGATAAAGATATATCTCACAATGAAGCCGAAGGTTTGCGCGAAGTTTATCGTCGTATTCGTCCAGGTGATTTAGCCACTACTGATAATGCTAGGAGTTTAATCCACTCTATGTTTTTTGATTTTGATCGTTATGACTTTGGTAGAGTTGGTCGTTATAAAATCAATGCTCGTTTTAGTTTAGATCTTCCTAACAACAAAGAAACCAGAGTGTTGCGAGTTGATGATTTGGTTTTAGTAATTAAAGAAATTATCAGACTTAACCTTACTCAAGAAGAAGCTGATGATATTGATCACTTGGGTAATCGCCGCGTTAGAGCAATTGGCGAATTAGTACAAGGTCGTTTCCGTATTGGCTTGGCTCGTATGGAAAGAATTGTTAAAGACCGTATGAGTACTTTGGATATTAATAGCCTTACTCCTAACCAATTAATAAATGCTCGTCCGGTTATTGGTGTAATTAAAGAGTTCTTTATGAGTTCTCAACTTTCTCAATTCATGGATCAGGTAAATCCTTTGGCTGAACTTGAACACAAGCGCCGTTTATCAGCTATGGGTCCAGGCGGTCTTTCTAGAGAAAGAGCTGGCTTTGAAGTTAGAGACGTGCATCGCACCCATTATGGTAGGATTTGTCCTATTGCTACTCCTGAAGGTCCAAACATTGGTTTGGTAGGACACTTGGCTTCTTACGCTCGAGTCAATGATTTTGGTTTTATTGAAACTCCATTTTGTCGAGTTTTACATGATATAGACAATGATCCAAAGGTTACGGAAAATAAAATTGCTAGAACTGATATTGTTGATCCAGATAGTAAAAACGTTATTGTAAAAGCTGGAGAAAAAATAAGTGCCAGCAAAGCTAAAGAACTAGCTCACTATAAAAATATTGCTATTGTGCCCATTAAGCCAATCGTAACCAAAGAGATTGTGTACTTTGATGCTTTTGAAGAAGAAAAATATAATACGGCTGCTGCTACCACCCCAATTGATGAAGAAGGTTACTTTGTTAATGAGTATGCCGAAATTAGGGTAAAAGGAAACCCAGCTTATGATAAAGTAGAAAAAATTGATTTGTTAGATGTTGCCCCTAATCAGATTGTTAGTATTGCTACTTCTTTAATTCCATTTTTAGAACACGACGATGCTGTGCGTGCTTTGATGGGAACAAACATGCAACGTCAAGCAGTTTCTTTGATTAAACCAGAAGCACCAGTGGTGGGAACTGGCGTTGAAGCAAAAGCGGCTATTGACTCGGGCCAGGTAATTGTCGCCAAAGAAGATGGTGAGGTAAGCATGGTTGACAGTTGTCACATTGAGGTTACTAATAAAGATGGAGTTGTTACTCAATATAATTTAAATAAGTTTGCCCGCTCTAATACTTCTACCAGCATGAATCAGCACCCAATTGTTGATAAGGGTGAAAAGATTAAACGTGGTCAAGCTTTAGCTGACGGTGCTGCTACTGACCATGGCGAATTGGCTTTGGGTCGCAATGTACTAGTTGCTTACATGACTTGGGACGGTGGTAATTACGAAGACGCTATTTTGATTTCAGAAAGAGTTGTTAAAGGAGATTTTTATACATCTATTAGTATTGAAGATTATTCTATTGATGTTCGCGACACCAAGTTAGGGCCAGAAGTTATTACTCGTGACATTCCTAATGTCTCTGAAGAAAAATTAAAAGATTTAGACAGAGAAGGTATAGTGAGAATTGGTGCCAATGTTTCTTCTGGTGATATTTTGGTTGGCAAAATTACTCCTAAAGGTGAAACCGAACTTTCAGCCGAAGAAAAATTATTACGCGCTATCTTTGGTGAAAAGGCTAAAGACGTTCGCGATACTTCTTTGTATTTAAAACACGGTGAGCGCGGAAAAGTAATTGATGTTAAAATATTTTCTCGTGACAAAGGTGATAAGTTACCAGCTGGTGTTATAAAAACTATTCAGGTAACCATTGCTCAATTACGTAAAATTCAAGTAGGTGATAAGATGGCTGGTCGCCATGGTAATAAGGGTGTTATTTCTCGTGTTGTTCCCGAGGCTGATATGCCATTTTTAGCTGATGGTACTCCGGTTGATGTTATTTTAAATCCTTTGGGTGTTATCTCTCGTATGAACTTGGGCCAGTTACTCGAAACCCACCTAGGTCTAGCTGCTCGTACTCTAGGCATCAAAGTTGCTAGCCCAGCTTTAAATGGAGTGCCAGAAGAGATCATTAGAGAACAATTGAAAAAAGCTGGTTGGCCAGAAGGTGGTAAAATCCAATTATATGATGGTCGAACCGGACAACCATTTGCTAATAAGAGTACTGTTGGTGTTTCTTATATTTTGAAATTAAACCATTTGGTAGAAGATAAAATTCACCAACGTTCTATTGGTCCTTACTCTTTGGTTACTCAACAACCATTGGGCGGTAAAGCTCAATTTGGTGGACAAAGATTGGGAGAAATGGAAGTATGGGCACTTGAAGCTTATGGCGCTTCCAATACTTTGCAAGAAATGATTACGATTAAGTCAGACGATGTACCTGGTCGTTCTAAGGCCTATGAGGCTATTATCAAGGGCGAACCAATTAGGCGCTTAAATATTCCAGAATCTTTTAATGTCTTAGTAAGAGAATTAAAAGGCTTGGGTCTAGAAGTAGAATTAATTGGTCAAAGAGAGCGTAAGGTAGAAGACGTTGATTCAGAAACTAGAGAAATATTAGAAGAAGAAGCTCCTATTATTATTGATGCCGTTGCTTCTCCAGAAACAGACGCCGTAGGTGAATAATTTTTATAATTTTATTATAAGCTTAAAATAATAAGCTAAGAGCAAAAAATATGCCAACACCATCATCAACCAAGACAACTTTTGTGGCTCCAGATAAGAACACTGTTCTAGAGTTTGATGCGATTAAATTAAGACTCGCCTCTCCTGAAGACATTCATAATTGGTCACACGGCGAGGTTTTAAAGCCGGAAACCATTAATTATCGCACCCAAAAGCCAGAAAAAGACGGTTTGTTTTGTGAAAAAATATTTGGACCAACCAAAGATTGGGAGTGTTATTGTGGTAAGTATAAAAGAATTCGTTATAAAGGAATTACTTGTGATAAGTGTGGCGTCGAAGTAACACGAGCAGTGGTCAGACGTGAACGCATGGGACACATTGATTTAGCAGCCCCGGTATCACATATTTGGTTTTTAAGAGGTATTCCTTCTAAGATTGGTTTAGTATTAGACCTCAGTATTCAATCTTTAGAAAAGGTGATTTATTTTGCTTCTTTTATCATTAATTATGTTGACGAAGCAGCCAGACAAGAGACAATTGAACAGATTAAAAACGAATTAAAGAATAAGCGTAAACAAATTGACAATGAATTTAATCAACGTCAACAAGAAATTAATCGTCGCAAAGTCAAACTATTAGCAGAGGGCGATCACAAAGAGAAAATTGAAAAAAGTATTGAACAAGAATTAGTAGCCTTAAACGTTGCTAAGATTGATAAGATTAAAACCTTAGAAGAAGCAGCTGAGATTGCCTTACGTGAATTAAAAGATTTGAAAGAATTGCAGATCATTTCTGAAAATAAATATCAGGAACTATCTTTGCGTTATGGTCATGTTTTTGAGGCTGGTATTGGTGCCGAAGCTGTTAAAGAATTATTAAAAAAGATAGATCTAAAAAAACTTTACGACGATTTGGAAAAAGAAATTATTACTGCTATTCCTTCTAAGACTAAAAAATTAATTAGACGCTCTCGTTTAGTTAAGAGTTTGTTAATCAACCATGTTAGGCCAGAGTGGATGATCATGGATGCTGTGCCAGTCATTCCTCCAGATTTACGCCCCATGGTTCAACTTGACGGTGGTCGTTTTGCCTCATCTGATTTAAATGATTTGTATCGTCGTGTAATCAATCGTAACAATCGTTTAAAGAGATTAAAAGAATTAAATGCTCCTGAAGTTATTCAGCGCAACGAAAAGCGTATGTTGCAAGAAGCGGTTGATGCCTTGATTGATAATAATGCTCGTCATGGTAAAACCGTAACTGCTTCTA
>CAZHLU010000017.1:15276-15690 GCA_964533435.1 uncultured Gammaproteobacteria bacterium | reverse complement strand
TTAATTACTAACTCTACCAGAGTCTTTAATACTAACGGTAATAGTGGTAATAATAGTAATATTTGTGGTAATGGAATAGTAGAAACTAATGAGCAATGTGATCTTTCTGCTCCAACAGGCTATACTTGTACTAATATTTGTAAATTACAAGCTAATAGTAATAGTACTTCTACTCCTAATCCAATTTGTGGTAATGGAATAGTAGAAACCGGAGAGCAATGTGATACACAAGCACCAACTGGTTTTACTTGTAATACCTCTTGCATTTTAATTACTCAAAGCCCCGGTGGTGGTGGCGGTGGCGGCGGAGGCGGTGGCGGCGGTGGTTCTAATCCACCTCCTACGCCAACTCCTGATACTACAGCTCCAACTATACCTACAAACTTAGTAGCTACACCATCTGGATCCCAAATA
>CAZHLU010000017.1:0-15176 GCA_964533435.1 uncultured Gammaproteobacteria bacterium | reverse complement strand
TTAATAGTGGTTTAGTAAATGGTACTTACTATTATGTAGTTAGAGCTTATGATGCGGCTTTAAATTATTCTGGAAATTCTAGTCAGGTACAAGGGATAATATCAGTTGACAATACAGCTCCAACTATACCTACAAACTTAGTAGCTACACCATCTGGATCCCAAATATCTCTTTCTTGGACAGTTTCAACAGATGCTAATGGAGTATCAGGTTATAATATTTTAAGATCTACTACCAATGGTTCTGGTTATCAAGTAATCGCTACTTCAACTACTAATTCTTATGTTAATAGTGGTTTAGTAAATGGTACTTACTATTATGTAGTTAGAGCTTATGATGCTGCTTTAAATTATTCTAGTAATTCTAGTCAAGCTCAAGGGACAATTAGTGGCATTACTACTACTTGTGAAGCAACTGGTGGGGCGCATTGTTATTATATTTCACCCAGCGGTAGCGATTCTAATAACGGTAGTATTAACGCGCCTTTTGCTTCTACTAATCCAATTATAAATACCATAGCAGCTGGTGATTATATTTATTTTAGAGGTGGTACTTATGGTCCAGCAGCCAAAGGGCAAATTGTAAATTATGCACCTTGGTTGCCTCCATATTATTCTATTGCTTATATCCAAAGAGGTGGCACAGCTGGTCACCCTATAACTTTTAAAGCTTATCCTGGTGAGTCGCCAGTGTTTGATATGTATCTTGTTAATCCTGAATTTGATCAAAATCAAGCAGGGGACCCTATTACCAATCCTGTTGATAGTCCTGATTTTGCTTTTGAAGTTCGCAACGCAGATTACATTGTTATCTCTGGTTTGGAAATTATTCATGGTATTGTCCAAGTGGATATATCAGATTATACTTGGATAGAAAATAATTATATCCATGATCTATTGAGTGATCGCGATAATAATGGTCTAGTGATTCTGTATTTTACTGAACATGCTTATGTTAATAATAATCATTTACATGATGCTTATCAGCGCAGTATTTCTGATGGTAATGGTGGTTGGATGGTAAACAATATTTATCGTAATGATGATGCTCAACATAATGGCTGTATCACTACTTTATCAGGTGATACTTACGAAGGTTATGGTGTTGATAGTTCTGGTCCTTTTGAATTTGTAAGTAATGATATTCATGATTGTCCAGTACATTTGTTTATAAAAAATCCGCAAGGACAATTAGTTAATGGCGATGGCATCAATTTACTAATTAAAAATAATTATTTTCATGGCAGTGGCTATTTAGCAGAATGGTTTGAAGCGGCTAATGTTGTTTTTGAAAATAATTTATTTAAGGGCATTGATGGTATTATGAGTTTAGGTGGTCCCGAGGAAACAGGTGGCATGTCAATGATCAACGAAATAAAGGCTCGAAATATTACTTTTAGAAATAATGTTTTTACTTCTGTTTCACGGGTTGTACAAATGCAAGGGCAGGGGTATTTATTGGCTAATGGTATTTATTCAACAGCTATGGCAGATAAATTAAAATTTCAAAATAACATTGTGGTGGTAAATAGCGCTTCTGTTCCTGGTAGTATGGGTTGGAATCAAGCTGGTTATATTTTTGGTAATGGTTATATTGGCATGGTTGATCCTAACTCTACATTGCCATCTAAGACCTTGTCTAGAATTTATTCTACTAATAATTGTTATATTAATCAGCAGGGGACAAATATGGCTTTTCTAAAGCACTGGGTGAATGGTTCGGAGAGTATTACTGGTTATAGCCATAGTACAGCGCAAACTGCTTATGGTATTAATGGAGCAGGTGATTTATTTCCAACGGATACTTCTTTAAGTACACATTTTACTAATCCTAATACTAATGATTTTTCGGTAAAAGCTGGGTCACCTTGTGCTGGTATTTCAAATATAGGTTTAACAAATCCTAGTATTTTTGCAGATTAATATAGTAATAAAAACAAAAAATCGCTTAAAAGGCGATTTTTTGTTATAATTTATTTAATAGTATATATTTTATTTTAAATTTTTAAATTATGGTAAAAGTTAAAAAAGTAGTAACTTCTTTACGAGAAATAGTTTTTGGTTTAGAAGATGGTATGGTGTCTACCTTAGGTGCAATCACTGGTATTGGTATTGGCAGTAATAATCATTATGTTATTATCTTGTCGGGCTTAGTGATCATCTCAGTAGAATCTGTTTCCATGGCAGTCGGTGCTTATCTAGCTAATCGTTCAGTAATCGAAGTAGAAAAAAGAGAAATTAAACAAGAAAAAGAAGACGTAAGCAGTAAGCCTAGGCAGGAGCGTCAGGAATTAGAGCGTTTTTATCGTCATCAAGGCTGGCCAGCGACTTTGGCTGTTAATATGGCACAGGTTGCTAGTAAAAATAAAAAGTTATTTTTAGAAGAAATGGTTAGTCATGAATTACGTCTACCTTTGCGTCTTAAAGATCACTCCATCTTGTCAGCTTTTTTTATGTTTATTTCTTATATTCTAGGAGGTTTAGTACCACTATTCCCTTATTTCTTTTGTGCCAATTATCAAGCCATGATATTGTCTATAATTGTGACGATGCTGGGTTTATTTGTTTTAGGTATTTGGACAACCAGGATTACTGGGCAAAGCTGGTGGAAAGTTGGTATGCGTATGATTTTATTAGGAGGTATAGCCATTATTATTGGTTGGCTGGTTGGGCAGTTGTCACCTTTGGCTATTGAATGATAAGATATATTTATGCCTATTTATTTTTATAATAGTTTAAATAAGAAAAAAGAGGAATTCAAGCCTATTAAAAAAGGCCAAGTAGGTCTTTATACCTGCGGCCCAACAGTCTATAGTTATCCTCATATTGGTAATTTTGTACCCTATATTTATTGGGATGTTTTAAAGCGTTTTTTAATATCACAAAAGTACAAGGTTAAACACATAATGAACATTACTGATGTTGGTCATTTGGTTTCTGATGGCGATGAGGGCGAGGATAAGATGGAAAAGGCCAAAAAAATAGAAGCTAAAAGTGCTTGGGAAATTGCTGATTATTATCTTAATATTTTTGAGATTGATGCTAAAAAGTTAAATATTTTAGCGCCCAGCAAAACTTTACGGGCTACTAAAACAATCAAGGAGCAGATTGCTTTTGTAAAAATTTTGGATAAAAAAGGATTTTTGTACAAGACTTCAGATGGTATGTATTTTGATACTAGTAAAATTAAGGATTATGGTCTTTTGGGCAATTTACAAAATGTTGATTTGCAAGAAGGAGCGCGGGTAGAAAAAAATAAAGAAAAAAAACAGGCTACTGATTTTGCGGTATGGAAATTTTCACCACAAAATAGTCAGCGCGACATGGAATGGGATAGTCCTTGGGGCAAGGGTTTTCCTGGCTGGCATCTAGAATGTTCAGTAATGAGTCAAATGACTTTAGGAGATACTTTTGATATTCACACAGGTGGTATGGATCATTTGACTGTGCATCATCCTAATGAGATGGCACAATCCGAAGCAGTAACTGGTAAATTACAAGCAAATTTTTGGTTACATAATGCTTTTATGAAATTTGATAACCAAAAGATGTCCAAGTCATTGGGTAATATTGTGACTCTAAGTGATTTTGCCGATAAAAATATTTCGCCAATGGCTTATCGTTTTTTACTTTTGCAAAATAATTATCGTACGCCTTTAAATTTTTCTTGGGAATCAATTGAGGCAGCGCGCATTGGCTTTATTAATATTATCAAAACTATTGCTTTTTTTGATAAAGCTACTAAGCCAAGTAAAAAAGTTATGGCAGATTTTTATGAAGCCTTAGCAGATGATTTAAATACGGCTAAAGCTTTAGCAGTATTGCAAGGTCTATTAACAAGTTCTGAAAGTAGTAGTATAAAATTAGCTACAGTTTTGAAGATGGACGAAGTTTTGGGCTTAAGCCTAAAGGAATATCAAAAACAAGCTTTACAAATACCGACAGCAGCCAAAGATTTGCTTAAACAAAGAATTTTAGCAAGACAAAATAAAGATTATCAACAAGCTGATAATCTTAGAAAAGATTTACAGAATTTAGGCGTAGAAGTACAAGATACAAGCCTTGGTCAACAAGCAATTAATACTAAATTTTAAATAAAAAATAGCCCTGCACCATACGGTGCAGGGCTATTTTTGTATATTGACCCCGCCGCGTCAAACGCGGCGGAGGTGAGATGTGGTGTTACTTATTAACCGAATAATTAACAGGCTTCAGTACTCGCTAAGTAAGGGTAATTGTTTTATATTGACAAAAGCTATAGGAGTGGTAGCATATAGGCTTATCGTGTATCAAGTTCTTCTAGTATAGAATCAAGGGGGTATAGGCATTAGCCGCGCGTAGCTCAGCTGGATAGAGCACTCTCATTTCGAAGAGAGAGGTCGGAGGTTCGAGTCCTTCCGCGTGCCCCCGGGCTCGCTTGCGTTGTTTACGCGGCGGGCCCTTTTTATTTGACCTAAATAAAAAAATATGATAATTTTTTTAGGATTTAGCCCTTTAGTTTGCAACCCTAGACAAGGAGGCCGTCATGCGCAAAGTTTACATCGGCAAGGTAACTAATGTTTATCGACCGATATCTTGTGTAGCTGTGCGTTTAGTGCCTGAGGTAGAAGGCGATGATAATTTTGATATTATGACTGGTGAGCATGTTTTATTTGAAAAAGGTGATCAAGATAAGCCGGATGTTACTGGTTTCCATAGCAGTCATCATTTTATTATGAATATCCAGATTGATAAGCGTGATTCCGAAGTAGCCTATAGCGGCGATCACTGTGCTTTTAAACTTTCTGGTGATAAATTACCTCCTAATAATGCCAATGTTTTTTTGGTCTTGGCTAACTAGAGTTGTTTCATCTTCAGGCGCAAGACTTCGGTCTTGCGTTTTTTGTTATAAAAATAGAGCTAATTTTAATTAGTTAATTTTGACTGAAAAAATATTTTGTAGTATTATTCACGTAATATCAGGCAAAATTTTTATTATAAACAAGTTATGTCAAAACAAGAAAATTCAGCAAAAAAGGAGCGTATTTTAACGGGCATGCGACCAACTGGCAGTCTTCATTTAGGTCACTATGTTGGTGCTTTGGAAAACTGGATAAGATTGCAAAATGAATATGATTGTCATTTTTTAATTGCCGATTATCAAGCCTTTGGTGATTATGCTGATAATATTTCTAAAATCAGAGATTCGGTTATTCAAGTGACTATGGACTGGCTATCAGTTGGATTAGATCCAAACAAAAGTAGTTTTGTTATTCAGAGTTATGTGCCAGAGCATGCCGAACTAGCCATGCTTTTGAGTATGATTACCCCTAAAGTTTTTGTTGATCGTAACCCAACCTTAAAAGATGAGTCAGCTTTACAAAAAGATATTTCTTTAGGTTTTTATAATTATCCGGCTAGCCAAGCGGCTGATATTCTGTTGCCAAAAGCAAATTTAGTGCCAGTAGGTGAGGATCAATTGCCTCACGTTGAACTTACTCGAGAAATTGCCAGAAGGTTTAATCGTATGTATGGTGAGATTTTTCCTTTGCCACAGGCTTTAGTTGGTAGAGTGCCGCGTTTGATAGGTATTGATGGTAAAGCTAAGATGAGTAAGAGTTTGGGTAATTGTATTTATTTATCTGATAGTGCTGATGAGGTAGAGAAAAAAGTTAAAAAAATGTACACTGACCCAACTAGACTTAAAGCCACTGACCCAGGCCATATTGAAGGTAATGTAGTGTTTACTTATTTAGATGCTTTTTATCATGACAAGGTAGAGTTGGAAAATTTAAAAACAGAGTATCGGGCTGGTAAATTAGGTGACGCGCAGGTTAAGGGCCTTTTAACAGAATTATTAAATAAATTTTTAGAACCAATTAGAGAAAAAAGAGCTTTTTATCAAGCTCATCCAGAAGTGGTAAGAGATGCCTTAATTGAGGGAACTCAAAAAGCCAAAAAAGTAGCAGCAGCTACCATGGCCGAAGTTAAAGAAGCTATGAAGATAACAGCTTACGAAGATATGAAAAATATCAAAAAAATTATTTTATAGATTATAAAAAGAGTCCACCTCCGCCATCCGCCAACTGGCGGAGGCGGAGGTGGACTCTTTTTTATTTTTGATTGGTTAATTTTTTTACTTTTACTTTAGATATTCTTTGTTGCCAGCTTTTGACGTTGATTTCTTTATTTTTATTACGGCCTTCTTTTAAAGAAGTGCTAACAATAACGCCGTTGGCATATTGTAATAATGTTTTGATATTTTTATGATCAGCTCCGCTACCGATAAATATTGGAAAATTGCCAACGCTATTTTTTAATTTTTTTAGTTCATCAATATTAGGTGCTTGACCAGTCCAATTGCCAGTAATAATTAAAGCATCAGAGCCGTTCTTAATTGCCATTTGAGCAGATTGATATAAATTGTATTTTGATATTATCTTTGAGTGCTTAACGTGAATATCGGTAAAAAGTAAAACATTATTTGCTTTTAATTGTTGGCGGTATTTAACAGCTTGTTTATATACAGGCTCAACTAAACCGCAACTAGTACGAACTCTATCTACAAATACAGGTATTCTAATAAATTTTAAACCCAAAGTCTTGGCAATACTTAAACTTGTTTTATAATCATTCCATAAAGTACTAATACCGATTGGTAATGTACTTTGTTTTTTTATTTTTTCTCCTAAATAAGTCATGGCAACAATAGTTTCAGGGTTTACCATTATTTGATGGGGGATATCGTAATTATTTTCAAAAATAACAGCATCAACTCCGCCATTGCTAAATGCTTTAAGATCACTTAAAGCATTTTTGTAGGCAACTTCAAAACCAGGGAAATCAGGATAGCCTAAAAGTGGAGGAAAGTGTAGGGCTCCAATAATAATATTTTTATTTTTTTTGAATATCTTTTTTAACATAATTTATAATTTTATTAATTTTTTTTGCGCCACTAAAGCTAAGGTTTTTAAGTAGCGTCCTTTACCTAAAAATATAGGATAGAATTTTTTAGTGCTGTATATTTTTTTATTTTTAACTTTACCTATTAATTCGTATTTTTTTATTAAATGAAAATCTTTTAGTTTAGGATTTTGGATAAAATTTTTAGGAACACTATAACTGTCTTGTACTATAAATAATTCTTTTTTATTGTATTCTTTGAGTGCTTTTGTTTTTTTTATTATATCTAATTTTTTTAAAATAAGTTTAATATCTTTTAAAGCAACTTTATAATTTTTACCAGTTTTATTAGGGCCATATTCTAGACAAAAACTATTTTTACACACTGATATTAGAGATTTTTTCCCTAAGGCAGGGCTTTGCATATGGGCTATTTTTTTAGTTGCTAGCACTTTTAAGATTTCGTTTATTTTTTTATTTTTATGAACAGTAATAATTAATTTTTTAAAATCGGAATTGGTAGCGTGGACATCAATAACATAATCCATTTTTTTTAAAATAGGAGTTAATTGGTAGGCAATTTTTTCTTCTAAAACACCATTTTTTTTGCCAGGAAAAGACCGATTTAAATCTTTTTTGATAAATCTCTTTTTCTTGTTTACGGCTAGAGTATTAGCTACTACTAAATGTAGGCTACCTTTGGCAATTTTTATATTAACAAGTTGATCAAATATTTTTTTACCTATAATTTCATCACCATGAGTACAAGCAATGATAGCAAGGTGTGGTTTATTAGAACCGATAATTTGATGAGTAAAATATGTCATATATTTTTATTATATTAGATTTAAGGGAGGAGGCGCAAGTCTTAACTTGCGCCTCCTGGACTATTACTTACATGGCAATACGACAGATTTCTTGGCAATATTCGGCCCAAGCCAAGATTTTTTCATTATCGGCTGTAGTACCAAACATGCGAAATTCAATAGTGCCATGAATAGATAGTCTAATTAAGTGCCAACATTTACGAGGATCTTGCCAGAAATGTTTTTCTTTAGCTTCAGTATAAAAATCTTGCCAAGAAAAATAAGGACGAGGTAGAAAATCAGGTGCCATCTTTTTGTAAATATCCAGCCTACGACCATTAGAGTTATCGCCCCAAGCAGATAGGATATCAAGATGATCAATCACTTGATTATAAACACGCATAGCTGTAGCGTGATCAGGCATACCAATATGAATATGGACAGCAGCAACTTGGCAAGCAGATAGTAGTGTTTCGCGTGGCATATTTGCAGTTATCTTTTGATAACGTCCAGTTGGATCAGGAAAAACATCCAAGGGCATATCATCGGGTGCAACTTCGCAATAGCAACGTGAGAAATTTAGCCTAAGTTCAGCTGCTTGTATTTCTTTATTATTGTCTTGTAAAGACTTAGGTACATCGGATAGTTTGCACGGTCCAATTCTTTCTTCTAGTTGGCAAGCAGATAGTTCGTATCCAAAACGATTATCTTTTGGCAAGACGGACAAAACCTGAGGCGACATGGGTACAATATTATCATTTTGGGTTAAGAAACATTCTCTTTCAACACCTACATAAAGTTTTTTATCAGGATTATATTTGAATTGAGACAAAAATTGATCCATCTCCTTAGACCTCCTGTTGTTGGCTTGTAAATGAACATGGGAAATAAAAAACTTCCCATCCTTGGTCTGCATAATAAATATCCAGACAAAGGACGAGAAGCTTCCCGTGGTACCACCTTTATTATTTTGATTGCTATGACAAATTAAAAAAATCTGTCAGTAAAACAGATCAAAATCACTTTTACCGACTCAAGTCCCATTTTATGGCGACATCAGTTAGCCTATGATTACGGAGGCTGCCGAGCTATCACTAACGCAATAGCCATCTCAGCGTGCCCAACCCCGCAATTTGCGGGACACGCTTCGTAGATTTTGTAATTTTAAAACAACTATAATAATCTTAGCTCTTTAGTAAAAGTTTGTCAATTTATTATATAATTGTAAATTTAGTAATCAGTATTTTGTCTTGTTGACAAAAAATTTAATAGTATATACAGTGGGAATGACCGCTGGCCGTTTTTTTAGAGACGGCTATAAAACGTTCCTTGACAAGTTCTAGGAGGGGCAAAATGCACAAGCCGGAAATCCGACCATTAGTAACTTTTTTTGGATATTCTGCTGGACCCGATAAGCTTATTTTCGTTTGTCGAGAAGGCAATAAAATTATCGATGGTTGCTCTAAGGAAATTATCGATATTTTAAAACATTGTAACGGATTAAACACGGTCTCTAATATCAAGAGCAGATTGCCGTGGATTACTAGTAGAAAATTTCATTTGTTGCTTAAATTGTTGTTAGAGCAGGGTATTCTGTGTGATAGTTGTTCTATTTATGAGAGCTTTCATAAAGATTCTTCTAATCCTATGGAATTTTCTTTTAATTGGAGCGAAGATCAGGTAGCGCAGATAGAAAAAGAACCAAAGAGAAAGACAGCTCTTAAAGTCGAGAGTGTAATTTCATTAGAAGATGCAAATTCTGATTTCCTAAGTTTGATTAGGTCTAGGCGCACCATTAGGCGATTTAGAGATGTATCGATCAGCGAGATTAAGTTAGCAGGATTACTTGAAAGTATGAATAGAACAAATGGTTCGCGCAGTATTCCTTCTGCCGGAGGATTATATCCTTTAGAAGTTTATTTTGCACTATTAAAAAAAGTTGGCAAGATATGTCCAGGATGGTATCAATACTCTGCAGATAAGCAAGAAATTTCTCTTTTAAATATTCCATCTGGATTGGAAAGGGTTTGTCAGATATTGGATTCAAGTGAAGTAATAAAAAATGCTACACTTGTGGTTTTTTTGGGTGCAGATTTTTCACGCACAACATTGAAATATTCTAATCGTGGTTATAGATTTGTAATGATGGAGATTGGTCATGCTGCTCAAAATGCTAATCTTTATTGCATAGAGAATGGTTTGGGTGCTGTGGAATGGGGAGGATTTAACGATTTGCAGATAGCCAGGGAGTTGCAGATAGATTATCCAAGGCAAGCTATTGCTCTGGCAATGGTAGTTGGGTTGCCCGATGAGAATAAAGTGCAACATATTCATGAGCCATTTTATGACGAATCACGTAAGTTGAAGGTTGAATTATTAGGTAAGGACAAACCAGTTAGACTTATTCGTCTTGGTGAGTTGATTTATGGTAATTACACTATGCCTAGGGTTGTTGCAACTGCAAAATATGCATCTATTACTAAATCTAAACGAGGACGTAATTTAGCCTTTGCTTCAGGTAGGACTGTGGCTGAAGCGTCTGTTAAGGTGATGGCTGAGGCATTCGAGCGTTACGCTTCCGGATGTCTTAGGATAGATATGGTTTCTTCAGCCATGAATTTGGATAAACCATTTATTGATCCAATGGTGATTAATCCGATGGATGATAGGCAGTATGAAATTTTAAACTTAAAACCTTTTGATTATCAAAAAGATTGGCAATGGATTTCTGGTTATCGTTTAGTTGATGGGCAGCAGGTATATGTGCCGATTGATAATGTTTTTTATCCTCTTAATGCTACAGAATTAGGTCGTAATCTCTGTTGTTTTACTAACTCTTCAGGTGTAGCTGCTCATTTTAAAAAAAATATAGCTATTCAAAAAGGTCTTCTTGAATTGATTGAAAGAGATGCTATTGCAGTTACCTGGGGGACAAAAAGAAATGTAACGGCTCTGCCTCATAATATAATTGATAAAAATACTAGAAGTAGAGTTGAATTTTGGGAAAGTCAGAAGAGGAAGGTTAAATTTTTGAATATTACTATTGATAGTGTCCCAGTAGTTGTTTGTCTTATTTTTTCTGATAATAGTGAATATCCGTGCCTTGTTAGTGGGGCAGCTGCAGATTTTTCGTTTAGATTGGCAATGGAAAAGGCTTTTAATGAAGCTGAGTATATGCTATTATCTTGGTATAAGGCGAAGCCAAAAAGAGTTTCTAAACTAGAAGATGTTGTTTCAGTACTAGATCATGGTAGGTTATATTTTTACCCAGGACAATTACAGCACCTTTCTTGGCTATTAGATGCTAATGAAAAACAACCAGAAAAATTTGGTCGTATGGATATCTTTTCACAATTTAATCCTGTTATTGTTGATATTACTCCTAATATTAACACAAGCTTATCTGTAATACGGGTACTATCTGATGTGTTGATGCCTCTAAGCTTTGGCTACGGTAGCGAATATTATAAACATTCTCGTTTAAAGATGTTGGGTTTAGACTGGAAACGTGAGTTTCCAGCGCAACCGCACTTTTTCGCGTGAAGGAGGTGAAAAGTGAATACCAAAAAGCAGGAAGATCCCATGCCTTCTGTCAAGGTGACTCTGCGTCCCTATAAGGGGCGTAGTCACATCCAGAACATGGGACTGTGCAACGACTGCAGTGACGACTGCGGAGGTTCGTGTGAGTCGCCTCCTCGGAAGTCTCTGAAGTAGGAGCAATGTTCCTTTCGCATACCCCTGCATGGTCAAACATGCAGGGGCTTTTATTTTTTATTAAGCATTGTTATAATTATTACTATGAAAATCAATATTTTTTTATTTGATGTTAAAAACGATATTTCTAATAAAAATAAAAAATTAATTAGAAAAATAGTTTTAGAACATGCTAAAATAGCAGCAAAAAAATTAGGCATAGATTTGCTTAATATTGTCATTTATCCAAATCAGAAATTAACTATTACTAGGGTAGGCTCAGGGGGTTTTGCCCCTAATAGTGATTGGATACGATTGTCTATTAACCCTCTTTATAATGAAGAGAGGGTAGAGAATATAATAAAAAAAATTATTCCCCTTAGCGTATATCACGAAATGAATCATGTTGCTAGGTGGAAAAATACAGGGTACGGGTCTACTTTAATGGAAGTTATTATATCAGAAGGATTAGCAATAGTTTTTGCTGAAGAATGCTGGAAATTATTTGATGCCCCCTGGGGACGATACAAAAATAATGAGATTAAAAGATATTTAGATATTTTAAATAAAAGAGATAAAAAGAAAGATGGTAGCTATAATCATGCGGAGTGGTTTTTTGGCAAAGGTAAGCCTAATTGGCTTGGTTATAAATTAGGAGCTTATATTATTAGACATATAAGACAAAAGTATCCCGAGATTAATATGAGGGATTTAGTTTGTATGGATGCTGATCAAATAATAAGATTATGGGTAAGGTCATCATCATAAAATAAGACAAGTTAGTTTATATTAAAAATTTTTTTAAAAAAATAGAAAATATTGTACTATTTAAATATGCAATATAAAATATTAACTTATCACGATTTGTTTCAAATCAAGGCTGGTGAAAATAATGAAAAACTTGTTAGTTTAAATGAATTTGCTCCAGAAATATTATGCCAATATGAAAAAATGGATATGCTTAGTTATATTGGTAACGAGATTTTTGTCCGTCATACCGTCGCTAGCATGTTGCTGCAAGCGAGTAATTTTTTAAAACAACAAGACAGTGATTATGTTTTAAAAGTAGTTTATGGTTATCGTCATCCAGAAGTACAGCAGAAATATTTTGATAAAAGAAAAGGAGATATAAAAAAACAAGAGCCAAATTTATCAGAAAATGATCTTAATGCTAAAACTCATTTATTTGTGGCTGCACCAGATGTAGCTGGGCATATTGTCGGTGGGGCAGTTGATATTACTATTACTAGCCGTCCAGGTGATTTAGACATGGCTACAAAAATAGCAGATTATTCTGATGAGAAAAAAATACAAACTTTTTATAAAAACTTATCAAGTAAACAAAAAAATAATAGAATACTTTTGCATGATATTATGGTAAAAGTAGGATTTGCTCCTTTTTATGGCGAGTGGTGGCATTTTTCTTATGGCGATAAGGAATGGGCTGCATTTTATGGGAAATCGTCTTCATTGTATTCACCAATATATTTTAGGAAATAATTTTTATAATATCCATGCGACTTTGTAAGCTGATTCCTTTTGGTTTATGTAAGGCATAAATAGTTGAGCCAGATGGCTGTATTATTTTACTTAGACCATTTGCTTTGCTAACAGCTATACTGCCAGATCCGCAGGAACTTTCGTAAAAAAATGAGTTTATCTGTTTTACCCATACCACAGGGTGAATCTTTATTGATTTTTTATTTTTCTTAATCCAACATACCCCAATAGCATTTTGAGTTTTTAATTTTAGTAATTGTCTGATATTTTTATGTTGGGTTTTATAGTCTTTTTTGGGAAAATCATCTTTTATAACTACATGTGTAATTCCGCCAAGGTCAATTAAACTAGCTTCTTTACCCATTAATTTCAAGGGTTTTATTTTTATTTTAAAATTAGGGAATAAACATTCTACTTTATATTGGTGTATATTTATTTTTTTGACTTTAGCTTTTATGATGTGAGAAAATCCAGACATACTAAATTCGCACTGTTTGGCCTTTGTGAGTAGGTGTATAACCAAGGCAGCAGCGCGGGCAGCATTACCACAAAATTCTCCACCGCTCATTTCCAAATGTTTTTTATCTAATATTAAAAAACCACATTGCTCAACACCATAAATTTTAGTTGCAGACATTAGTTTTTTACCACGTCTAACATATTCTTGACGGTTTAATCGTTTGGGAATAATTTCGATAGCGGTAGCATTTCCTAAAGCAGAGCTAATAATATAAATGTTTTTGGCCATAAATTTTTTATTATTTTCCTAAAACAAAAGCATCCTCATTAATATTTTGGCAATTTCTAGCAAAGATGATGTAGCTGTCATTGTGACAATATATTTTTTCCTTACCATCAAATCCGATTAGGGTATTCTTTTTTATTTTCTCAAAATCTTTAAATTTTTTTGCTAATCTAAAGTATTTATTTTTATTATGGTAAACATAATATGCCTTTATAGATTTTTGTTTATGATTTTTTAATTTTATAGTTGGGGTAATATTGCCCATGAGTTGTAGGAATGTTAATATTATTTTCTTAGCTCTATATATTGATTTTGGATCAAGGTTATAGCCACACTCAGCGCAAATATTAATTTTATTTTGTCTATTCATATAATCGTCTGTGCCACCAGGTTCTATTTTATCCCAGTCAGAAGAAACAATTTTAAAAGGCATTTTTTTAGCTAAATAAAAATTTTTACTTGCTATAATAGCAAAGGGGACAGATTTTGTATTACGGCTGGAGTGAATATCAAGTAAAACATCGCTTTGATTCAATATTTTTTTTAATTTTTTGGCACGTTGATATTCATAAGATTCTTTTTCTTTTTTACTTAACTCTTTATCTGGTCTAAAAACTCTATTAAGATTTACATCGATTTGTCTTTTATTTTTTTCAATTGCCTTTATATTGCCATAAACAAAATTAACTTTTCCGAAATTTATTTTTAATTTTGGTATTAATTCTTCAAAAGCTTTAATGCCGCAAATTTCATTGCCATGTATACCAGCTATTATAGTTGATGTTTTTCCGGGTAGGGCACCTTGTATAGTGATAATCTCTTTTGTTATCTTCATATTTTTATTATAGGTTAAATAAAGAATTTAGCAAATTTATTATTTTTTCTTGACAATTTTTATGCAAAATTGTATCTTTAAACAAGACGGCTTAATTATTTAGACGGCTTAATTATGTTGCTATCAACATTTATTTTATTACTTGTTTGGCTAATAAATTTCTCTTTATTAATATTTATTTTGGTTCAAAAGAATCGTCCACGGCGCTGGCCAATATTTACTATGGTAGCGCTGCTTTTTATTTGGCAGGCTTCAGAACTAGCTAACATTTTTTTATTTTTAGGCAGCCCGCATCTACTTTTATCGGTTCGTTTTGGTTTGTTGCCGACTTTATATTTAGCGCCAACTTGGGTATGGCTTACTTGGTCATTATTTGATAATTGGTCACAGCAAAAGTTAGTTAAAAAAATAATGTGGTTTGTACCAGCTGTTATTTTATCGCCACTTGTTTTTACTGATTATAATTTGAGCAAAGTTATTTTTGATAAAGGGGAGTTGTCTTATGTGCCAGGTCCGATTTATCTTTATTTTGTTTTATATTTTGCTTTATTAATGGCCTATGGTTTGTATTATTTGATTTATAATCGTAAAACAGCAGCCAGTATTGTCAAAAGACAAATTGATTATATTTTTATTGCTACAGCTTTAGTGGCACTTTCGGCTATTTTGTTAAATATAGTTTTGCCTTTACTTGGGCTTACTAATTTATATTATAT
>CAZHLU010000016.1:0-15719 GCA_964533435.1 uncultured Gammaproteobacteria bacterium | reverse complement strand
ATACTAGTATCAATCTACTAACTTACTTTGACGAAGAGAAAATTGAACGAGCTCTTGAAAAACCGATTGCCAACTATTTTAATATCGGCTCTGGACTTATCTGCCTACAGACCGATGAGTTGCATTATATTGCCTGGAACAGAATTCGCTTTGTGCGACTATCTTAAAAGACGTTTGCTTATTTCAATATTTCACCCAGAGACAAGTTCCCTGGGTGATTTTTTATTTATTTTAAAGCCTAAATATGATAATATAACTATATGTCAAATTTAAATATCAAAGAATTAAAAAAACAAGCAAATATTATCCGCGAAGATATTGTCAAAATGATTATCCGGGCTAATTCTGGACACATCGGCGGTTCATTGGGCATGGCTGATATTTTTACTGTTTTATTTTTTAAGATTTTAAATCATAGCCCACATAAACCAAATTCCCCTCTACGTGATCGTTTAATTTTATCCAATGGACACATCTGTCCAGTACTTTACACAAGCTTAGCACGAGCTGGATATTTCCCTTTAGTAGAATTAAAAAGTTTTTGTAAAATAAATAGCCGTTTACAGGGTCACCCACACAATTTATCTTTGGCTGGTGTTGAAGTATCAAGTGGCCCCCTAGGACAAGGAATTTCGCAAGCAGTTGGCATAGCCTTAAATGCTAAAATAGATAAAAGTAGTTATAGAGTATTTTGTATCACAAGCGACGGTGAACATAATGAAGGCCAAGTTTGGGAAGCTTTGATGCTAGCCAGTAAATACAAATTAAACAATTTAATTGTTATTGTAGATTTAAATGGCATTCAAATAAATGGCTATACTAAAGATATTATGCCTCTGGGATCACTAACAAAAAAATACCAAGACTTTGGCTGGAACACCATTGAAATGCCTGGTAATGATATTGCTAAAATTGTAAAAACTTTACAACAGACAAAAAATAATAAAAATAAACCCCTAGCTATTATTGCTAAAACCACTCTAGGCAAAGGCGTATCTTTTATGGAAAATAAATATGTCAGGCATGACAAAATACCAGACATCAAACAATGCGCCCAAGCCTTAGAAGAGTTAGAACAAGCTAAATAAAAATATGCTAGACAAAAATTGGAGTCAAGAAAATAAATTAATAAAAAAATCTACTCGCTCTGGATTTGGCGAAGCCTTAGTAAGTCTTGCCAAAAAAAATACTGATATTGTAGTTGTTTCCGCTGACCTAGCTGAATCTACTCGCGTGGCTGCCTTTGCTGAAAAATATCCTGATCGTTTTATTGAAGTAGGTGTGGCTGAACAAAATATGCTAGGAGTAGCTTCTGGGCTTGCCCTAAGCGGAAAGATTGCTATTGCTAGTAGCTTTGCTGTTTTTAGTCCTGGTAGATCTTGGGATCAATTAAGAATTAGTGTTTGCTACTCTGATGCAAATGTAAAAATTATTGGCCACCATACTGGACTTTCAGTTGGTGAAAATGGTGCAAGCCACCAAGCTTTAGAGGATATTGCTATTGTTCGTTGTTTACCCAATATTAGCGTAGTAGCGCCGGCTGATTATCTAGAAGCTCAAAAAGCCACTGAAGCTATTTTAAAAATCAATGGCCCAGTCTACTTAAGACTTACTCGTCCTGAAACAAATATCTTTACTACTAAAGAATCCCCCTTTAAAATTGGCCAAGCTAATGTTCTACTACCTGGCAAAGATGTCACTATTATTGCCCATGGCCCAATTCTTTATGAAACCCTACAAGCTGCCAAAATTTTAGCTGAACATAAGATAAAAGCCGAGGTAATTAATTGTCATACTATTAAACCACTGGATGAAAAAACTATCTTAAAATCTGTACAAAAAACTGGTCTAGTAATTACTGTCGAAGATCACCAAAAAATTGGAGGTTTAGGCTCTGCCATCGCTGAACTCTTAAGTCAAAAATTACCAAAACCATTAACTATAATCGGTGTTAAAGATACCTTTGGCGAATCTGGAACTTACCAACAATTATGGCAAAAATATGGTCTAGATCGCCAACATATTGTACAAGCTGCTAAACAACTACTTAATAATCATCAATAATAAAATTATGCTAGACGCTATTAAAAATTTTCCTGAACAATTTAGTTATCAAGCAAAGATTGAAAATAAAAAATACTTTAAACCAGCTAAAAACTTTGTATTATTAGGCATGGGCGGTTCGCATCTAGCTGCTGACTTACTACTAGCTATTAAGCCAACGCTAAATATTCATGTGCACCAAGACTATAATTTACCTACTTGGCCAATCAGTAAACTAAAAAATTATTTAATCATTGCCAACTCTTACTCTGGCAACACCGAAGAAGTAATCAGTGGTTTAGAAATGGCTCTAAAAAATAAATTAAATGTTTTAGTTGTTGCTACTGGCGGAAAATTAATTGAAATAGCTAAAGCTAAAAATCTAGCCTATATACAAATTCCTAATTGGCACATCCAACCACGCCAAGCCATTGGTCTAAATTTAAGAGCCTTATTGCTAGCCATGGGTGAATTTAGCCTGCTCAAAGAAAGTTATCACTTAAGCACATCTTTAAAAGCTAACGCCCAACAAAAGGCTGGCCAAAAAATGGCTGAACAATTATTTAATAAAATCCCCATTATTTATGCTTCCCGCCAAAACACTAGCCTAGCATTTACTTGGAAAATAAAATTTAATGAAAATACCAAGATACCAGCCTTTTACAATGTCTTACCAGAACTAAATCATAACGAAATGACTGGCTTTGACCGCAATGAATACACCAAAAAACTATCTGATAATTTTGCTATTATTTATCTCGAAGATAAACATGATCATCCTAGTATTACCAAAAGATTAAAGGTAATTAAAAATCTATATAAAAAAGAAAGTCTAAAGCAACTTTCTGCTAAATTAAGTGGTCAAAATCGTTGGCAAGAAATATTTTCTAATATGTTGCTAGCTGATTGGACTTCATTTTATCTTGCTAAAAAATATCATTGCGATCCAGAACTAGTACCAATGGTAGAACAATTTAAAAAAATGTTATAGCCAAATCCCGCCTTTAGGTGGGATTTTTAATTATTCAAAAATATTGACAAAATATTTATCCAAAGATAATATAAAATATTAAAATAAACAGTTCCTTGCACCACCAACCACCAAACGAAAGGAAAGGGAGTCATGTCAACGAGCCTACGCTACTTCATCATCTGCAGTTTTCTACTACTTATTAGCTCTGCTACTGCATTTGCTCAAGAAGAATGTTATAATCGTGATCAAGCCTGGGCCTGGGGCCTTAAAACCAAATTAGCCGGTGAGACTATGCAAATCTCTAGAAACTATTTTCAAGAAAACGGCTTCTGCCCACCAGCTATCTATATCGAAGAGCAACTGAAGCTAAGAGCTCAACATCCCGACATCTTCAACGGCGGACTTCGCATTTTGCAAATGACTAGTTCTGCTAGCGATACTGCTAGTAGCATGAGTCAAGCCGAAAAAGAATCCTATATTTTCTATTATGGTGACGAAACTGGTTTAGTAGCTGCCGCTGTCTACCAGGATAGTCTCAGCCTAGAATCAATTGTCACTGACGAAGGCAATATGAGTCAAGTCTGTCGCCAACAAGAACAGGAAATGCTTAAATCTTTACGCAATTTTGCGCAAGCAGTAATCAATGGACAAGATGACCCTGAGGATTTGATCAGCGACTACAACGACATGCTTATTGTTGCTCCTACTCCCGAAGCTAGAGCGCTACTAAGACCCTGCTTCTTGCAAACACTACGTCATTTTTACCAAGATATCATTGGTGGTCAGACTACAGCCAAACTCTACGCCTACCAGCTGGGTAGACTGCAGGCCGCGGTTATCGAAGAATACCGCGATAGTCGCAACCAAAAACTGTTGCGACGCCTCCAGCACTAAGCGGGCCTAAGAGTTTAAAAAATAAAAGCCGATTGCTTGCAAGCAATCGGCTGTTTTAATTTAAATGATAATCTATTTTCTAAAAGTTAAATATTTATTACCTAGAAAATTAATAGTTGTTACAATACCAGTAGCAATTACCTTGGCATAAATATACCACCAATGGCCATATTCAACTAATAAATACAAAATAACACTATTACATAACACACCATTGGCTGCTATCAACAAAAAAATACCAGCTTGTTTAATCAAGCTGCCGCCAACTTTAAATGTCCAAGTCTTGTTTAAATAATAATTAAAACTCGCCGCTATAATAAAGGATATGGTCGCTGATACTAAATAGTGAAAGCCCAACTTGTCCGTAAGTAAATATAAAATCCCAAAATCAATTACAGCTGAAATCAAACCAACTGTGCCATAACGCCATAATTGGTGCCAATTATTTTTAATATAATTTAAAAAAAATCTAAAAATTTTTAAAGGCATTTTTGCAAAAAAATATTAACAATTACTTTGACTTTTCATTATCTTTAGGCTAATCTTACTACATTAAAAGCTTAAAAGCAACCAAAAATGTCTAAGAAAAAAATAATTTTAGTAACTGGTGGAGCTGGTTTTATTGGCTCACACTTGATCGAAGAATTACTAAAAAATAAAAATAACCAAGTTATTTCTCTAGATAATTATTTTACTGGTAGCAGTAAAAACCACATCAAAGGCGCCAAATATGTCAAAGGCCATACTAAAGATATTGCTCAACACATTAAAGTTAGACCTGATATTATTTATCATCTTGGCGAATATTCTAGAGTTGCAGCTAGTTTATATGAACCAAAATTAGTTTGGGATTTAAATATTGCTGGCACTTTGGGCGTCTTAGAGTTTTGGCGACTTCACAAATGTAAATTAGTCTACGCTGGCTCTTCTACTAAATTTAATAAAAATAATAAGAGTAAAGTCTCTGGCAAAGACATAGCTCCTTATACTTGGGCCAAAGCGACAAATACTGAATTAGTCAAAAACTATAGTCGCTGGTATTCTCTAGACTATGCTACTGTTTATTTTTTTAATGTTTATGGCCCACGTGAAAGAGCAGGACAATTTAATGGAGCCCATGGAACTGTTATTGAAATATTTAAACAAGCTTATTTAAAAAAACAAGTATTGCCAGTACGTAAACCAGGAACACAAACTCGCGCCTTTACCCACGTCTATGACGCAGTGTCTGGTATTATTTTAGCTGGCCAAAAAGGTCTTGGAGACAACTATAATATTTGCGCTAAAGAAACCTACTCTCTTCTAGACGTGGCCCACCTGCTTGGCGGAAAAATAAAAATGTTGCCCCAAACTAAAACTAGCTTTTCTGCCGAATCCATGGACTCTAAAAATATAAAAAAACTTGGCTGGAAACAAAAACATACATTAAAACAATATATTGAGGAAATAAAAAAATAAATTTATGAAGAAATTTTTTAGCACGCCATCTAATATTATGCTATTTGCTATACTTATTATTTTACTGCTTCAAACAATTATGATTGCCAGATCATTAAATTGGTTTAATAAAAAATCTTCTTTATATAATTTTGAACACATTTACTGGCAGGCCCGCAATGCTGCTGATAAAGAATCTGGTTGCGATGATGAATTTAAAAAATTAGAAGACGATATCTCAGAATTAAAAAGTTCTATCTATTTTAACTCATTGAAATAATATGAAACGTATTTTAATTTTTTCCCTAGCCTACTACCCCAACCAAACCTCTGGAGCCGAAGCGGCAATTAAAGAAATTACCGACCGCATTGAAACTAATGACATTGAATTTCATATGGTAACATTGCGTTATAATTCTGAACTTCAAAAAACTGAAAAAGTTGGCAATGTTTTAGTACATCGTATTGGCATTACTCGCAAAAATCCTAGTTTTCAAGACTTAAGTAAAATGCCTTTAGATATTAATAAACCACTATACCAATTTTTAGCAGCTAGCAAAGCTTGCAAGCTACAGCGCAAATATAAATACGATGCTATCTGGGCCATGATGGCTCACTCTGCTGGCGTACCAGCTGCTATTTTTAAAATAACTCACCCTAAGGTAAAATACTTTTTAACTCTTCAAGAAGGTGATCCTACTGACTACATTGAAAAAATCATGAAGCCATTATGGCCACTATTTACCAGAGCTTTTACTAAGGCCGACAAGGTACAGGCTATTTCTATGTTTCTAGCTAACTGGGCCAAACAACGTGGAGTTGGTGATAATAAAATAACCATTATTCATAATGGAGCTAACCCTCGCGATTTAGCCGAATCTGCCTCTGAAAATGAAATTACCGAACTAAAACAAAAACTGAATAAAAAACCTGGCGATATTTTTTTAGTAAATACTGCTCGTTTAGTACATCAAAAAGCTAACGATGATGTAATTCGTGCCTTAAAAATATTACCAGATCATATTAAATTTTTAATGGTTGGCGACGGTGAAGACGAACAAATGCTAAAAAGCCTAGCCAAAGAATTAAATTTAGAAAATCGCGTTATGTTTACTGGTCGAGTTGATAGATCAGAAGTTACCAAATATCGTAAGGTAGGAGATATTTTTGTCTGCCCCAGCAGATCAGAAGGCTTAGGTAACGCTTTACTTTCAGCCATGGCTTCTCATCTGCCAGTGATTGCTACTCAAGAAGGAGGCTTGGCTGAATTTATTTTTGATGCTCAAAAAAATCCAGGATACGAAACTACTGCTTGGGCCGTAACTCCAGACTCCCCTGAACAAATTGCCAGTGCCGTCAAAGATATCTTGGCAAGTCCAGAAAAAACTAAAAAAATTACTGATACTGCTAGAAAAATGGTAGAAGCAAAATATAATTGGGATATGATAGCCCAAGACATGAAGAACAAAATATTTAACTAGAAATAATATGGAACTCTTAGAAAAAGCTCACCGCTTGATGCTAAAAGCTCATGGTAAGCAGGTCCGTAAAACTGACGGCTCTCCTTATATAATTCACCCAATGATGGTAGCTAAAAAATTAGCTAGACTTGGTTTTAATGACGAAGTAATTGCAGCAGCCTTAGTACATGACGTACTAGAAGATACTGATATGAACGAGCAACAATTACGCCAAGAATTAGGCGATAAGGTAGTAGATATTATCTTACCCTTATCAGAAGACAAGTCTCTGGAGTGGGAAACTAGAAAGAAAAAATATATCCAAGATGTCAAAAATGGTAGCCCTGAAATTAAAGCTGTATCCATTGCTGACAAAATCCATAATCTAGAAAGCATTATTGAAACCCACAAAACCATGGGCTCAGATATTTGGTCCAAGTTTAACCGTGGTAAGGAGCAAAAAATGTGGTTTGAACACGAAATGCTAAAAGCTTTCCAAGAATCTTGGGATCACCCAATGATTGCTGAATACGAAAAATTATTAAAGCAAGTTGAAAAATTAGACTAAACAAAAACCCTCGCAATGCGAGGATTTTTTAATGTAAATTTTTCTGCCTTAACTTTTCTGTGTCACTACGTAAAGAATCGCGTTGAACTAGATATTCTTTAACTACTGATGGTTCTAAATATTGATTTATCAACACTACTGTAAGTAGCTGCATATAAAACTTTATGCGTAACTTGTTTAAAACTAATAAATCACCCTCTACTTTAGACAAGGTGTTAGCATAATGCCAGATTATTTCCGTTAAACGAAAAACCCTCATTGCCTGTAAAGACGCATATTCTGATTGCGATCTATTTTTTTGAACATAAAATAATAAGGCTTTTTCTAAATCAGGATTATGCATGGACATAAAATTTATAAATCTAGCCCACGATTCGTATTTATTACCAAAACGAATTGAAGAATGATCCAATAAATAAATATTATTCCCCTGCACACGAATATTGTGGGGCACAAAATCCCAATGGGTTAAAAATCCGGAATACAAATCAATAATTTCTGCCTGACCATTTAAAAACTCTTTGGCTTTTTGATATAAAGACAAAATTTCCGGACTATCAATTAAGCTAGCCGAAACTTCTTGTTGATATTGGCTAAATTTATCTAAATAATCTTTAGCCTGCCAAACCCCAAAATGCTTACTAATGCTACGAGCGTGTTCATAGGTGGTAACCTGGACACCTTCTTGCACCTCTAGGCCCTTGAGAGCTAAAAAAAATTGATCTAACAAAGGCCTATCTAAAAACTGACAATCTTGCTCAATATACTTAGTAATAAATATTACTCTGCCATTTTGTTCTTGATAAAATATTTCGGTAGGCGAATAAAAAACATGATAGGCAAAATTTATTTTAGCCATTACTGCACGACTTTGCCTTTCTTTTTTAATCTCTTGGATGCCTTTTAAGTCATTACTAACCTTAATTATTACGGGCAATCTATCTGGTAAATGCTTGGCCAATAAAACTAACTTTTTTTCACTAAAAGCATAACGCTCTCCACCAATATGTACCTGCTCTGCGTCTAACTCAAAACTTAAATCACGTAAAAAAGGACGCAAAGTTTCAATTTCTTGACGGCAGTATTCTTCCCATTCTTTTTTGGTATCTAGGGCTGTCATAATTGCTATTTAGTAATTGATTCAAATATCTTCTGTAGTTTATTAAAATGTTCTGCTTGAGAAAATCTATCCGCAACCACTGTTTGGCTTTTATCAAAATCAAAAATAAGACTAATTTTCTGAGCTATTTCTGCCGGTGTTTGCCCATCAATAAAGATAGCCTGTTTACCCAAAATCTCTTGATGATAAGGGCTATTAGTTGCTAAAATATTTTTACCAAGCAATAAGCATTCTATTAAAAAATGTGAAAAATCTTGTTCTTGAGCGCTTTCAATTATCAGTTCTGAACTATTTAATAAATATGTTTTTTCGGCTTTTGATACCCAGGCTTTAAAATTTATATAATTATTTATAGTTAAACTATTAACTAATTTTTTTAAATCTTTTTTAAGTGGCCCGTCACCAATAATAATTAATTTAATATTAGGAAATTTATTTTTCAAAATATCAATTGCCTTAATTAACTCTTCCAAACCACACCAATAAAACAAGTTGCTATTTACAAAAATTTGACCCTTTTGCAATTCCTGACTAAAAGGCAAATTAAGGCCAGCTTCAATAAGTGGATAATTCACTGCTATTCTATCTGGTGATATACGGTAGCCACTACTCAGAGCCTGTGCTAAAGCCTGGGAAGAGGCTAAAACACAATCGGCTTTTTTTAAAGTCCAAACTTGTAACTTTCTGATTAAATTAATTTTTAAATTAGCTTCTGGCTTTTGCAAAAAATTCTCCCATGATTTATCACTCAAATGTAGATACCTGGCTCGTTTCCAAGCTTCATCTTCAATAAAATTTATTACTATTTTTTTGCCTGTAATTATTTTTACTAAAATCGCTGGCAGATTAACTGCTATAGAATTTTGCACATAAATTAAATCAGCATCTTGAGAAAGATTTAGTAACTTTAAAAAATATTTACAAATTCTTAAAAAAAGAATTTGTTTCTTATTAACAGTATAAATATCTACGCCTGGTATTTTTTCTACTTGCCCAGCATAAGCCAAAACCTGCACTTGATTTTTTAATTTCAAATGTTCAACGATATTCTTAGTATAAGTGGCAATGTCGCCTATTTCAGGTGGAAATAAAGGCGTAGCAACAACAATTTTCATACATTTATTCTGCCGTAAATTAGTGTTTTAGTCAAACAAATAGCCCTGCTTTCAAACAGGGCTATTTTTGATAAATGATTTATAAACTAAAATTAATTTAAGGGCTTCTTTGATTTTAAGGTAATAAGAAATAAGACAATGATAACACCTAGCGCAAAAACTATGCCCAACCAAGGAATCCACTTATATTTTTCTGTAATCCTACTCTCTTCACTATCGCAGGCATCGCCGATGCCGTCGTGATCAATATCTTTTTGGTTAAAATTAGGAATATTTGGACAATTATCTTTTTCATTATTAAGACCATCCTTATCATAATCATCACAAGCATCGCCACGACCATTATTATTTATGTCTGTTTGCTCTGGATTGTATATAGAAACACAATTATCAATATAATCCGGAACATTATCTTGGTCAACATCAGCCTTTTTGTAAAAAGAATTAGGTGTAGTTACTACCTGTCCCCACAATAAAACATCTTCATCTGATATTAAATTACCAGCTTCACTAGTACTAACTACAACTGAACGATCTGGATCAAAATATATTTTATAATAACCATTGGGTTGAGCTAAAAATCTAATTGAATTTTGACTTATTTTATCAACATTGTTTTGAACCAAACGCAATTCACTAATTCTCAAGGGCTGAGCATAGTTAAAAACTATCCTCCATTCACTAGCTGTTGTTTCTGGAAATTTCACAGTCTGCTGAGACATTTTAGTACTAGCTAAAACTGTTTTATAAGCACCACCTACTTTGGCATATATTTCAATAGCTGTTGGTAAGGCTACATTAACATCAAGCAAAGTTGTCAGAGCTGTTGAAGTAATAGCTTGATCTGAATATAAATTTACAGTAACTACATTTGCTTCCTCTCCCTGCAAATTAAACTCTGCGTAAGTTCTAGAATTATTATCTGTCATTTTATAATAATCAGCTGAACTTGGAATAGTTTGAGCTGTATAGTAAACCTGTCTATAAGCCGTTTCGGTTTTAAAATAATAAGGCAAGGCACTTTTAGACATTTCATCGACCACCATAAAATCTGATCGTTCTAGATTTGTTTCCGTAAATGGAATTTCAATCACTGTTGGCACTAAAATATTCAAGCCAGTAATAGTCTTTACTTGCCGATAAGCGCTCAAGTCTAAAGCACTATTATTTTGACGATTTAATGGCACAGATGCTTGTGCCAAGGAAATGCTTGGCAAAACTAAGGCTAATAAACTTACAAAAAATAATGATTTTAATCTTAATTTAAACATATTTTTATACATTATTAATCAATTTTTTCTTGGTGCTAGTAAATGCTGCTGTAATTAATAAAAAGCCAATAAAGAAAAATGTTACTATTCTACGAGTATTATCCATGCTACTAAAGTCAACTATCAATAATCTAAGAACAACTAAAATTAACATTGTACCACCATAGAAAAAATAAACTTTACTTTCTACTAGTTTGCCATAAATATTTGTAACTAAACCAATGATGGTATAAATAATAATAGCTAACATTGAAGCTGTGCTGTAATTATGAATACCAACATGGAAGGCTCGCCAAATCAAAACATAAATATAAACTGTCGCTAAAATAACCTGCCCAATATATAAATGCGCGAAAAAGCCCTCGCGTGGATTAAGCTTACCAAAATAACGATAAGTCAAAGCAATGACTAAAAGGACTATCGCCAAAATAAAAATTGAGAAAAAGTGCTCATTTAATACTGTGCGACTATGTTGCAAACTATCAATATCACCAAAAGCTACAAAAATTGGACCCAATAAAAGCAAGCTGTATTTTTGACCCAAAATATGATCCTTGATAGCCGCAAACATTAACAAAGAAATAATGGCACTCTCAATCGTATAAGCAATAGTCAAAACAGCGCCGTTTAATTCAATAGTTGTAGCTGCAGCTAGCATCATCGTAGCCACGCCAGTATAAATATATAAAGGTATTTTTTTCTGAGTGTTATAAAAAATTAAAAATGCTCCTACTAAAAATACTAACATCCAAGTTAAAATAATAATGCTCTGCCATTCTTCTTTGCCGGCTGATAAAACCCAGGTCAACAAAAACATGCCATTAATAGCTGCTGTAATAACATCTATCTTAACCTTATTATCACTGTTTTTAATTAAAGAAATAGTATTGAATATATAAAATATTGATGCCAAAGCATAAGCAAATAATAAAATAGTGCTCCTTGTGGTTAGACTTGAAAACATGACTGGCGCACTATGAAAACTAACCATAATGATAGAAAGTAAGGTAAGAGCTCGCCAACCCGTCAAGCTTACTACCCAAATAACTCCCAAAATAACTACCAAAAGATAAGAAAACAAACTGACATAATTAGTTTCTCTAACACCAACCAGTAAAGGAGCAAAACTAGCTAAAATTAAACTAGCCACTGCTAAACCTTGGAGTTTTTGTTTAACACTAACCAAAGCAATAAAAGCCGTACTTAAAAAAATAATCAAAAATGCTAAATAAGGATTAAAAACCCCGTACAAATTTCTAGCTGCATAGACCGTCAACAAAACAACAGTAGAGCCAAGTACTAAAAAAACACTGCCTTGATGTAAATCTTCTTTAATGCGCCAAGCCCCTAAAATTAAAACAGCAGCGCCGACAATAATGCCTAAGGTAACGCTGCCAATTGGACCTAACCAAGTATTAGTATTTACAAACCAACCAAAGCCAAACAACATTAATAATGACCCTAATTTCATCAACCATTCTTCCCTGAGCCAGTTGATTAATGATATAAAACCAGAAGGACTGCTTGATTTTGATGTTACTGCTTGCTTAGCTACATTGCTATCAACTGCCACTTCCGAAGCCAAAGTTGTTGGCGCTGAATAATTAGTTGCGCTTGTAAGCGGTGCCTGATTAGGAGCTGGCATTACTGGCACATTTAATGGAGCGCTGTTTTGATTAAAATTTTTACCTTTTACAAGGCTCTCTATTTTTTTAACTCGATTGCTAATATTAGCAAACAAGATAAAGAGAACTATTAAAGCGATGATTTCCATAAATCCCATATTTTTATTTTATTATATAATAAATTATACAACACCATCATTATTACTACAACTTAAATTTAAGAAAATAAAAAACTGCGCGATTAATACATCGCGCAGTCAACTTAAGCTGGAGTAGCTAAATTAAGTGGAGAAGATTTTATACCTTCAATTAATTCCGACATTAGTTCCCTGACAGACACAATACGATCCAAGCGATATGCATTAGCACCAGCAAAAATCAAGCCATCTTCTAAGATTCCATTCTTAGCATTAACTAAAGCTCGCGCTATACAAAATCCGGCATGTTTAATATCGCAAGACTTAATACAGTGATAAGGACAAGACATCTGTACTTGTCTAGCTGCCACTTTTTCAAGAAAACGATTACGAATAACTCGACCAAGCAAACCAACTGGAGAATGGATAATGACAATATCCTCCTGTTTAGCATTAAGATATGCTAACTTAAAATTTGCTGCCGCTGGGCATTCGTGTGTTGCCACAAAACGGGTACCTAATTGTACTCCAGCTGCCCCAAGAGATAACATATAAGCTGCATCGGCACCGGTATAGATGCCACCAGCAGCAATTACTGGTATCTTTCTGCCAATCTTCTGTTCGTAAGGACGAACAACATTCAATACTTCACGCACAATATTTTCCAAAGAAAATTCTTGCGGTCTATCTAGTTGTTCTTGACTAAAGCCAAGATGTCCACCAGCTAGCGGACCTTCAACAATAAAAGCATCTGGAGCTAGCCGGTAGCGCGTAGCCCACAACTTAAGCAATAGCCCAGCAAGTTTAGCTGAACTAATAATAGGCACCAAATTAACGCTTGGATCAGCCACTACTTCTGGCAAATCCTTAGGAATACCAGCACCATAAACAATAATCTTTATGCCTTTTTTTACAGCTGTTTCAATCAAATCACGAACATTAGATAAAGCACCCATCACATTGATGGCCATTGGTTTAGTAGCAAGACTCTGGCAACGCTCAATTTCGAGCTCTAATTCTTCTCGTGAAATACGAACAAAATTTGCATTGTTAGCATTCTGAATACCTAGACCCATACTTGTGATAGTGCCCAAGCCGCCCTCATTTGCCACTACTGCTGGCAAAGGATAAGAAGAAACTTGTACTCCCATAGCACCTTGAACAATAGGCAACTTAAATTCTAGCTGTCCGATTTTGAGCGAAGGAATTCTCATGTTAACACCCCTTGGGTTTGTAAGGTTCAAACTTGTTCATTCAAGACTCTACTGGTCATTCTGCGGTAAATACTTAGCATTGTCAACAAATTAAAAAACAGCCAATGATTTAGCTGTTTTAATAAAAATTATTTTTAATAAATATAATCACCAAAAGGTAAATCTAAAGATCTTAGATCATCAAAAATCTTAATATTAGACTGCCAATTTACACCAAATTTTTTAATGGCTGCTTCTTCACTAACAATCCACTGTAATTCAAGATTGCTAGCCACATAATAAACCCGTGGTGATATTTTATCTTTTATTAATAAGCCAACTTGAACTACAGGATTATCTTCCTTAGGCTTATCACTACTTACTGACCTAGAATTATTAACCGCGGTTCTAGTTAATGGTCCAAAATAACCAAGAGCTGGAATAATCTTTTTGGCTTTTTGAAATTTTATTAAAGCTGCTTGAGTAGCCTTCCCAAAATAATTAGTTTCATTACCAATTGATCCGGCACCAGATTTAGCTATTATAAAACCAGTTTGATTAAGATATTTTTGCAATTCTTTAACATCCTGATTTTCATCACCTAATTCTAAATCTTTATTAAATTTATAATAAATTATATTAGTACTACTTGTGGCTAGTGGCTTACCAATAGCTGCCATTAAACTAGGATAGGCATTCATGCTTTGTCCGCTTGGCGTCCACATTTCAAAATGCAAATGTGAGGCAACGTCTTCAGCATTACCACTATCACCAGCCCAGGCCACAAGTTGGCCAGCTGTTACTATTGAACCTTCTTGAATATTTTCAGGAATTGCATAAGCTCGAATATCTTTATTATCATCCGAACCAGGAGTGTCATTATTAATATGTAGATAGCGATAAGAATAACCAGCTGCATCTTTGATATACAGAGCCAAGCCCCAGCCCTCATCTTTATCAACCACTTCAGTAATACGACCGTCAACAGCTGCAACTAGTGGCGTCATCTTAGCAGTCATAATATCAATACCTAAATGCGTACGACCACCAGATCTATCAGCACCATAAGTATCACTAAAATTATAATCATAACCAACTTGAATAGGAAAAACTATACTAGGCACTTCTTCTGCTTGTACTAATAAAGGAGGAATTATAGCTAAATATATAATAAAGATTAATAAAATTGACTTTATTTTAAACATAAAACTAAGTATAGCATAAAAAACGCTAACAAAAAACAACTTAAACAAGTTGTATTGGAGCGGGTGAGCGGAATCGAACCGCCCTCTTCAGCTTGGAAGGCTGACATAATAGCCACTATACGACACCCGCCTACGCTTAATTGCGGCGGGGCAGGCCCGCCCTAAATATATTTTTTAAAATGGTCGGGGTGAGAGGGCTCGAACCTCCGACCTCATGCTCCCAAAGCACGCGCGCTAGCCAACTGCGCCACACCCCGACAAATAAAATATTATTTAAATTTTCTAATTTCTGGAAAAGGATCGTCTGCAGACTTACTAGCTAACAAACTTTCTTTATTCCTTTGACAAAATTCAAGGTATTTCTGTATATTCTCTCGACCAACTGTATTTGCTGAATGAATGGTATGTTCAACATCACCTACAATTAATTCTGGATAATGTTCAGCTAACCACTGTACTATATAATACCCATCATGTTTTTCTTGACCATCTTCATTCTGACCAAGATCATGATCAAAACTAATACTTTCTATTTTATCTCCTGCAATTTGCGCCTGTTCTAAAACTTCTTTCAATTGATCCAGATCTCTTACTATAACCCAATCTGAATCTGGCGCCATTCTTTCGTCATCAATAAATATTTTCATATATACTACTCTGGTGCCACGGGGCGCAATA
>CAZHLU010000015.1:0-16393 GCA_964533435.1 uncultured Gammaproteobacteria bacterium | reverse complement strand
AAGCTTTTTCTTTAGAGCAGAGTGATTTAGGTGTTTTTGCCAAGTTACAGGGTGAAATAAATGATCGTAAAGCTGTTTCGGTTGAAGTTTTGAAATTAAAAACAGAAGAATGTCAGGGGTTTATTGATAAAACAACTACTGTTACTGAAGAAGTAAAAACCCATTGTCGTACGATATTGAATCTTAATGAAGAACAGTGGACTGCTGCTGTGCGTGATTCTGCTAATCGTATTGCCTCTCGCAAAGAAGCGGCTACCAATCGTAAATTAACAGATATTATAAAAGATGCGGCCAGTAATTTTGCTAATACTTTAAGCTCTAAGTTATTACAAAAATGGATCAAGGGCGGTATGTGGTCTATGGCTGATATTTTTGGTGGTGATGATGATTTTCGCGGTAATTTATTGGACCAATTGCGAGGCGGCGGTGATATTAGGAATCCGCGTGGAGCCGATGTTTTTACCGATTTTAAAAATATAAAAATTAGTCCAATTGAGTCTTATAGTTTTTTAAATGATTTTTCAATTTGTCCAGAGGAAGTTCAGTTTCGTAAACCAGATAATTGTGTAATGTCTACTGATCTTCTTCAGGCAATTAGTAATAAGTTAACAGTAAAAGAAGCAGTAGAAAACGGTATTTTAAATGGTGCTTGGCAATTTATTAATCCTAGTGATACATTGCGTAATAATCAGGAGTGCTATAAAGGGGCATTTTGTTACAATAATTTAGTTAAATTACGTAAAGCTAATATTATACCAATCGGTTGGGAAATGGTAAGTCAACGTAGTGATTTAGTTACGCCAGTGACTCTACGGCAGGTAATGGATTGTTTTGAAGATGAAAAATGTCCATTTCCAGTAAGTCCTGATTTTATTGTTGATGGAGAGCAACATAACCCATTTTATCATTTAGTTGATCCTAACTGGGTATTAAAAGCGCCACAAGCTTATTGTTCAGCTTATGTCTATTCTCCTTTGCTTGAATCGTCAGAAACTGCTAATCGTCAGCAGTATTGTGCTGATGCTCAAGTTTGTTTACGCGAAGATGAAAATGGTAATTGTCTAGACAATCAATATGGCTATTGTACTAAATCAGAAAATATTTGGCGCTTAGGAGCTGATCAATGTGATCAAGGTGATATTTATTCTGGTTGTTTAAATTTTGATAATCCAGAAATTGGTCAAGAATCTTATTTAGAACAATCTTTGAGTTATTGTACGGCTGATCAGGCTGGCTGTAAGCGTTATAGCCAAGAAATGAATCAAGAAAATAATTGGGTCTTACAAGATATTAATACAGATGACAATGATTTATTTTTAAATCGTCAGGCTCAAGACTGTCCTTCTTCAGAAGCTGGTTGTCATGAATATATAGTGATGGCAGCAGACAGGGGGATAAATATAGTTGCTAATGGTGGTTTGAGTGATCTTAATTCAGACAATATGCCAGATGGTTGGCTTGATGACAATGGTGATCCTAGCGATGGTTTTGAATATGATAGTGTTAATGGTAGAGTAGCCAATGGTTATACTTATGGCCCAGGTGGCTATGCTGGTTCAGAGCGTTTTCAACAGAAAATTTATTTATTACCAAATACAACTTATACCATATCAGCTTCGGCTGCCCAGCACGCTTTGAATGCGGGCGCTGATGCAGAAGTTAGAGTGTCTTTAATATTATGTGATAATACTGGTAATTGTTCAGATTCAAATCCAAATACCAATGCAGCTGGTCCAGTACCAGGTTTGGGTAATTGTCATTTCCCGAGCGCTGTTGAAGATATTGATTTACGTTTTTCACCAGAGGGAGAAGAACTTGAAAGAGGTAGTTGTACCTTTACAACTAATCAATATACGGCCGGTGCTTTACTTAACTTATTATCTAATAGCACAGCTCCAGGACTTTTAAATTGGTTTGATGATATAAAAGTAGAGATGGTAAGTAGTTTAGATAGAGTAGCCTCTCCTTATAGTGATTATGGTTCTGGTGGCAAAATCACTATGGGTGAAACTAGATTTATGTGTACTGCTGATGAATTAGGTTGTCAGGGCTATACGCCTACTGCTGGTGGACCCATGATCCCGGCTGTAGTTAATCCAAGCGATTTGTGTCCAGCTGAATGTGTTGGCTACGCTAGTTTTGCTGAAACACCTAGTATCTTTAGTGTCATGGAAGGTGATACTGATACTCAATATTATAATTTTATACCAAATTCAGCTCAAAGCTGCCCAGCTTCTGCTATTGGCTGTGAAGAATTTACTAATTTAGACGAAGTAGCTCAAGGCGGTGAAGGTAAAGAATATTTTACTTATATCCGTCAATGTGTAGCTGAAAATTTAGGGACAACTTATTATACTTGGGAAGGTTCAGATACAGCCGGCTATCAAATTCGTACTTGGCAGATATTAGTTACCAATGCTGCTCCTGAAGCCAACGGCGCACTTGCTCCTTGTACTAATGTTGCTCCAGGCGGTGAAACTTGTTTGGATAATTCGGCACCACAATATCCAGCAGCTACTTGTAGTGATGCTGATGTAAATCCAAATTGTCGTCAATTTTTTGATACCGATGGTCGACCATCTTATCGTTTGCAGGATAGGGTAATATATGCAAGTAGCGATTGTCACGAATATCGACGCACAGCTTCTGGTGAAGTTTATAAAACAATTCCAAGTTTAAGTATTGCCTGTAGTGCTGAATTTAATGGTTGTCATCTTTATACTGGTAATACTGCAAATAATGTACGTGAAATATTTTCTAATAATTTTGAGCAAGGTACTTTTGCTCCTTGGGCTAGTGTAAGTAATACTGTTAGTATATCTTCTGAATCTCTAGAAAATAATGGGCATTCGATTAAGGTCAATTCTGCTTCTAACAATGCTGTTATGTATCGTCCTTTGTCTAATATTAGCGAAGGTCAGCGACAATACAGGCTAAGTTGGTGGATGAAAAATGATTCATTAGTTGATCGTGTAGAGATAATGTTATCTAGCCCGGGTGTACTTACTCCTAAAATGTTTTATGATGCCAACGATAGTCAATTGCGTAATATTGCGGCAGGCGATTGGCATTACTTTAGTTATATTTATACAGCTGATCCAAGTGGTTTAAATCTTAATGATTTGCGTTTGAATTTTACGGCTGTTGGAACAGTTTCTAATATTAATGTTTATTTTGATAATATTATACTTAAAGAAGTTGGTGATAATATTTCAGTAGTAAGAAATTCATGGGAAACTCCGATTGCCTGTGATAGTCCTTATGTTGGTTATCATTTAGGTTGCGAAAGTTACCAAGACACTAATAATAAAGTGTTTAATTTACGATCATTCTCTAATCTCTGTCGAGTAGATGCTATTGGTTGTTCGGCTGTGATTGATACCCAAAATTCTACTTATCCTTTTGAAGAAACTTTTAATGCTGGTAATGCGGCTGAAATTACAGTGCCAGCTGATAATTTAGCTTATTTAGTACCAGATAATACTAAATATTGTTCGCAAGATTATAAGGGTTGTCAAGCCTTGGGTTTGCCAGATCGTAATAATCCTTATCTGTTAAATACGGTTTATAAAATTAATAATCCAGATCAATACGCAAGTACACTTTGTAATTCTGATGGTTTGGGTTGTGAAGAATTTTCCTCTGATAAAGGTATGTACTACTTCCGTGATCCTGGTAGTGGTACTTGTACTTATCAAACAAATGTTATTGTTAATGGCATTAGTTATTCTGGTTGGTTTAAAACAACGTCACTTAATACAGATAATATTTTAGGTTGTAGTGATAGCGATGGTGTTTTTGATACATCTGATGTAGATGAAGACGGGGACGATTTGGCCTTTAATAACTGTGTTTGGGCAACAGCCGATGGTTTAACTGGTTTCTTTAGAAAAGATTCTTTACTTACTGTTAATCCAGTTGGTTGCTGGCCTAATAATATTCCGGGTCTTGATGGGGGCGATTTAGCCACGGATAACTTAGCTGCTAATTGTCCAGCAGAGAAAAATTTGTGTACCACCTTAAGAGATCCGTCAGATCCAGAGGCTTGCGATCCTAGTATTGATTCAAAGGTTTTAGATGGAGTTTGTCGCAATGTTGATGATGGTCATATTTTGAATTTTGATAGTCGTTTAGGATGCGAGGGGGCAACAAACAATGCCAACCCTGATCTTGATGGTCCAGCTCGTTGGACACCTGCTTGTCAGGAATATTATTACTATAATAATAGTAGTATTGATCAAAAATCTTGTGCTGGCGGAGTTGATAAAAATGGCGGTTGTGTTTTACTTTATGATTCAAACTATTGGCAATCTAATCATGAGGAAGTAATAGCTTTGTATGATTCTGGTAAAACTTATGATGAAAATTTAGCTAGAGCTGAAGCTGTTAGTCCAGTTGTTTGTGATCCAGAAATTGATGGTTCTTGTGCTTTAGATGCTAATATGTTGGTTAAGGTTAAAAAAGATCGACAATGTAGTGAATGGTTAGCTTGTCGTTCTTCAACGGCGGTTTGGGATAGAGATAGTAATCGTTATAAAACAGTTTGTGATGATGTATCGGCTTGTACGGAATATGATCGTAATAATAATGTTACTAAGTGCAGTGAGTGGGCGCCACCCAATCCCGCTTTAACAGTTTTGAGTACAGCTTATTATCAAAATCGTGATACTGGTACCAATGAACATTTACAGTGGAGTGATGAAGAATATTTAGGCTATTCTTTGCCCAATATGTTGCCAGTAAAAGATTTGGTTGTTAATACTTTTGATGATGGTAGCGTGAGGGTTGGCTACCCATACTTTGATAATGTTACTAATAATGGTAATTTCTTCGCTGCTTGTCAAAATGCAGCTGGTACAGTGCTCTACAACGGTTTGTCTTGTAGTGTGTCTTCTGGTGGAGGAGTCTATATAGGCGAATGTGATTCTGGCTATTGTTGGTTAAATCCTAAGATTAATGATACTAGTACTTCGACTATGTCCTTGAGTACTAGGGGCTACGCTACTGTTGACGCTCCTTTCCCACATAGTATTTTTCCAGCTGAAGAAAATAAAGGAGCTTTAAGAATGTATAGTGCGGCTAACTATTGTCAGAATGATACTAATAATCAAAATAATCCGCGTATCATGACACCTAATGGTTGTGAACAATCTTATCGTAAGGTTACCTATGGTGCCAATACGGTGCGTTATTATCCAAAATCATTACCACAGCCAAATGCCGTTTGTACTGCTGGTAAAACGGACGTCTCTGGTAATAATAGTGTTTATTCTTGTAATAATAATGCCGAATGTGACACTGTAGATAACAATGGCGTTTCTCAGCAAAATGGTCTTTGTGAAAAATATACAAAAATAGAAAATATCAATAATTGGTCAGGTATTTGTTTGAGTTATGATTATAATAATCAATTAATCAAAGATAATGGTAATGATTATTATTGTAATCAATGGTATCCAGCTGAACAAATTTCTGGCACAAATAGTTTGTATGAAAATTACCAAGAAGCAGGCTACTATAATCCTACTGGGCAAGATGCTTTATTCTGCGCGGTATCTGAACCTTATGTTGTTCCAGAAACTAGGTATTATTGTGCGCAGTATCAGTCTTGGGATGGTCAGCAATTTTGTACAGTAGTAGCAAAAGTTCCGGCAGGTACTAAGATCCACTTACCATTATTGGATAATCCTGCTCGTAACAATACCATTCTTATCAATACTTTAATAACTGGTTATTTGGACACTAGCAAGGCTCTAGTGTACGGCCCAAATGATGCAGTTACCGCTAGAGGTGTTAATTTTAATGGTCGGGCAGTTGATAACAATTCGCCAGAGTCAGTAGGAAGTATTAATTGGCGTCAGACAACTTTTCAAGGCTTAGGTGTTGATTGGATGTATCGTGAAGGAGCCGAGCCATTACGTGACAGTGATCATTATGCTGGTAATTATAGAGACGCATTAGGTATCCAGGCTGGCGGTAGGATTGGTAGTGATGAAGGCAGTAGTTTATTTGTGGCTACGGATTTTGGTCAAAGTAATATAACAGATTCAATACCGATTTTACCAATAGAAAATATGAATAATATTTTTGATGCGTCTGCTGCTACTGGTGCGGTTCAATTATATTTTTATGATGTTTTAACCCAAAGAAATGGTACTTGGGGTGGTGCTGTAATATGGCCTTATGCTACGCCATCGTCAGAATATTATCCGATAGGACTTTATCAAGAATATGGAGTACAACTTAGAGACGATGAATGGTCTAATCCATTGTATCAATGTATGCCTGGTTGGCATGAGGTTTGGTTTAATGCCCAGGTTGATGGTGATTTTAATCGATTTAATAATGGCGGTTGGGATTGGCGTGGTTGGGATGGAGACGCTAATTTAGAGGAAAGTCGTTGGTGTAATCCTATGCCTCATGGTATTTATATTAGTCCTGCCTTTATTAATAATAATAATTTTGTTACTCAATGTAATGAACAGAACTGTAGTAATATAGATAATCCGGGTCCAAATCAAGATACTTTTGAGTGTTTGGATGATTCTACTCATAGTCCTTATTATAGTAGTTTAGCAGTTACGCCGGCTACAATTTGTGCGACAGGTGATATTAATTGTGAATATAAAAAATGTATTGAAACTGTAGAAGTTAGCCCACCAGCTCACTCTCCAGCCGTGCTTTGGTGTAGTGATTTAGGTCAGGCTTCAGCTAATACTACGGAAGTTCTTTATGATTGTCCTAGTGGGCTTGTTCACCATGCATTTTACACTAACTATACTAATATTAACGGTTGTTTTGATATTATTTATAATTTGGTTTCAGTTAATATTCCTAACTCTTGGAATAATGATAATCCAGATGAGACCTGCCCAATTATAGGGCCAAATAATTTAACGTATATGGATTTATCGCCGGCAACAGGAGTGAATAGTAATCTTTTGGCAGAAGTAGATAATTGTACCACTCCTGAACAAGGTGATGCTGGTGTAGCAGATTGTCAGCAAGTAAACGTAACACCAGGCACTGGATTTTACGATTTATCAATGTATGCTTGTCGAGGTGATCACTTGTGTTGGAGTACAGGTGTGCGTTATACGCCGGCTACTATGGGTACTGATTGTACCGGTTTAGATTGTTATCAACAATGCCAGACCGTTACTCAACTTGACGCTGCTGGTGATAAAACCTGGGTGCGTACTGATATGTGGTGGCGATATTCTAAAAATGAATCACCATTGATAACCCATGATACTTATCCTAATGATTGGATATCTTGGTTTTATCGTTCCATTGATGGATCGGCAACGTATCAGATTCCTGCGGGCGAAGGTAGGGAGGTTCATTATTCAGGTGTTACAGGACAGGGCGAGAGTATATTTACTCATTTTGGTGCAGCTTTAGAATATTTTAATACTAATAAAGCAGTAATTACCAGAATACCGCTAGACAAACAATGGGTAGACCAACCATCGGTTGCTACTTTCTTTTCCGCTACTAATTGGCCAGACGCTCGTGGTCGTATGACTAAACTTTTTGCTAATGTTTATAATTTAAACCTCACAAATGGCACTTATGTAGCAGCTACTACTGATGGTGAACTTATTGATGATAATACTCCAAGTCCAAATACTTATGCTGGCGATGATTATAAACCACGAGCTTTGAAAGTTTGTGGTGATACAGCTTGCGTTGTTAGAAATACTGATCAGAGTATAGCTGGTTATCAAAGTGGTATTACTATCAATGAAGAACAGGATGGAATTTTAAGTGCACAAGAAAGTTTATTTGTAGCAGTAAAATCATATTTTTATGCTCATCCAGATCATATGCCAGTGGTAAATATTAGAATGGATTGGGATGATGATAGGTTTTCTTCAGCTCCTGGCCGCTATAAAAATGCTTTATTCAGCTGTAGATCAGATCAACCAATGCCTAATATTTGTACTGATGACACAGTTGGTTCTTGTGATTCCGGTTCAGATGTAGCTGGTTTAGCTGGATTTGGTGGCTTAGACAATGCCTGTCGTCAGGGTTATAAGATTTTTTATCATGACTATCAATATACCAATAATCCAACGCATTCTTGCGCAGCCAATGGCGTGGCTGGACAAGCTCCAAATGCAGCTTGCTTTAAGCCTAAGATGTATATAGTGGATCGTTGGGGCTTTGGGGATGACACGGCGGCCGATGCTATTCCTTTTGATGGTTGGATAGTAGTTAACCCATAATTTATAAATTATTATATTATGACCATAAAATCTTTATCTTTTTCTTCACCTAAAAACGTCGGTGTTCTAGTAATATTTTTATTGTTACTTTTATTACCTTTAGGTGCTTCGGCTGGCATGATCGACAAATTGGCAGAGTTTGTCGGCAGTATCATCTATTGGACTTTATTTTGGCCCTTTGTTTTGATCATGCAACTGGAAATGGTTTTATTACCTATTGTTGCCCAGTATGGTGATTTTGTTCGTGAAGAAAAAGTAGTTGAAACCTGGAAAATTTTACGTGATTTGGCCAATATGTTTTTTATTGTTCTCTTACTAATCATGTCTTTTGGCACAATATTACAACTTAAAGGTTATGGTTATAAAAATTTACTTTCCAGCATTTTGATAATGGCGATTTTAATTAATTTTAGTCGTACTATAATTGGTTTGGCAGTAGATTTTGTGCAAATTATCATGTTGACTTTTGTGGCTGCTTGGAAGGACGTAGCCGCTGGTAGTTTTCAATCAGCCTTAGGTCTTCATAATACTTTAAATTTAAATGCTTTAAATAGGGATGGAAATGGTGTTTCTTGGCCATCTTTTATATCGGCGGTATTTTTGGGTGGCATTATGTTGATTGTAGCTGTAGTTTTGATTGGTATATTTTTATTAATGCTAGTATTGCGTATTGTTACTCTCTGGATTTTGACAATTTTATCACCTTTGGCATTTTTAGCTTATGCTTATCCGCAAACCAAAAAATATTATAACGAGTGGGAACAAGAATTAACCAAGAGTTTGATTGTTGGTCCAGCTTTGGCTTTTTTCTTGTGGCTTACTTTTACTATTACTGGTAATGGTGATGTTTCTACAAAAATAGTAAATGATGATGCAAGGGCTAATTTGAAAAAAACAGAGGTAAGATCCGGTGGTAACAATTCTACTATAGAAGAAGGTCTGGGTGGCGGCGGTCCGACTAAAGGTACTACGGTTGATTCCTTTTTAAATTATATTGTTGCTATTGCTTTGCTAGTTTCTGGTCTAAAGTTTGCTTCACAATCAGGTACGGCTGGTGCTGGTATAGCTCGATCTGGTTTAGGTAAGCTAGAATCTTATGCTAGTAATGTTAATAAAGGAGTGGCTCGCCAAACTATTGGTCGTTTTGAATCAGCTTATTCTGGTGGTTATAAAATGCTTGGTGGTGAGATTAGTGCACGTACAGGCGCTGTCAAAGGTAAATTAAGTGGTCAGCTAGCAGGTGCTGCTATTGATGAAAAAGGTAAGGCTAGATTTTTGGGCAGAGTGCCTGGCGCGGGTAGATTTTTACAAAGTGGAGCAATGCAGATACGGGGTGCTGATGAACGTAGGCGAGATGAAAGATTAAAGAAAGAATTAGCAGCTATACCGGAAAGATACCGTGAAGAATATTTGCGTTCTAGGGCCGGGGCTGGTGGTTATGGCTCGCGTCGACAGCCAATGGTTTTGACGGATGCTGATAAAAGAAGTCGCAAGTTTGAAAGAGCTAAAACATTTGGTGGTTCTACAGACTACGAGTATGGTTTAGCAGAAAGAATTGGTAAACCAGGTAGAAAGTTAGATCCGCAACAGGTTACTACTATTGTAGAAACTTTACGTAAGGGTGGTAATGAAGAGGCAATTAAAAATTTACAATCACGTTATGCTAATGCGTATAATTATGCTGAAGCTGACGAAGCAGTTAAAGATAAGGGTGCTAAGGTATTAGAAAATTTAAGATCAGAGGGCATTGCCGATGAAGATGGTAATACAACTGAAGGCTTTAAGCATTTAATAAGTTCTTTGCTAGATCCAGCCAGTAAAGTAGCACATACAGAGATTGTGGATGCTTTGAAAAAAATGGATAAAGCTGCTCAAAAAGCTGCTAAAGCTGCCATGAAAGAAATGGGCATGGATATTGATGCAATAAAAGAAGATAATTCTGATGTCATCAAAAGAGATGAAAAAGGTGAGATTGCTAGAGATGCAGCTGGTAATTTTGACATTAAGGCCAATGCTGATAATGCAGCTGTAAAGATGGCTGGTGTTGCTGGTGTCTTTAATCCAAGCGATGTGACTGCTAGAATTGAAGAAGTGGTTACTAGGGCTTTAGCTAGTGCTAGAACAGATGAAGAAAAAGCAGCTATTGAAGATGTTGAAAATGGTTTACGTAAGAAAATGTGGGATTCAGTAGTTGCCAAAGCTGATTTTGGTAATTTAAATTTAGCTGACATGCCGGAGATGAATGTGGTGGGGTCAAAGGATTACCAATTGATGGAGCAATATGCTAAGCGCGCTAGTAGCGAGCAACAAAGACAATTCATGTTAGCTAATAAAGACCAGAAGATGTTACAAACTTTTGTTGGCATTCTTGAAACGTCAGGTGTAGCTGTTAACAGTATTGTACGTAATACAGCTTACCCAAAAACTGGTCCAGATGCTAGCAAGGGAGCTGGTCCTAAGAAAAAGAGTGGTCCTAGTGATGATGGTTTAAAGGCTGCTTTTGCAGAGTTTGAAGAAACTGGTACAGTTGAGTCTAAAAAATCTAAAGCAAGCGATGCTGATGACAGTAGCGCAGAAGATGAAGAAGCTTAAAATATTTAAAATTAAAAATAAAAAATGGATAGAGAGCAATGGTTAACATTGCCAGAAGCAATTCAAGATTTTGTCTGGTACAAATTAGATAATATTAATCAAGAATTAGTTTCGCAGTTTAATCTAGATACTGAACAATTAGATTTTGTCAGTGATTTAGAAGATCAAATATTTTTGAAAAAAATAGATCTTTTAGATTTGCCTCAGCGTTTAGCTAAAATGCCAGCGGCAACTAGTTTAGATTTGCGTTTATTATCTTTGCAAATTGCCACTAAATTATTATGGCCAGTTCAAGATTATTTATTTAGTGTTGATCGTTTAATTTTGCGCTTAGGAGGCAAGGTGCCACTACCTCAGCATTTAAAGGGCTCTGTAAATCAAACCAGATCATTTCCGGGTGAAATTAAAGGCATGGTTAGACAATTGCTTTCCCAATATGATGATTTTAAAGATTTACGTTTATCTGGTAAAAAAATATACAGCCAAGATGGCCGTATGCTTTTACCTTCGCTTGAAAATTGGTTACAGGATTACGTTCATTTTTTAGGGGCAGGCTATCATAATTCCTTACAAAGAGCTCAATACTTAGCTAAAGCACCAAATGCTTTAGAACTGAGCAATGAAGAAAAGGAAAGTTTACGTAATATTTTGCTTTCTTATGACGATAATGCCATCTTATGGTGGCAGCTTGTTGATGGGTTTTTAATTGCTAAAACTATTGAAGATCAGGATGCTAATAAATCCAAAGAGGTGGATTTGGAAGCAGCTGTTAAAAATTTAGAAAAAAATCTCAAGCAAATGGAAAGTGTTGTTTTACCAACTGATTTTATTATGTCTGAAGCTAGTAATGATATCTTTAAATTAAGAGATGTGTTGTGGCAAGCCTTAGGTGTACAAGATAGGACTAAAATTTTAACCTGTTTAAAAGTTTTAGCGGAAAAAAAAGTATTAGATGCTATGCTGACAGAGGATAATCGTTTTCGTAATATCTTAAAAAGATTTGTTACTGTCCGTTATGGTAATAGCTTAGGGGCTTGGCTAGAAAATAATCAGGATAAATTGATTAGCCGACGTTTATTTTTGGAAATGGTTTTGGAAGAAAAGATGAAACTGGCAGAAGACGAGTCAACTGTAGCAGCTTTTTATTTAACTAATATTTGGCCAAAATCTGGGCAAGTTGTTTATCTTGACCAAAAAGAGGGCGTTTTAAAGTGGCGCGGTTTGCACCTGATAAATAATCAATTAGCTTGGATAGAATAAATAGCAATTTCTCTTTGGACTATTTGTTCAGGTCGGGCATAAATAATATTGCCATTACGGGAGGCATAATTTAAATTAGTAGTGCTAAAAATTGGGTTAAAGCCCATTTTTTTAATTTGAGCCCCTGGTAATGTGTAAATATATTCTTTACCAATTTTAAAAATAGGAAATATAAAGATAATTTTAGCGCCTGGTTTTAGAATAATCTTAAATTGTTGAAAAGCTTTGATGTAGAGTTGACTTAAATTTTGGGCAATATCGTACATTGTATCAAGATTATGATTTTGTTTAATCATACGAGCCTCGCCCATAAATGGCTCGCTAACTATTAAATCAATTGATTGTGCTTGAAAATGTTTGCTTAAATTTTCAACTCCAGTAGTTTTTAGAATAATTTTATTTGATTTGCCTAGTTGTTTTTGTAACCAGTTGATATTTTCTTGAGCAGAGTGGATGGTGCTAGCACTGATGTCACTGCCATAGATAGTAGGATAGCCTGCTAAGGCTGCTTCTTGTAAAATTGTACCAGAACCACAAAAAGGATCTAAAATATTTTGGGTTATTTTAGGACCAGCTAGATTTAACATCATTTGAGCAACTTTGATTGGCAACATACCAGAGCGATCATCTCTGATCGGACGATTAACATCTCTTTGACTATAGTCTTCAAAATCTTGCACAGCTTGAGTTTGAGCTAAAATATATCTACCATTATCTTTTATGATTAATAGTTCGCGGTCAATTAATTTATTTTTAGCTACAATTACAGATGATAGAGTTGCCTCACGGCCGACAACTAAACGACAACTGAGATTTTTTGTTTTTAGATTTTTTTTAGTAGCTAACGCAATTTTGGTAATTTTTTGGTAATTTTTTTGATGGTCATTGTAAAGACTAAAGCCAAAGTTAATTTTAGCTTTTGCTTCGGAAAGATTTAGTTGTTCGGACCACCAAGTAGCTGTTAATTCATCTAGATCATCGACGGTTTTTAAATATTCAGCAATTTTAATAGTGCCGCCTAGTTTTTTTAAGGCTGCTTTAGGGTCTAATTTAGCCTCTAACATTATGATATTTTGGCTAATATTAGTGATATTTTTGTATAGACTAAAGATTTCAGCTCTACTTAAATCACTAGCTTGGCCCAAGATGAAAATATATTTTGACATGTATAAATAATAGTAAAAAAATGCTTTTTAAGCAATGATATCTAGTCTTGACTTAGTATAATTTTTATGGTAGAGTTTCGGGGTCCAAATTATTGGACAATTTGATTAACCACATTCTTTAAATTTAATTTTAAAGAATCCCTAATTATAAAAAACTAGGGTAATTAATAGTCATAATAATGTACTACGAACTATCTTTTATTGTTAGTCCAGTGGTGCCAGAAAATGATCAGGCACGCATTCAGACTACAGTAGCCGAGTATTTAAATAATATCGGCGCCAAAATAGTAGGCGACTATCACCTTTTAGGTCGTCGCAAACTAAGTTATCCCATTAAAACACAAAAACATGGTTTTTATGTTTTTTTAGATTTTAGCCTAGAGACTGAAGACAAGGCTAATTTAAAACAACTGGATTTAAGTTTAAAACATAATCCAGAAATTTTACGCCACTTAGTATTAAAAAAGGACAAACCAACTCCTGCTAATTTAATTGCTAAGTTAATGAATGCTACTAAACCAGAAGCATTAACTCGTCGTCCTAAAAAAACCACTACCACAGCTAGGACAACTAGCCCAAGAAGTGCTGCTCCAATTACCAAGAAAGTAGAAGGGTCTAAAAATGAAGCAACTTTAAGCTTGGACGATATTGATAAAAAATTGGATGAAATTTTAACTAAAGAACCTAATTTAGATTAATAGTAAATATATGAATTTAAACAAGGTTATGATTATTGGCAACGTTGTTCGTGATCCAGAGATGCGTACAACTCCCAGTGGTCAAAATGTTACATCTTTTGCTATTGCTACCAATTTTACTTGGAAGGATGCTGCTGGTCAAAAGCAAGAAAAAGCTGAATTCCATAATATTGTAGCTTGGCGTAGACTTGCTGAAATTGTTAACCAATACGTCAAAAAGGGTAGCAAGGTATATATTGAAGGTCGTTTGCAAACTCGTTCTTGGGATGATCCTAATGGTATTAAACGTTATCGTACTGAGATCATTGCTGATAACATGATTATGTTAGATAAAATGGGCGCTGGTAATGGAGCTGGTAATTTTAGTGATAATACTAGCAGTGCTCCAAAGCGCTCTAATGATTATAGCCAAGTACCACCTATGGATGGTGGCGCAAATATTGGCGAAGAGGAAATTAGTCTAGAAGATATTCCTTTTTAAAAATTTATTATTTTAATTTTATGCATGTTAAATTAGATAAAAAACATTGTTTCTTCTGTGTAAATAATGTTGATGAAATTGATTATAAAGATTGGCAGTCCTTGCAAAGATTTATTTCTTCTTATGGCAAGATTACTCCCAAAAGACGTAATGGTGTTTGCTCTAAACATCAACGTAAATTAGCTCAAGCCATTAAACGTGCTCGTTTTATGGCGATTTTACCTTATGTAGCCAGATAAAACCATGGGATCATTAAGTGATTTAAAATTAAATAGAGTATTAGTCGTTAATGACGAACCTTATCAAGTTGTCTTTAATCAACATATCAAAGTAGCCAGAGGTGGAGCAGTTGTTAAGACTAAGTTAAAAAATTTAATCAGTGGTAATACCTTAGAAAAGACTTTTTCTGGTTCAGACACAGTAGAGTTAGCTGACATGGCTCATTCTAAAGCCAATTTTCTTTATCAACAGGGAGATGATTATTTTTTCATGAATAATGAAGATTTTGAGCAATTTCAATTTGATAAAGATAGTCTAGGTGATGCTGTAAAGTACTTAAAGGAAGGTCAAGAAGTAGATGTTTTGATTTTTAATGATAAACCTATTAGCATTGAAGTACCGACTAAAATGACTTTTACAGTAATATCTGCTCCTGAAGGCGTAAAAGGTAATAGTGCCGGGGCAGTTACTAAAGTAGTGACTTTAGAAAATGGCCTAGAAATCAGAACGCCGATGTTTGTCAAAGCCAATGATCAGATAATTATCAATACTGAAAGTGGTGAATACGTCTCTAGAGCTTAAATAATATTAAAAACTAACCCGCGTCTAACGCGGGTTTTTTGTTATTGGCGATGGAGGCTAAAATATGTTATAATAAAGAGCGTAATAGCTAAAATATAATGCCATCAGGATTGAATAATAACAATAATGTTTCAGCTCGAAATAATTCTTGGCTGGATGATCTGCTAGTTAAGGATCAGACTGGTAAATTGCAGTCTTGGCATAAGGCTCAAGACGTAATGGTGACAGTTCCTGACGCTTCTATGGCAAGTAAATCTTCGTCAGATGATATTGAAATAGCGGAAAATATTTTGCCGACTATTTATGTGGCCCCTAAAGATGATAGTTTTTATTTACTTAGTTTAGGTGGTAAGCCACAAGATAAGGCTAAGCATGCTTTTCACCCAGATGATGAAAGGCATTTGCAGGAAGCAGCTTTAAATACAGCAGTTGACGATAGTAAAAAATATAGTTTAGAAAAAATAGTTAATAAGCTCCTAGAAAAACAAGCTTTAAATCTAGATCAGTATAATCGGCAATTATTTTCTGATTTGATGTATGATTTTTTTCGTAATCGTAAGAACAGTATTATTGTTAGAGAATATTTAAGTAAATTAACTGTCAATAATAAAGCAATAGATGTTAAGATTTTGGATATTATTTTATCACTTGTAAAAACCATTAAAGCCAATATCGAAGCAGAAGGTGGTTTGGTAATCAAGGCTAACGAAATAGATCGGAAAAATAGTGTAAAAGAAGCTTTTGCTAAGCTGGAGATAAAGCCCAAAAATGTTGCTATTTTAAAAACGGATTTTGTTCCAGTATTAGCTCCAGTTGTTGCTATGCCTGTAGAAAAGCCAGTTAAATTAGAAGAGCCTGTGATTAAAAGTGAGGCTCCAGCGATTATTAAAGAAACTATTCCTGAGACTAAAGATCTAAAGCCAGTTGTAGCTCCAGAGCCAAAAGTAGCGCCAGTTGTTGAGCCAATTAAGGAAGTAAAAAAGGAAGTACCTGTGGCAAGTTCGGTCAGTCTACCCAAAGTGGTCAGACCACAAAATGTAAATACAGCTAAAGCTAAATTGCACGATGTGGTTACTCCAGTTCAGGCTCCTGTTAAAACACCAGTAAAACATGTTTTAGTTGGTCCAGTTGATGAACTGGCTAATATGAGTATTGATAATTTTC
>CAZHLU010000014.1:0-16907 GCA_964533435.1 uncultured Gammaproteobacteria bacterium | reverse complement strand
GCTAAAGAACAAGGTTTTTCTACGCGTACACCCATTGCTAAATTATCAAAAAAACATTTAGATATTATTTTAAATGGTACTGGGGACACTAGGTATAATTTGAATTTTTCTACCGAAAGATTTTCTGGTAACTATAGTCCGGTTTTTGAAGGTGTAATTCCTAATTTGGAAAGACGCTATAAAGAAACGGATTCAGATTATATTCGCGGAGAGATTGAGCGTTATATGCGTATTGATCCTTGTGAAGAGTGCAAGGGTAAGCGTTTAAAACCAGAAGTTTTGAGCATTAGAATAGATGCTAAAAATATTGCTGAAGTATCTAACTTTAATATTTTAGATTGCCAAGAGTTTTTCAAAAAACTACCTAAAGTTTTAAATGAACGGGAGCTTATTATTGCTAAACAAATTATTAAAGAAATCAAAGAGCGTTTAAATTTTATGCGCAATGTTGGTTTAGACTATTTGACTCTAGATCGAGCAGCCAATACTTTATCTGGTGGTGAAGCGCAAAGAATAAGACTAGCTACTCAAATTGGCTCATCCTTAACTGGTGTTTTGTATATATTAGATGAGCCTTCTATTGGTTTACATCAACGTGATAATGATCGCTTAATACAGACTCTAAAAGATTTACGTGATTTAGGTAATACCGTAATTGTTGTAGAGCACGACGAAGAAACAATTTTAGCAGCGGATCAAGTAATTGATATTGGCCCTGGTGCTGGTAAACACGGCGGCAAGGTTGTTGCCGAAGGTACGCCAATGGCAATCAAGAAAAATAAAAATTCTTTAACCGGTCAATATTTAGCCGGTACTAAATCTATTCCAGTGCCAAAAAAACAACGTGCTGGTAATGGTAAGTTTTTATCAGTTTTGGGTGCCAAAGAATTTAATCTAAAAGATATTGATGTTAATTTTCCTTTGGGTAAATTTATTAGTATCACTGGAGTTTCTGGTTCTGGTAAATCTACCTTGATGACTGAGATTTTAGCTAAGTCTTTAACTAAACATTTTTATCGTTCTAAGGATAATCCTGGTGCCCACAAGGCTATTAAGGGTTTAGAGTATATTGATAAGGTAATTGATATTGATCAGTCGCCGATTGGCCGTACGCCACGCTCCAATCCAGCTACCTATACTGGAGTGTTTACCTATATTAGAGATTTATTTGCAGTCGTGCCCGAAGCTAAGATCCGTGGTTATCAGGCTGGTCGTTTTTCTTTTAATGTCAAAGGCGGTCGTTGTGAAGCTTGTCAGGGTGATGGTGTAATTAAAATTGAAATGAATTTTTTACCTAATGTTTATGTCGAGTGTAAAGAGTGTCATGGTCAGCGCTATAATGCTGAAGCTTTAGAAATTCATTATAAGAGTAAAAATATTGCCGAAGTTTTACGTATGACCGTAGAAGAGGCAATGCATTTTTTTGCTAACATACCTAATATTTATAATAAGCTCAAAACTTTATATGATGTCGGTTTGGGCTATATTCAACTTGGTCAATCTGCCACCACCTTATCTGGTGGTGAGGCTCAACGTATAAAATTGGCTTCCGAACTTTCTCGTCGTTCTTCTGGTAAGACTTTGTATATTTTAGACGAACCAACTACAGGCTTACATTTTGATGATGTTAAAAGATTATTAGAAGTTTTACATCGCTTAGTTGATAAAGGAAATACTATTTTAGTGATTGAACATAATTTAGATGTTATTAAAAGTTCTGATTGGATTATAGATTTGGGTCCTGAAGGTGGCGATAAGGGTGGCTATTTGGTAGCTGAAGGTACGCCTAGGCAGGTGGCTAAAGTAAAGAATAGTTTTACCGGTCAATATTTAGCTAAAATGTTTGCCCAAGAAAAATAAATTATTTAATCCCGCGCCGCATTTTATGCGGCGCGGTTTTTCTTTTTGTTGCGTAATTTTTTAAAATATGTTAGAAATATTGCCGTCCCCATAGTAGTCCTTTTGAAGTCCAAGGAGCTTAGGCAATGAAAAGTAAAGCAAAGCGTAAACCGAATTTGACTCCTACACAATTATCATATTTGCGCAGTACTGTATTAAGCCCTAGTTCAACTTTTGTGCCTAGGGGTGTAGCTCAGTCTTTGCTTAAAAAAGGTTTTGTTACTCCCTATATTGTTTGGGGGCGCGGTGTTTATTTGCTTAAATATCAAGCAACGGAAAAAGCAGTGCGTCTAGTAAGAAATATGTCTGCCTAGGCATTATTGGGTTCGGCTGGCCGAGCCCTTTTTATTTATTGACTATTTAAGTTATTTTTTGTAAACTTGGCTTGTTTTTCCCGGTACCTTGTTAGCGGCGTTTTCAGGAGGAAAACTCGTGTGGGTCACTGTTGAAGATGGTTTTGTTACTCTTAAGCTGAAAACAATATTTGTTATTTATTTTACGATATTTATCTTAATATTGTTAAGCTATCTTGGTCTGATCCCAGTGTTTAATTGGTTACTTGCTACTTTGTTGATCGGTGGCTTTATTGCTAGTGTTTTTGGTGAATGGGGCGGGGAAGACATGATATTCCGTAGACCATTATTTTATTTTGGTATCATTGTCTTAATAGCCGGGGCTTTATTGATGCGTCGCTATTGATTTTTGGCTCCCAAAAGCTCAATGCTTTGTGGGAGTTTTTATTTGTCAGAAATTGTTTTTCGCGATAAGATAAGCTTATGTTAACTGATTTGGAAAAGTCTATTATCAAAACTTTTGCTTATTTTGATATTTTTAATTATCCATTAACACTTAGCGAAGTCTGGAAATATTTATATTGTCCACAACAGACCTATACTTTGTTAGAAGTAAAGCAGACTTTAGAAAATAGTGAATTTTTACAATCACGTTTAGTCAGGATTGAGGGTTTTTATGCTATCAAAGGACGTGAGCATACTTATTTGTTACGTAAACAAAATAATAATTGGGCTGATAGGAAATTAGCTAAAGCCGTGAAACTAGCTAGGCTCTATAGATATGCACCTTTTATTAAAATGATTGCGGTTTGTAATTCTTTAGCTTATAGCAATGCTAAGCATGACAGCGATATCGACTTATTTGTAATAACTACACATGGTAAAATTTGGGTAGCTAGATTTTGGGCAGTTTTTTGGGTACGTTTATTTGGCTTAAGGCCTGATGATAATAAAAGAAAGGATACTTTTTGTTTTAGTTTTTTTGTAGACGAGGATCATTTGAATATTAATAATATTAGATTGGGTCAGCACGATATTTATTTAACTTACTGGCTACAACAAATGTTGCCTATTTATGATCCAGAAGGTTTTTATCAAAAATTATTAACGGCAAATCATTGGTATCAAAAATATGTACCTAATAGCTATGCTAATCAATTTGTAAATGAAGTTAAGGCTACTCGTTTTTCTAAAATTTTTAGTAGTATTTTAGCGTTTATATTTGATCCGCCTATTTTGGGGAAATTTTTACGTACTTTATATCGACGTTTTCAGGCTTCGATTATTGATCGTAATATGCAATCTATGGTTAATATTGATACTAGAATAATTGTTAATGACTTTATGTTGAAATTTCATGCTAATGATAGACGAGATTTTTTTTATAATCGTTGGCGAGAAAATATTAGAGATTTATTAAAAAATTATGAATAAATTTTTTAAATTTTTAATTTTTATTTTTGTGCTTAGCTTGCCTTGGCAGACCAGATGGATTTTTTTTGATTTTACTCTAGCTGGGCAAATTTGGCAGTATGGCCGTTTAAGTCTTTATTTAAGTTGGTTAGTTTTGATTTTAGCAGCTATAGTATTTTTATTTAAACATCCTCAGGAACGGCATTGGTCTAAGCAAAAGCCAATTTATTTATTGATTGCTTATTGCTTATTATCATTGTTTTGGTCGCCTCTTAAAGTAGTAAGTAGTTATTATTTAGCTTTATTTTTTTCAGCTGTTTTAGCTAGTTATTTATTAAGTAAAGACAAAAAAACAACGCAATTAGCTTTTATTACTGCGGGTTTTATGCAAGCAGTTTTTGCAATTTGGCAATTTTTTCAGCAAGAAATAATTTCTAATAAATGGCTAGGCATTGCTGGAAAGCAGGCGTATGACTTGGGCGCTTCGGTTATTGAGCTTGGTGATCAGCGTTGGCTACGTGCTTATGGGGCTTTGCCACACCCCAATATTTTAGGTGGTTTTTTGACGCTAGCTATTATTTTTAGTTTAGGGGTTTGGTGGCAAATTTATCAGCAAGGTGAAAAAGAGCAGTGGTCTAAAAAATTTATCAAAAAAACTTGGTGGCATTTAGGCCTATTAATGGTAGCAATAGTTAGTCAGAGTATTGCCTTGTCTTTGAGTTTTTCTCGTAGTGCCGTTTTAGCTTTGCTACTGAGTATTATGCTATTATTATTTTTAGCTTTGAAAAATAAGCAAGCTTTGCTTGTTAATATTTTAGTTAAATATTTTGCTATTTTATTTTTAGTTTTATTTATAACAAATTGGTATTTACCAAATAGTTGGCAACAACGCATTTTAGGTCAAGGTAGGCTTGAAAATATTTCTACTCAAGAACGTATTGCATCTATTAAACAAATTTCATGGTCAGATCCTAAAGCAATAATTTTAGGTCAGGGTCTGGGCATTAATTCTTATCAAGCTTGGTTGCAGGCACCCAGTGCTAAGGTTTATGATTTTCAACCTATTCATAATGTTTATTTATTAGCTTTAGCAGAAGTGGGGATAGTGGGTGTTTTGATTTTGTTTTTTATTGTTTGGAAATATTTTTATAAAAAATATAAATTGGATTATATTAGCTTAGCTCTCATTATTGCTGTTTTAGTCATTGCTTTATTTGATCATTATTTATGGACAGGGTGGACGGGCTTATTATTGGTGGCTTTAGTTTTATCTAGGCTTAAAGATAAATCTAAAATATAGTTATATTCTCTTGACAAAATAGTCATTAGCACTCTATAATATAGAGTGCTAATTATTTACCCTGTTAAATAAATTTAATTAATTATGGACAGAGTACGGATGTTAAGCAGGGTGGGTAATAAAGTATATTTTATTAAGTTTTGATAATTAAATTTAATTTTTAAACTAAAGTTTAAAAATTATTTAACAGGGTAAATATTAATCAATTAAATAAGTTAATTAAAAAAACATATGCAGTTAAGACCATTAGGTGATCGGGTAGTTGTCAAAGCCTTACCCAAAGAAGAAATGAGCAAGGGCGGTATTATTTTGCCAGATACAGTAAATAAAGAAGCTCGCTCTCAAGGTGAAATTATAGCCATTGGTTTTGGCGAAAAAATCGCCAAACTTAATCTATCTTTAGGACAGAAAGTTGTTTTTTCTGAATATGGTGGTTCAGAAATAAAGATTGATGGCATTGAATACAAAATTTTAAATCATGATGATTTGCTCGCAATCGTAGAGTAGTTGTCATCGCGAGCGCAGCGTGGCATCCCTAGGAGATTGCCGCGCTCATTTCATTCGCTCGCAATGACAGTTAATTAAATTTTAAACTAAAAATATTATGGCTAAACAAATAATTTTTAATGAAGAAGCTCGCGCTAAGATGAAAAAAGGCGTAGATGTTTTAGCAAACGCAGTCAAAGTAACCTTAGGCCCAAAGGGACGTAATGTTGTTTTGGACAAGGGTTATGGTACTCCTACTATTACCAAAGACGGAGTCACAGTTGCTAAAGATATTGAGCTAGAAGATAAATTTGAAAATATTGGGGCAGAGATTGTTAAAGAAGTTGCTTCCAAAACAGCTGAGGTAGCAGGAGATGGTACAACCACAGCTACAGTGCTTGCTCAAAGTATTATTGCCGAAGGTCTAAAAAATGTAACAGCTGGCGCTAGCCCCTTGGCTTTAAAACGAGGTATTGATTTGGCGGTCGAAGCAGTAACTAAACATTTGCAAAAGATTTCTAAAAATGTTGATTCTCAAGCAGAGATTGAACAAGTTGCTTCTATTTCTGCTAATGACAAAGAGATTGGTAAGATCATTGCCGCTGCCATGGAATCAGTTGGTAAAAATGGAGTAATCACCGTTGAAGAATCACAGAGCTTTGGTATTGAAAAAGAATTAGTCGAAGGTATGCAATTTGATAAAGGCTACATTGCTCATTACATGGTGACTAATCCAGAAAAAATGGAAGCAGTTTATGAAGATCCAATGATTTTAGTGACTGACGAAAAGATCAGCTCTATTCAAGAATTATTGCCATTACTAGAAAGCATTGCCCAAACTGGTAAAAAAGAATTAGTAATTATTGCTGAAGATGTAGACGGTGAGGCACTAGCTACCTTGGTGGTTAATAAAATCCGAGGTGTATTTAATACTTTGGCAGTTAAGGCTCCTGGTTTTGGTGACAGACGTAAAGAAATGTTAAGTGACATTGCTACTTTAACTGGTGCTAAACTTATTTCTGAAGAAATTGGTTTAAAGTTAAGTAATGCTAATATTGATATGTTGGGCTCTGCTCGCAAAGTAGTAGCTACTAAGGAGCACACTACTATTGTTGATGGCAAGGGTGACGAAAGCGCTATTAAAGCTCGCATCAAACAAATTGAAGCAGAACTTAAAAATGCAGATTCTGATTTTGATAGAGAAAAATTACAAGAGCGTTTAGCAAAACTTACCGGTGGCGTGGCAGTTATCAAAGTTGGTGCTGCTACTGAAACTGAAATGAAAGAAAAGAAAGACCGTATTGATGATGCTTTAGCAGCTACTAAGGCTGCTGTTCAAGAAGGCGTTGTAGTTGGTGGTGGCGTTGCTTATTTGCGAGCCTTGGGCGCTATAGATCATCTTAAACTAGAAGGTGAAGAAAAATTAGGGGCTGAGATTTTAAAACGGGCTTTAACTTCTCCTTTGGAGCAGATTGCTGAAAATGCCGGTCAGGATGGTAAGGTTGTTGTGGCTGAAGTTTTGAAACATAAAGATAACTATGGTTATAATGCCAAAGAAGATAAATATGAGGATTTAGTAGCTGCTGGTATTATTGACCCTACTAAAGTAACTCGTAGTGCTTTGCAAAATGCTAGTAGTGCTGCCGGTATGTTTTTAACAACTGAAGCAGTAGTAACTGACTTGCCCAGTAAAGACGATCATGGTCACGGTGGCGGTATGCCTAATATGGGTGGTATGCCAGGCATGGGCATGATGTAATGAATTGATTATAAATTTTATAAAATCTACACCTTTGAAGTGTAGGTTTTATTTATTTGTGTTATAATAATCTTAGATTTATGAAATATTATTTTTTTAGCTAAAATTAGCCATATTTTATTGTAATTTTTAGGCTTAAAAAACGTCTATTTAAATGCTTGTTAATTTATCTTTAAGATATTAATAAAAAATTATGAACAAAAAAATCTATTTATTAGTAATAATGATTTTGGCATTTTTTTTGTCAGCTAGTGCAGTTTTAGCTAGACAATATGCCGGACGTTATTCTACTATTTTTGATCTTAATAGAGATCAAGCTATTAATTTATCCGATGTTAGTCAGGTTACAACTTGGTTAGCAACGGATGCTCATCAAAACTGCTATCCTTTTTATGCAGAAAAACTTGTAGCCACTAGCACTAATAATACGGATTATTTAGCTAGTGATAGTTGGTGTAGCTCTTTACTAGGCTTAGTAATGGATGCTGTTAATACCCAAGCTTATAATGTGATTGCCGATCTTAATACTGATGGTAAAGTAAATTTATCAGACATTAGCTTAATGTCTACTTGGTACCACAATGATAATTATGGTCAAGTTTGTCATTATCAGTTTACTAAAAATTATAATCATAATGATATTCACTGGTGTGCGGCCACTTATCAGGGTATAGCAGATACCATTGGTGAGGCAGTTGGTGGTCCAGATATTGCTATTGATTATATGGTTGTTAGTCCCGAGAGGCTAGTTTTGAATGAAGCTAGTGAAATTAAGATTTTTGCTCGTAACACTGGTACTACCAATATTACTAATCAGGCCATAATTAACAATGTTTATAAAGTTTTAGGTAATTTTACAATTACTGAAAGCATTTTACCTCAAGTATCAGCCAGTGACCCGATTGAACCAGGTGAAGTTTTTAATTATATTTATAAAGGTAAATTTACTAAATTGGGTAATGGCTATATCAGTTTTGTTTATAATGCTCAAGATACAGATGATGAATTAAATGTTTATAATAATAGTGCTACTACCTGGGTAACGGTTTATAGTTCTGGTAGCACCAGCTCTTATGTAGATGATTTAAATATTGTTGAAGCTAAAGTTAGTAATGTGCAAGAAACTTCAGCTACAGTTTATTGGAAAGCAAGCATGGGTAGTAATGGGCAATATCGTTATTCACAAAACGCAGGGGATTTAGTTAATTTGCCTTGGCTCACTGATGGGGTGTCCAATGATCCAAGTGTGACTGGTAATGCCTTTGCTTCTCAAGTAAATTTAGTTGGCCTCAACGCTAATACAAAATATTACGTACAAGTACGTAAATATTATCAAAGCACCTCTGGTTTGCAGTATGGTACTGAGCGCACGCTACAATTTAAGACTGAATATTCAGATAGAGGCGATGATAATGATGATGATTTGCCAAGCGAAAATACAAATGATACCAAAGTAAAAGTTTGTCATGTTACTGGTAATGATACTAAGAATCATACTTTAGAAATTAGCAAAGATGCTTTGGATGCTCATGTAGCTCATGGTGATAAAGTAGGTTCTTGTGAGGTGATTTATTATCATCCAGCTGATGTTAATTCACTTTTGACTAATTTAAAAGAAAATAGGAATACAGAAGAAGAAGCTAGACTAAAGAAATTAGCCTTAGCAGATGCTAAAGAATTTGGAGTAAATATTTCAGAAAATAATTTAGATTTAGCAGCTATCTTTGTTTCTTATGGTATTGATGATAGTACTAAAAATTTAGGTTCAGGCGAACGCCGCGCAGTTTTGCGAGATTATTTAGAGACTACTGGTTATGCTGATATTAAATGGGATGATTTAACTCGTTTAACTAATGGTGAAAAGCCAGCGGGTCGTAATTTAGCCAAAGAACAAGCCCAGGTAGCTCGTGCTTTAAAAACCTTTGAGGCTATTTATGGTCATAAGCCAAATTTTAAAGATGCCAATGAAGATTTGGCTTGGAATACTTTGATGTACCGTGTGCGTTTTGAAAGGGATTTAGAAAAAGAAAAGATAGGCATTAAGAAATATCAAGAAATATTTTCCAGTACTCCTAATACGCCTTATGATTGGTCAGTAGTTAGGGTCTTGGGTTATATTAAATAATATTTAGTAAAAAAACAGCTACTTATTAAGTGGCTGTTTTTTATTTTTATAAAAAATTAGTAATTTTAATTTTATTGATTTTTATGGTATAATAAGATAGTTATGTTTAAGTTACCAGTGCTAAAAAATCACAAATCTTCTAAGCCAATTTTAGCTTGGCACGAAACTGAAGTTTGGGTGGCTGATTTTGGTTCGCCGGAAATTGAAGAGTTGTTAAAAAAGGAAGTTATTAAGTTAAAGCCAAGAGAGCCAAAACTCTCTAGCTGGATTTTTGCGAGTTTAGTCTTACTTGCCATCTTGGTATTGGTAGAGTATGCCATTTTGTGGTGTTCTGATAAATATTTTTGGCCATGGTTAACACTACTAATAGTTTTTTGGTTGTGGCGCTTACTAGCATTAATCGCTTGGTTATATTTAGGTAAGAAACGTTGGCTTTGGACTCAGGAAAAAGTTTTAGCCGTTGCTTTCTTATCTTTTATTTTAGCAAGTATTGTTTTGGCAATTATTAAAATTATTTTTGCGCAAAGTTTTTGGGCCTGGCTTAATTTATTAATAGAACCAATTTGGACAATATTGTTAGTAGCAGTTGTTTCTTGGCTTTATTTTAAAATAAAAAAATAAAAATATGATACAAAATAAAACAGACGTAGAACACAATCGCTTAATGGCCGCTTTGGGCTATGTTGGCTTTTTGTGTTTTGTGCCTTTACTTTTTAAAAAAGACTCAAATTTTGCCCAATGGCACGCTAAGCAAGGCTTGGCTTTGCTAGTTATGGAAATAATAGCTTTTATCTTACCTTTGGTATTATGGCCTTTGTTTTTGTTAGGAGTTTTATTTTCTTTGCAGGGTATTAGTCAGGCTTTGCACGGTAAGCATTGGCGCTTGCCTTTAGTTTCTAAACTAATAGAAAAATTTAGTTAATTATTTATTTAAAATTAAAATAAAAATTTATGCGTGGCAGTAAATATGTACTTTGGTTTAAAGAAATAGACATTAAGGATATTCCTAAAGTTGGTGGCAAGGGAGCTTCTTTGGGTGAGATGTATCGTGAGCTTACTTCTAAGGGTATTCATGTGCCTAATGGTTTTGCGGTGACTGCTCAAGCTTATGAATATTTTGTTAGTACCACTGGTGTTAAAGATAAAATTAAAAAGATTTTAAAAGGCCTGGATACTTCGGATATAAAAAATCTTTCTAGTCGTGGCGCACAAGTACGAAAAACAATTTTAGCAGCTGAATTTCCTAATGATTTAAAAAAAGAAATTGTCAGCAGTTATCATAAGTTAGCTAAAGAATTCAAAATGGCCCAGGTTGATGTGGCAGTTAGAAGTTCAGCTACGGCTGAGGATTTGCCAGACGCTTCTTTTGCTGGGCAACAAGAGTCATATTTAAATATTAGAGGTGAAAAGGAATTACTTAAGGCCTGTAAAGAATGCATGGCGTCTTTATTTACTGATCGAGCTATTTCTTATCGTACTGATAAAGGCTTTGATCATTTTGAAGTTAAACTTTCGATTACTATCCAAAAAATGGTTCGTTCTGATAAGGCCGTATCTGGAGTTATGTTTTCGATTGATACAGAATCTGGTTTTAGGGATGCGGTTTTGATTAATGCTTCTTATGGTTTGGGCGAATATATTGTCAAAGGCGAAGTGAGTCCAGATGAATTTTATGTTTTTAAACCAACCTTAGCTAAAGGTTTGCATGCCATTATTTCCAGGCGTTTAGGTTCTAAAGAAAAAAAATTAATTTACCAAAGTGGTGGCAATAAAAGTACACAGGATGCTAGTGTTACAGCTGCCGAAAGAAATATTTTTTGTCGAACAGATCACGAAGTTCAGCAACTGGCTAAATGGGCAGTTTTGATTGAAAAACATTATAAGAAGCCCATGGATATGGAGTGGGCAAAAGATGGTGTTACTAATAAATTATTTATTGTGCAAGCCAGACCAGAAACTGTTCGTTCTCAAGACGATGTTAATGTTTTAGAAGAATATATTATTCAAGGTAAAGGTCCTTTACTTGCTCAAGGCGCTTCAGTTGGTAATAAAATTGGACAAGGTAGAGCGCACGTGATTAAAGATGTGGCTGATATTGAGAATTTTAAACAGGGTGAAGTTTTGGTGACTATTATGACTGATCCTGATTGGGAGCCAATTATGAAAAAGGCTTCAGCCATTGTAACTGATAAAGGCGGTCGTACTTGTCATGCAGCTATTATTAGTAGGGAGCTAGGCATTCCTTGTGTGGTTGGTACTGGTGATGGTAGTGATAGTATTCGTAATAAACAAAATATTACAGTTTCTTGTGCCGAAGGCGAACAAGGTTTTATTTATGAAGGCTTGGTAGCTTATAAAATCAAGAAAACCAATTTAAAAAATATCAAAAAGCCACACACCAAAATCATGATGAATGTGGGTAATCCAGAAACAGCAATGGCTGAGAGCTTTATTCCTAATGAAGGTGTGGGTCTTGCTCGTGAGGAATTTGTGATTGCTAATTATATTCGGATTCATCCTTTGGCTCTGATGAATTTTGATACTTTAAAAGATCAAAAAGCCAAACGGGAAATAGCAAAATTAACAGCCGGCTATACTAATAAATCACAATATTTTGTCGATAAATTAGCCGAGGGCATTGCTCGTATTGCTGCTAGTTTTTATCCTAAGGATGTGATTGTGCGCTTATCTGATTTTAAATCTAACGAATATGCCAATTTAATTGGTGGTAAAGAATTTGAACCAATAGAAAGTAATCCAATGATTGGTTGGCGTGGTGCCAGTCGTTATTATAGTGCCAATTATTTAGCAGCTTTTGTTTTAGAGTGTAAGGCTTTAGTCAAGGTTCGTAAACAAATGGGTTTGAAAAATTTGAAAATCATGGTGCCCTTTTGTCGAACTGTAGAAGAAGGCAAAAAGGTTTTGAAAATTTTAGCTGACAATGGTTTAAAGCGAGGAGTTGATGGCTTAGAAGTCTATGTGATGTGTGAAATACCAGCTAATGTGATTTTAGCAGCCGATTTTTGTAAAATTTTTGATGGTTTTTCGATTGGCTCTAATGATTTGACGCAGTTAACCTTAGGCGTTGATCGGGATTCATCTTTAGTGGCTCATGTTTATGACGAAAGGAATGCAGCTGTCAAAGAATTATTAAGACAGGTGATTAAGACTGCTAAGGCTCATAAACGTAAAATTGGTATTTGTGGTCAAGCGCCTTCTGACTTTCCGGACTTTGCCCAATTTTTGGTAAAAGAGGGCATTGATTCTATTTCTTTAAATCCGGACACAGTAGTAAAAACTACCATTGCGATTAATGAAACTGAAAAGAAATTAAGAAGATAAACATATGAAACATTTTCAAGGTTTTTTAAATTTTATTAGAGAGCAGGGAGTAGTAGGACTAGCAGTTGGTTTTATTTTAGGTGGGGCAGTGTCAAAAGTAGTTACGGGCTTAGTTAATGATATTATTAACCCTTTGCTAGGATCGCTTTTGGGTGGTGCTAATCTTGATCAGTTAGCCTGGCAGGTCGGCGAAAATAAAGTAATGTTGGGTAGTTTTATTAATACTATTATTGATTTTGTGATCATTGCTTTTGTGGTTTATTTTGGTGTAAAGATTTTAAAACTTGATAAACTAGATAAGTCAAAAGAATAAAAAAAATAAAACACAGCTCCTTAGCTAAGGAGCTGTGTTTTATTTTAAGTTAAATCTAATTTTAATCATCGTCTTCTTCCTCGTTGTTTCCATTATTGTTTTGATTGTTGACAGGAGCAGCTGGCGTTGTGGCATTTTGAGTAACATTAGATCCAATTGTGCCTATTTTATAACTAGCAAAGATATTGCTGGCATTAGCTGAATGTCCTTGCCTAGCAAAAGCAGCGGCAATGTCTTTACCGCAATACTTGGTAATATTATTGGCGCCACCAGGATGAGAGTTGATATATGAGCTTACATTGTAGACATTATTATTAGCTGTTACCCAGCAATCATTAGCTGTGCTATGTTGTGCTACCAAAGCAGCAGTCAAGGTATAGCTTAAGGGCTCAGGTTTATTGTTGTTAGTATTTGTATTATTGTTTGTTTGGGTTGTGTTAGTTGAGGTAGCATTATTAGTGTTGTCTGTAGCTGCAGCGTTTAAATCACCAATATAATAATTTTCTAAAAGAGCATAGGCGCTTTGCGAATGATTTTTTGGATTACGTTTATCCATGGTAGCAAAAGCGTGAGTTGCATCTTGGCCACAGTATTTTATAATTTCTTGTGCACCACCAGGGTGTTGATTTATATATGAACTGACAGCGTAAATTTTACCATTAATTGCTAACCAGCAGTCAGAGGCCTGGTTATGGGAGGCTAATGCTAAGCCTAAAGCACTTTTGGGGCTATCGGTGCTTACATTGGTATTATTAGTTTGGGGGATGTTAGTATCTTTTGTTTTAAATAGGCTACTTGCGTAGAAAAAACTAAGAGCTGCCCAAAAAATAAATACAGCAGTGATGATAATTTTATTCATAGATATTTAATGTTATTTATAATAATTGAAAGGCTTCAATATTAATATTTTTATTCGGTATATTATTCTTTTTTAAAGTATTAACAAAATATTTCATCATGCCTTGTGGTCCACAAATATAAAAATGACAATTATCTATACTGCCTACAAAGTATTTTAATTTACCAATATCAAAGCGCCCTTCTTTATCAGAAATGTAGGTATTTAATTTAAAGCGCGGACAATTAGTGGCCAATTCTTGTAATATATTAAGACCAACTAAATCATTTTCAGAGGCAGTTATATAAAATAAATCAACTTGTCCTTGGGATTTTTGGTCTTCAGCAAAATTTTTAGCCATGCTGATAAAGGGGGTGATGCCAATGCCGCCGGCAATCCAAATTTGGTGGCAATTTTTGTCGGCATTATCACCAAAGCGACCATAAGCTCCATCAACCATAGCTAGATTGCCGATTTTTAAGTTAGCCATTTTAGCAGTATAATCGCCTAATGATTTAGTGATGATTGTTATTCTGCCATCATTTTCTATTGAAGCTATTGAGAAAGGGTGTTCTTCATTTTTTTTGATATCAGGGAAACTAACAAAAACAAATTGGCCAGCTTGGCAGGGGATATTTTTTTTATTTGGTTTTAAGCTTATTTGCCAGGTATTTTTACTAGCCTGATCTATTTTTTCTATAGTAAATTTTTGGGCCTTGATGCCGTAGTTTACTAAAAATAATCTAGCCAGGTACAGTAGGGTACTTATAGAAATTATAACGATGTAGTAAATTGCTAGTCCGGGAATATTTTTAATATCACTATCTATTAAGATACCGTGCACACCACCAAGCATTAAGGGTACGGCTAGTAGGCTATGGAGTGATTTTAATTTTTCATAATTTAAACGCCAGAAAAAAGTCATAATAATCAGAACCATGAATATGAGTATTGAAATATAGCCAAAGACATAAGCAGCCTCAGACCAAATAACAAAGATAGATAGGGGTGCTTGAGGAGAAACCGGCAATAGTCTAAAAGCAAGTAGTAGGGGATGTAAAAGTATTAAAGTAAAGGAAATTACTCCTAGCCAACGATGAATATTTATTACTTTTGGTAAGCCATAAAAAAGTTTATCTAGCCAGACAAAACGACTCGATAAAAAGAGGGTAAAGGCAAAAGTTGATAAACCAATTAAACCAGTTAATTTACCTAAATGCCACATGGTCATCGTTGGAGAATTAAAAAAATCACCAATGTAAAATTTGGTATATAAAATAAAGGCTGGTATTAGTATCAAAACAATAAGTATGAATAAACTTATATATGATATAAAATTTTTAGTATTTTTCATGTAAAAAATTGATAATATTAGTCTGATTATAATTATTTATCTCTGTTTTGTCAATTAAAAAAACTACCAAAGATAGATAGTTATAAGATTTATTACAAAAATATTGTTATTTTATTACGCTCTAGGGAGTATTTTTTGTTTTTCCGAATTTGTTTTTAATAAGTTCTATAAAGATAGGGATAACAGAGATGATGATAATAGCAATGATAACCAAAGAAAAATTTTCTTTAATACTAGATATATTGCCAAAGAAGTATCCAAGCAGAGTAAAACCAAAAACCCAAACAAGCCCGCCACTCATATTATAATAGATGAATTTTTGGTAGCTCATTTTACCAATGCCAGCTACAAAAGGAGCAAAGGTCCTTACTATGGGTACAAAGCGGGCTAAAAAAATTGTTTTACCACCGTGTTTGGCATAAAATTTTTCGGTTTTTTCAAGATGATTTTGGTTAATTGGGATTTTAGGATTATCAATTAATTTTTGTCCAAAGTAATGGCCAATCCAGTAGTTAATAGTATCTCCTAGAAAGGCAGCTAGAAATAATATTATTAATAAAAAAATAATATTAAAAGAGCCAAGGGCGGCTAGTGCGCCAGCAGCAAAAAGTAGCGAATCTCCAGGCAAGAAAGGTAGAAATACTAAGCCAGTTTCTACAAAAATAATTAAAAATAAAATAGCATAAGACAAGGCACCGTAGTGATTAATAATTTCACCTAAGTGAACATCAATGTGGAGGATAAAATTAAAAATATTGCTCAATATTTCCATGTGCTAATTTTATTTCAATTATCTGTTGTGTCTAATTTTATTACTGTTTAGCATACCTACTGCCATGGAAAGAAGCATGTATTTTTCTACTAACTCTTCATGTTTTTCACGAGTAATATCGGTTTCGTGTTTTAAAGTATTAAGCAGGTTACTAATTGGGATAAGAGCAAGTCTAGCAGGCTCACGTAAAGGGTGTTGAGGGGCTTCGGCCGGTGTTAAATCAGTAATGGCGTGTAGTGCCTCTAAAGAATGTTCGGATTCAAATAAAGCAATTAAATTTTCAAATTCTGCTATTTCGGGGCCACTTTCTCTGAGATGTTCTGGAACCATTTCTGCCTCAGGATGGGCAAGTAGCCATTCTTGATAGCGTTCTTGTTGCTCGCTACTTAGTTGGTCGTATCTAATAAAACCTTCTTTTACATTTGATGGAGGCATTTCATTAAAATTCATAGTTTTGTTTTTAAGTGCGGGCGCGCTTAATTAAATTACTAACTACTTAGCTTGTTGATTTCAGAGCTAACAAGATCTTTAAAAGCGGTTATTTCTTCGTCTGTTTTATGAGTAATGCCATAAATTACTAAAGGTCTTAGGTATTCTAGTTGGCAAAGATTAGCAGTTTGTTCAAGGGGGCGAAGTAATTCCTCGATAGTAAAATTATTATAGCCACCTTTTTTATAGGATTCAATTGGTCCAAAGGTTGATAAAACAATTTGTAATTTTTTGCCTTTGAGCTTATCGCCACCTTCACCGTAAGCAAAACCATATTCTAATACTTTATCTTGCCATTCTTTAAATAGACCGGGTGTTGAATACCAATAAAAAGGAGTTTGAACAACAATGATATCTGCTTTTAGTAAACTTTCTTTTTCTTTATTTATATCTATTTTCCAGTCAGGATAACTTTTGTAAAGCAGGCGACTCTCAATATTTTCTTTATCAATAAAAGCTTTTAGTACTTCTTTATTAACTCGAGATTTTTCAACATCAGGGTGAGTAAAGATATGGTATATATT
>CAZHLU010000013.1:0-17077 GCA_964533435.1 uncultured Gammaproteobacteria bacterium | reverse complement strand
AAAGTTTTCCTTCACTTTTTGCTTTATCTTTTATTGTTAAGTTAAAAAATAAATAGTATGAATAATTCAGAATTTCCTCAAAAATATTTTGGCCAAGTTGATAAAGAGGTGGCTAAAGTACAGGATATAAAAAATATTGCTCACCGCAAAAAATTTATAGAGTTAATAAAGTCCTTGCCTCAAAATTGTACAGTTTTGGATGCTGGTTGCGGTTCAGGTAAATATTTAAAGTTTATTTTAGCTTATCGTCCTGATATCAAAGTTTATGCGGTTGATATTAGTGATGTTAGTAGCTATATGCCAGAACAAGTTAAGTTTACCCAATGCTCAGTAGAGGATATTGATCAATACTTCCCAGAAAACACTTTTGATTTTATTGTTTCGGCTCATGTAATAGAACATTTACTGACGCCAATGAAGATGATGGCAGCTTGCAAAAAGGTTTTAAAACCGGAAGGACAATTATATATAGAAACGCCAAATTGGGTAAGGCTTTTTGTGCCTTGGTTGCCGCAATTTTTTTATAGCGATTATACACACCTTAGAGTCTTTTCTAAATATACGATGTTTTATTTGTGTAAAGATTTTGAATTTGAAATTAAATTTTTAAAATCTTACAGTAGCACGCCTTTATGGCTTAGTAGGGTAAAAGATTCTGAAGACACCTTGCCAGCTCAAGGAGCAAAAAAAATAAAGACCAAACCATTACCAATAAATTTATTAAGTAAAATAATGACTCGTTTATGGTCAGTTGCTATTAAAGATATAATGATTTTAGTGGCTGTCAATAAAAAATAGTATGCAGAAAAAGAATTTTTATTTTATATCTTTTGCTTCTATTGGTGATTTTTTAATTGATATCGTTTTAGCCAAAAATATAAGACAAGACAGTTTGCTGCAAAAAAATATTGATGCTAGATTATTTATAATTATTCCTAAGCAAAATAATTTTTTACAGGAGATTATAAAACATTATGAGTATATAGATTTGATAGTTTTAGATGATTTTAAAAAAAAGATATTGTTTTATTTTAAGAATTTTTATAAATTAAATTTTATATTTACCGTGCCTACTTTTGGTAGCATGCCCATAGAACTTAAAATATTTGGTTTTTTAATAACGCGTAGACCGGGTAGTAAATTTATTGGATTTAATGATAAAAGTGGTATCAATAAATATTTTTATGATAAGGAAATTATTTTTGATTATCACCAGCCTTATTATGAAAATTTATTAAAAATATTAGATTTTCTAAAAATTAATTACAGCAAGGAGCCTCCTTTTTTAGACATTCAAATTGATGAAAAATTAGTGGATAGTAAATTTACCCAATATGCAGATAAATCCTATATCGTGCTACATGTCTGTGGTAAAAATATTACTAGATCTTGGCCAGTTGATAATTGGGTAAAATTTATTAATTATTTTCACCAAAATTATCCAGACCATAGTATTATTATGACTGGCTCTAAACAAGATGCTAACTTTATTAATCAAATAATAAATAATTTACCAACTGCTGATTTTATAAAAAACTTTAGTGGGCAATTGAGTTTTAATGAGTTGTTATTCTTATTAAAAAATTCCAAGTTATATATTGGCGTCGATACTGGTATTACTCATCTTGCTAGTTTATTGAATTTGCCAAGCTTGGTGATTGGGAATCTTTCAAATCCAACTTGGTTACCAGATTATAATCCTTTAGCAAGTATTTTATTTAATAAAGAAAATTGTACATGTAAAGGTGATAAGAGTGGTGAATGTTATTACCTTATAGATAATAAAAAATATTACCGTTGTATGATGGATATAAAATTTGACGATGTTACAAATGCTTTAAAAAAATATTTAAATTAATTTATAAAAAATTATGAAACAATATTCTCCTTTAATATATAATCTTGATAAAAAAATATCCAAAGAGGCTTTGGCTGAATTTAAAAGTATTTTAGATGTTGGTTGTGGCCCAAATAAAGTAGAGGGAGCCACCGGCATAGATAGTATTCAGAGTCCAGGTGTAGATACTATTTGGAATTTAGATCAATATCCTTGGCCTTTTTCAGATAATCATTTTGATTTAGTTATTTCCAACCATGCTTTTGAACATTTAACAGATGTAGTAAAGGCTATTACCGAGTGTTATCGTATTTTGAAACCAAATGGAAGACTGATAATCAACGTGCCATATTTTAGAAATAGCGACGCTTTTGGTGATGTGACTCATAAACATTTTTTTACCGTCCGATCTTTTGATCATTTTATTAAAGGCACAAAAGCTAGTCGTTATAAATACGCTAATGTAGATATGGATCTAGTCGATATTTGGTTGGGCTGGCCCAGTGTTAGTAAAAGTAAAATTCGCAACTATTTAAAAAACTTTATTAATAGACATAAAGATTTTTATGAAAAGAAACTATCTTATTTCTATCCAGTCAGAAATATAGTTTATGAGTTGCTTATAAAAAAATAAATTTTAGAATTATATTTTTTTAAAATAATATCTTAGTAGAAAACCATTGAGTATTAATTGGAGAATAGTGGCGCCAATGGCTCCTTTGATTTGGAAAAGGGGAACTAAAATTAACATTAGAACAATCTGCAGGATTGGACTAATGGTATTTATAATATATAAAAATTTTGTTTTGTATTGAGTTTGAATAGCTAGCAATAGTAGATTTTGGGGATAAAAAAGTAAAATTAAAGAATACAATTGTGAGTAAAATACGGATTCTAAATAAGCAGGGAAAAATATTTTATAAATTGTAGGTGCAGCTAACCAATATATTATTATAATAAAAAATAAAACAAAGTATAGTCGAGATATTTTTTGAGGTAAATTTTTTTGTATTTCTAAATGATTTTGTTGGCTTATTTTTGGTAGAGCTAAGGTACCTAAATTTTGTAAGTAGCCTTTAATATGAATAATTGGTGATATTGATAAGGCATAAACAGCTAGCTGCACTGGTCCTAAAAAATGCCAAAGAATTAATTTGTCTATGTTCATAGAGATAGCTCCTAAAATCCCCATAAAACTTAGGTGCTTGCCATATTTTATCGTTTCCGGATCTTTTTCTTTGTTTGCTTTGTACTTTTTGACTGCTAAAATAAAAAATAAAATTGATAGCGTGGTATTAATGGCCAGGTGAGCCGTGATAATACTAGTTAGGCTATGAAATTTTGTTATTATCAAAGTAATAAAAAGAAGATAGGTGGTAACGCGAATCATTTTATAAATGCTGGATGTTTTGAATAGCTTTTTGGCATTTAGTATCGATGCATAGACATCAAAACTTTCTAGAATTGGGAAAAAGAGAGCGCATAGTAAAAATATTTTAGCAAAGTCAGTATTATCTTTATATTGATAATAGCCAGCAATAAAAATAAAAATTAAACTTGCTATTAGGCTCCATTTAATTTTAGTTTTTATAATATCATATACAGAACCTTCTTGATTTTTGGCAATAGCTTGGGTTAGGGCAGTATTTAAGCCGGGTAGATTAAAAATAGTTAAAATAGCAATAATAGAAGCAATATATTGATAGCTGCCATAGGTTGTTTTACTTAAAAGATTAGCAAAAATAATAGTAATAAGGAATGCTACTATTACTCCAACAGTTTGGCTAAAAATTAACCAAAATCCACCTTGAGCTAAATACACCATGTCAGTTTTGGTGTATTTTTCACTCCAGCGTAAGAGATTGTATAGTTTATTTTTAAGCATTAACGTCCTAAAGCCATGTTAAAGACGGCATTGATAGTTTTTAAAATAATAGAAATATCTAAGATTATTGATTGATTTTTAATATAGAAAAGATCATATTGTAATTTTTCTTTAGCATCTTCTACCGAAGAGCTGTAGGGGTAATTGATTTGCGCCCAACCAGTGAGGCCAGGCTTTACAATATGTCTTTCATTATAAAATGGTACTTGCTGACTTAATTGTTCGACAAATTCTGGACGTTCAGGGCGTGGTCCCACAAAACTCATATGCCCAATTAAAATATTTAGAAATTGCGGTATTTCATCAATGCGTAAGCGGCGCATAAATTTACCAACTCTGGTAATACGATTATCATTTGGCTGTGACCAAACAGCTCCATTTTTTTCAGCATCAACTATCATGGAACGAAATTTATAAACTTTAAATTTTTTACCCAAATATCCGACACGTATTTGTTGATAAATAATTGGTCCAGATGATTCAAGCTTAAGGGCAATAATTATGAAAGGAATTATCAGTAAAGATAATAGGCCAAATACTAAAGCAAAGATAATATCAATTAATCTTTTGGCTATTGGAAAAGTACGGTTATTTTTTTGAGTAATATTTTCTAAAAACCAGATTTTTTCTAAAGCAACTAAAGGGATTTTCCCAGTAATTTTTTCATAAAAATTAGTAAGGTTGTAGTATTGGATTTTAAGGTCTAAACTATCAAATAAAGCACGAGCAATTTCAGGACTATAATTGGGATTATTAAGATTTACCACAGTATTTATCTTATGTTGACGTAATTGATTTTTTAATTCAGTAATATCTTTAATACTAGGTATGATTTGAAATTTTTCTGGCAAAGGGGAATGGTCAGGATTTACTATTAATCTTATTTTGTAGCCTAATTGCGGTTTATTAATAATTTCTTCAATTAATGATAATGACTCGGGGCTAACTCCGATTAAGGCCAGATTATTACCTAAAGTAGTGCTGGAATTTAATTGGTAAAAAAATTTTCGCCATAAAAAAAATAAAACTGCAAAAATAGCAATTAATATCAATAATATGGTTTGTGGTTTTAAATCACTAAAACGTCCAAAGATTAGATAAAAAAATAAAACGGCCAGTAAAGCGTTAATAGCTATATTTTTGGCTATCTGTCCATAAAATTTAAAATCATTACGGGCTTTATCAAAGTCATAAAGGCCATTAATAAAAAATACCAAGATCCAGACAATAAAAATAATACTAAAAGGTATTAAGTGTTTTTGCCAAATAGTATTAGACCAATAGCCATAGCGCAATAATAGAGTTAGGCCTAAACTAATATATAATATAACAATGTCTCCCAAACAGAGGCTAAGTTTTTTCATGAGCTTATTTTAAAAATATATTTGATATTATACTATAAATAAGCCATTTTTGTCAATAAAAATCGCTTTATTTTTTAAACTTAGACTTGTTTATTTATCAAAATAAAGTATAATTTATTCAATGTATTAAGATTAGCTTTTATTTATAAAAAATAAAATAAATATTTATGAAAATTAATTGGCTACGTTTAAGAAATTTTGATGACTTTCTTCATTTGATTATTAAAATTTCTCTGGTTTTAGTGTTTGTCACTCCATTAGTTGCTCCGATTTTTTCTCGACAACTTGAGAGTTTTAATTATTATTTTCCTTTTATTGTACCGCGCAATATTTATTGGCGTTTTTTAGTAGAATTGGCTTTAACTGCTTATTTATTTTTAACTTTACGTCATAAGGTAAATAAACCGCAATTAAATAAAGCTTATACATTTTTTATTTTATTTGTAGTCTCTTTATTTATTTCTAGTCTTTTAGCTCAGAATTTTGTTTTTAGTTTTTGGAGTAATTATGAGCGTATGGATGGTTTAGTTAATTGGTTACATTTGCTAGCTTACGTCTTTGTTTTAGCAGCTTATTTAGGTAAAAATAAAGAATCATGGCAATTTTTAATGAGGGTATCTGTATTTGTAGCCATTTTGGTCTCACTACACGCCTTAGGGCAAAAATTAGAGTGGTCATGGCTAATTGCTTCTTCTGGTGGTGCCAGACTGGCTGCTACTTTAGGCAATGCGGCTTATGTTGGTTCTTATTTATTTTTACATTTAGTAATCTTAAGCTATTTATTTATTTTAAATATTAGATCAAAAAAATTATGGGCACTCAGCAGTTGGGTTTATTTTTTTAGTGCCATACTATTTATTTATGTTTTGGTAGCAACGAATACCAGGGGACCATTTTTGGCTTTAATGTTTTTTGTTTTTTTCATGGCTTTAGCTTATTTATGGTTTCAGCGTAAATCACGCCCTCGTTTTTATTATGTGGTAGCTGGGCTTTTGTGTTTAATGGTATTTTTTGTAGCTTTATTATTTATTCAAAAACAGAGCGCCTGGGTTAAAGCAGTACCTTTGTTTCAAAAAATATCTAGCATATCTTTGAGTGATACTAGTACTCAATCACGTTTATTAATTTGGGGGGAGAGCTTGAGGGCTTTTAAAGAAAAACCAATTTTTGGTTGGGGTGAAGAAAATTTTATTTATGCTTTTAACAAATATTTCCCAACCAAGATCTATCATGGCGCTGGTTCAGAAACCTGGTTTGATCGACCACATAATATACTGGTACAGCATTTAATCCACGGTGGCTTAGTAGCGGTTTCTCTTTATTTAGCAATCTTTATTTATTTGATTATTGTATTGTATAAACAATATAAAAAGGATCATGATTGGCTAATCAATTTCTTGTGGATTGGTTTCTTACTTAGCTTTTTGCTACAGGATTTATTTATTTTTGATAATTTAAGCGTTAGTGTAGTTTTTTATCTATTATTAGCCTTTTTAATAGCAAATTTGGGTAACGAAACGGGTGGTTTTTGGTCTAGAGTAGGCGCCTTGTTTAATAAAGTAAAAATTAGAAGAACTAATTATAAGATTTTACCTTTTATTTTATTATTTCTATTTCTGTGGTCATTGCAGGAGATGGTATACAAACCATTATTAAGTAATAAAATTTTGGTCAATACTCTACGGGATTCATATTTAGCAAGTAGCCCAGAAGATTTTAATAAATTACAAGCTAATTGGGAACATTCAGTTAATTTAACTAGCTTAGGTGACAAGGAAAAAGTTGAGGTTTTATTACAAATGTTTCAAAGCGTTTTAAATAATAAGCAAGCTACTGATCAAGATAAAAGGAATTTCTTTGCCTTGTTGGGTTCTAATTTTGAAGATATGGCTGCAAAATATCCAGATGATGTCAGGTTTAATATGATTTTGTCTTCTTTTTATGCTAATTTGATGCAAGTAGAGCCGGTTTTTGCTCAAAAAAATGTTGCTCTTTTGGAGCGTTTAGAAGCCTATGCGCCTAATCGACCAGATATTAAGATGTCTTTAACTGGTGCCTATCTACAAGTTGGTAATTTGGAAGGAGCAAAAAAAGTAGCTTTAGCAGCCAAAGATTTAGTGCCAGACGTGAGGGAAGTTTATTGGAATTTAGTTTATGTTTATGTTCAAGAAAAAAATCTTGAAGATTTAGATATATCTTTAAAGAAGATTATAGTTTTAAATATGCAAATTGATGGTATTACATTGACTCAAGAGGATGTTATGAGATTACGTTATATTTTATCTAGAGTTGATCAGAAAAAAGATCCAGAATTATATAAAGTTTTGAATAATTTTATGCCAACTGAGCAGGAATAAAGGTTTAATTTTTTATTATTATATTAGGGCAGTCTGTGCACAAGACTGCTCTTTGTTTTAGGTGGCAAAATATGTTATAATAAACCCTGTTAAATGCCACGCAGTGGCAGTCACGCCAAGGTGGGACTATTTAACAGGGTAAAGGGGTCATAAAAAGCAAAAACAAAAATTAAAGTGAAGTTAGTAGAAACTAAAATTTATTTAAAATTTATTGTTTGGTTTATTGGTGTAGCTTTGCTGCCCATGGTGCTATTATTGTTGTCTTTTTATTTAGCTGGACAAGATGGGGTTAGTCCATTTTTATCTAATTTACCGACTATTATTTGGATTGGTATTTTCTCTTCTTTAGCTTTAGTTTTATTATTATCATTACTAGCAACTCGTTATTTGTCTAGGATTATCACTTCACCGGTTCAACGTTCGGTTAATGAACTATCTCAAGTAGTGGACTTGCTTTTAAAATCTATTCAAAATTTATCCACCATCAGTCAAAGTAATAATCAAATTTCCCAAGTTTTAACTATTACTAGTCAACAACAACAGTTAGGTTTGAAAAACGGTGGTAAGGCTCTGGCTAGTATGGTTTCAGCTTTAAATAAGATTAGCCAGAAAACAGAATTAGTTACCAATGATGCTATTAAGACTGATAAACTGGCTAAAGAAGGAGCTACTAAGTCAAATAAAGCCATAGCTAGTCTTTCAGCAGTTAGAAATCTATTAACTGAACATCAAAAATTAAGTCAGGCTTTGCAGGCTTATACTAATAAAGTTGTTGATATAGCCAAGCGGGTAGCTGTGGTAGCAGATACGGCTAGGTTCTTTAGCTTAAACATGTCTATTGAAGCTAATAAAACGGCTTTAAGTGAGGATTTTGTTGATTTGGTAGCGCAATTACGTGATTTGAATATGGCCAGCGAAACGGCAGCTAGTAGTATCCAAAATTTATCCGAAGAAATGCGCCGTCATATTGAGCAGTCTAAGCAATCAACTATTTTTGAATGGCAAGAAACCAATAAAAGTATTGATACTGTGGTGCAAACCCTTAATTTTTTTGATAAAATTATCAAAAATGTTGCCCAAATTACTGACAATATCCAGGTAATTAATCAGGAAAGTTCGAGTACTTATCAAAAGGCCGGTGATATTAATACTATGATCAAAGATTTGACTAAACAATCTCAATTACTGGTCAAGCAAACAGATGACATTACTAAGGTAATTCAAAATCAATTAGTGGTAACCAGGTCTTTAAATAAATCATCTTTGTCTTTAAACGAAGTTACGGATTCTTTAGATAATTTAGTAGGTAGTAAATAAGATGGCAAGTATTGGTAAAAAATACATTTTAATAAAGATTAACGAAGAGCAGTGGGCTTGGCCTTTGCAGTCTAGTAGTCAATTTTTTAATATTGATTATGTTTTGCCATTACTTAAGACAGAAAAATATATAGCTGGCCTTGCTTATCAACATGGTCGTATTTTGACTGTGATTAGAGCTGATAAATTGATTGGTCATAGTAAAAGCAGTTTAAATATAAAACAAGCTTTATGGTTTGATTATAGACAAGATGCTTATGCAATATTGCTTGACGGCGGTGGTGAAATAGTAACAGTTAAAAATTTTTCTAATGACCCACAAAAGAAAATTTTCAAAAAATATTTTAAACATCAGGCTAATAAAATATATTGCTTAGAGCCAGAATTGATTATGTCAGTATTAAAGATTTATGATTAGTAATAAATATCGAGAATTATATATTACTAGTACTCAAGAACAGCTAAAAGAGTTGGCCGATTTGTTTTTGTCTTTAGACAAGAATATGCAGAATAAAAATATTTTGATGGATATTTTTAGATCATTGCATTCTATGAAGGGCGCAGCTGCTACCATGGCTTATAATAAAACAGTTGATTTTATACATAATTTTGAAAGTATTATTCAAGCAGCTATAGCTGGTAAATTAAATTTAAATAAAGATTTATTGGATTTATTTATTACTCTAGTTGATCATTTGCAAGATAATTTACATAGCATTAGTAGCCAGGATAAAGAGAGAGATTTTAGACAAGACAATGGTGATTTACAAAAAATTCTAAAACAACCAAGCAATAAGATTATTAAATTAAATAATTTATCTTCTAAAAAAGAAGAAAGTTCAGATCTAGTGTCATCTCGACAGATTAGTGATTTAAGTTTAGCAGTAAGCAGTTTGGACCAGGTTCAAGACACCATGGATGATTTATTGGTTAGTATTATGTCTATTAAAGCGCGAGCTTTAAAAAATGGCCAAGTTGATCTTTTAGCCAGCGTGTTGTCAGCTGATACTTTAGCTAATAATTTAAGAAGGCAGCTAGAACGTTTACGAGTTATTTCTTTATCGACAGCTTTATCTACCTTGCCTTATTTAGTGCGATCAGTCGCTAAAGACGAAAATAAGAAAGTAAAGTTAGTTATTGAGGATAATAATTTGTCCTTGGATAAATCAATGGTAGATGATTTGCTGGAAATTATAATTCAGCTAGTTAAAAATTCAGTTGTTCACGGCATTAAAACAAAACAATCTAATGGTCAAATTAATGTCGCGGTTAATTTAATGTCGGATCACGTAGTGGTCAAAGTTAGTGATAATGGTCAAGGTATTGATTGGCATAAAGTAAAAATTTTAGCTATCAAGAAAAAAATAGTTAGCAGTAGTCAAGCTGCAAAACTTTCCGCCGCTCAAATTTTGAATTTATTATTTCATGTAAATATGTCTAGCCAGAAGCATCTAGATATTAATGCTGGCCGTGGAGTTGGCTTGAGCTTAGTAAAAAGTAAAGTTTTTGATTTAAATGGCACAATTCAAGTGCAGAGCGTGGTACATAAGGGTACGACTTTTACAATGAAATTTCCTTTGCCTTTATCAATTTTTAAGAGCTTATCTTTTCAAATTGGCGATTGGGTTTTAGCTATTCCTTTATCACAAGTTGATAAAGTTGTACGTTTGCCAGAATTAAAAGATGTTTCTAAAGATAAGTTTTTTACTCATCATAAACAAAGATTAAAATTGGTATCAATTTTAAAGATTTTACCTTTAGAAAAATTTTCTAGTTTAGCAAAATATATTTTATATTTAAAAACAGAGGATGGTTTAAAAGCTTTACCAATTTTTGGTAATTTAAAAGAAAGTGAGTTAGTGATGAAACCTAGTCCAGCTATTTTAAATCATTTGTCATATTTACGGGGTGTGGCGGTTTCTTCAGCTGGCAGGCCAGTATTAATAATAGATGTTAATAAATTGAACTAATATGGAAAATAAGTTAGGAAAAATTTTGTTTGTTGATGATGATAATTTTTTACGTAAAGTTTATCAGTCAGAACTAAGTGAGCGTAATTATGAAGTAGTGTTAGCCTCCGATGGTTTAGAAGGTTTAGAGAAGGCGCAACTAGAAGATCCAGATTTAATTATTTTGGATATGATTATGCCTAAGAAAAATGGTTTTGAAGTGTTAACTGAATTACAGCGTAATCCCAAGACTCGTAGTATACCAGTAATTATTTTGTCTAATCTAGGTCAAGAAGATGATAAGAAAAAGGGGATTGATTTGGGAGCGGTAGATTATTTAAAAAAAGATAATATGACTTTAGATTTATTGGTAGAAAAAATTAGCCAATATTTAAATTCCAAAACTCATAGTAAACAAGCTAAAAATAATCAGACAGTTTAATCATAAATAAGATGGCGGCTTTATCAGAAGAAAAAATTTATCAAATTATTAGCAAAATCGGTTTAGTAAAGCAGGATGTTTTGGATATGTCCGTAAAGACTGCTCAAGAGAAAAAAATTGATTTAGCAACTTTTTTGATTGAGCAAGATTTACTTAAGCCACAAGAGATCGGACAGCTAGTTGCCAATAATTTGCATATTAAATATGCAAATTTAGCTAAGGAAAATATCAAACCAGAAGTTTTGACTTTATTACCAGAGATTGTGGCACGTAAACAAAAGGTAGTTATTTTTTCTCGTGATGCCGAGGGTACAAAAGTAGCCATGAGTGATCCTTTTGATTATCCGATGATCAAGGCTTTGGAAAAAAAATTAGGTGATAAAGTGATACCTTATTATTCTACGGATTATGAGATTACCAATGCTTTTCGTCTTTACCGCCAAACTATTCAAAAAGAATACGTTAGTAATATTCAGAAAAACGCTATCAAGGCCCAAGGTGCTACCAAAGAGGATGTTTCCATTATTCGTTTAGTTGATGATTTATTAAGTTATGGTTTTATTAATCATGCTTCTGACGTTCACATTGAGCCAACTGAAAAAGAAGTAATAGTGCGTTTTAGAATTGACGGTATTTTGTATGATGTCTTGAATTTTCCCAAGAGTATTTTGGAAATGATTGTAACTAGGATTAAAATTTTGGCAAAACTTAGAACTGACGAAAGTCGTTCAGCTCAAGATGGTAAAATCATGACAGAAGTTGAAGGTGCTCGTGTAGATATTAGGGTCTCGATTGTTCCTATTGTTAATGGCGAAAAAATAGTTATGCGTCTTTTATCTTCGCAGGGTAAGCAATTTGGCCTAGAAGATTTAGGTATGAGCGAACATGATTTAACAATTGTTAATGAAGCTGCTAGTAGGCCTTACGGCATGATCTTGTCTACTGGTCCTACTGGTTCTGGTAAAACTACATCTTTATATGCATTGATTAAAATTTTAAATCACAGGGATGTAAATATTTGTACGATTGAAGATCCGGTGGAATATAGTTTAGACGGTGTTAACCAGATTCAAGTTAATCCACAAACTAATCTGACTTTTGCAGCTGGCTTGCGTTCTCTATTGCGTCAAGATCCTGATATTATAATGGTTGGAGAAATTCGTGATAACGAAACAGCTGGTATTGCTATCAATGCCGCCATGACTGGGCATTTGGTGTTATCTACTTTGCATACCAATGATGCAGCTACTTCTTTACCACGTTTGATTGATATGCATATTGAACCTTTTTTGGTAGCTTCAACTGTAAATATTATTATTGGTCAACGTTTGGTGCGTAAGATTTGTATGAAATGTATTTTTAGTTATACCTTAACGCCCAAGGAACTAGAAGATTTGAAAAAAGAAATTAATATTGATAAATATTTAAATACACAAGCCATACCAGAAGTTAGATTATACAAAGGTAAGGGTTGTGAACATTGTAATCATACTGGTTATTCTGGTCGTATTGGTATTTTTGAAGTTTTAGAGATGCAAGAGGATATTAAAGAACTCATTGTGAGTAGAGCTGATTCTGATCAAATCGCTAAACAAGCACGAGCCAATGGCATGATTACTATGCTTGAAGATGGTTTTATTAAGTCAGTAGCAGGTAAAACTACTATTGAAGAAGTATTTAGAGTAACTAAACAATAATATGATTTTTGTTTATCAGCTAACTGATAATAAGGGTAAAATTACCAAAGGGCGCCTAGAAGCGGCTAATATTGCAGAGGCGCGTAATCGTTTGGCTTTGCAAGATGGAACGATTGTATCTTTGGAACAATTTGTAGCCAAAAAGGGTTCGCTAACCTTATCTAAACAAATGGCCATTGGCAACATGCGCTTGTTGGATCGGATTATGTTTGCCAAGCATTTGGCAGTTATGATTCGTTCAGGCATGTCTATTGATGCTGCTTTTGAAGTTTTGGCTGATAATCCTTCCGCCTTGGTTGCGAGCAGGATGAAAGGTATTTTAGAAGAAATAAGACGCGGACATTCTTTAGCTGATGCTTTAAAAAAATATCCTAAAGATTTTGATAATTTATTTATCAATATGGTGGCAGTGGGTGAATCTAGTGGAACTTTGTCAAAAAATTTAGAGTTGCTGGCTATGCAACAACATAAGACTTATGATTTGCGTAATAAAATTAAAGCAGCCTCTATTTACCCAAGTGTAATTATAGTCGGTGTTGTTATCTTGATAGCCATTGTTTCTAAATTCGTGTTGCCAAGATTAACAGGATTCTTTTCGGCCCTTGGTACTGATTTGCCATTATCCACTAAGATAATGATGGCTGTGGCTGGATTTTTTGTAAACAGTTGGGGAATAGTAGTGGGCGCAATCGCTCTTATTTTTGTAGGTATTATTATCATGTCCCGTTATTATGTAACACGTCTTTGGTTGCATTATACACTACTTAAAATACCATTGGTCGGTAAGATTAATAGTCATGTTAACTTAGCTTTATTTTGTCGTACTACCGCTTCGCTTTTGACTAGTGGTATACCAATTGATCAGGCTCTGAACATTGTTAGTAATACTTTAACCAACACTGTTTATCGGGAGCAGGTAGTTATTGTGTATCACAGTGTTTTAAAGGGTAATTCTTTAGCTGATGCTATGGCTAATAAAAAATATTTTCCAACTATGTTGCACCGTATGACTAAAGTAGGAGAAAATTCTGGAAACTTAAGTGAAGTTTTAAATTATTTAGCAGAATTTTATGAGGAAGACGTAGACAATGCTACTAAGAACTTTTCTAATGTTTTAGAGCCAGCCTTATTGGTAGCTATTGGTTTAACGGTTGGTTTTGCGGCTATTTCTATTATCCAACCAATCTTTAAATTAATCAGTGTGACAGGAGCTTAAAAATATAAGTTAATTTTTAAAGTAAAATTTCCAGTGAGTAGTATTTTAAAAACAATAAAAAATTTAAAAAATAATAATTTAGATTTTTATCTAAAGGGTTTTACTTTAGTAGAAATTTTAATAGTGGTTTCAGTACTGATTATTATTTCTGCTTCTGGTGTGGCTATTTTTAGTAGTCGTACTACTCAAGTTAGTCTTGATGCTAGCTCTAAAGAAGTAATAGAAATAATTTCCCAAGCACGTAACTATGCTGTTACTGGCTATTTTGGTGATGCTTGGGGTATTAGGATTTTGGATAATAGTAGTGCCTGTGTTGACAGCGGCGATTGTGTAATCATGTTTAAGGGCGAATCTTTTGTTAGTCGCGACATTGCTTATGATCGTAGTGTTCAACTTGATAGGGGGGTTTATATTGATGCTAGTGAAACTAACGAATTTTATTTTAAACCAGTGGCCGGTTGGTTAAGCACCACAACTGGCGCCCTAGCTGAGCAACAACTTATCTTAAAAAGTAATGATGGTAATAGCGAGACTATTGCTATTGCGGCTAGTGGTATATCATATTATTTTTATTGTGGCATTGATGAAGTTTTTGATACAGATGGTAAAGCTTATACAACTATACAACTTGGCGATCAATGTTGGATGGCCGAAAATTTAAATACAGGAACAATGTTGGCATCGGCTGCTACTAATCCAACTAATAATGGCATAGTTGAAAAATGGTGTAATGCTAATTCAGAGGCAAATTGTGCTAGTACAGGGGGACTTTATAGTTGGGATGAATTAATGGGTTATACTATGTTGGGTTCATCTTGGCAAAATAGAGGGATTTGTCCTTATGGTTGGCACGTGCCAACGCAAGCTGAGCTTGATATTTTAACTTCATCTTATCCACCGGCTTCTAATGGCACAGCCTTAAAAGTTGGTGGTGTGTCTGGTTTTGATTTGTTGCCATCTAATGAAATGAATACTGATACCAATACTTATGATGATGCAGATTTAAGTGTTTTATGGACTTCTACGGAAAATGCCGGATTTACTAGTGAAGCCCATATCCAATATGTTGACACTCCTAGCGCTTTTATGACTAAGGCTACTAATGATAAGGATTGGGGTTTTTCAGTAAGGTGTTTAAAGAATGATTAATTTTATTTTTAGTATTTATGTTTAATAAAATATCACATTATAAAATTAAAAAAAATAGCAAAGGTTTTTCTCTGGTAGAATTAGTAGTGGCTCTTGGGATTTTTGCTATTGTGTCTAGTGGTGTGATTTTTGTAGTGATTAATTCTTACCGTACTTATTATGGGGCAGGTGATAAACAGGTAGTTGTTCAATTTGCTCAAGAAGGCTTAGAGGCTGTGAAGAGTATCAGGGATAATAGTTGGCAGGGAGTGGTGGCAGTAGCTGATGACAATGATCATGGTGTAGTAAAAACTAATGGTTTATGGCAATTTAGTGGTACAAATAATACTTTGGGAGCTTTAACCAGGACCATTGTAATTAGTAATGTGAGCCGTGATACTAGTGGCAATATTGATGCGGGTACTAATTATGATCCTAATACTAAAAAGGTAATAGTTACAGTTTCTGGCTCTGGTATTTCTAATTATGTTTTAGTTAGCTTTATTACCAATTGGTCTCATCGTTATTGGGAGCAGACAGACTGGTCAGGAGTTGGTACTAGTGAATTTTGGAATAGTGCTATTAAAGCTTCTTCGTCCTATTCTAATATTAGTACTGCTACACCAGGTGCCTTAACTTTGGCTTTATCAGCGGCCGGTACGCCTGGTAGTTATGGTGATTGGGGAAATATTTATCCACTAGCCACTTCTACTTATTTTAGTGGTCGTATTATTTCTATGGCCTTATCGCCAGATCAAAAAACTTTATATACAGTCGGTGGTGATAGTCCGCAGATGTTTAGGGTTTATGATGTGTCTAAGGCTAAATCAGGAATTATAAAAGAATTATGGAAAATAAATTATTATTCTGATGTTATGGTAAGCCAAGCAGCTGGCATTGCGGTACATCCTAGTGGCCGCTATGTTTATGTCGGTTGCTATGCTACTACCGGTGTTGTTGGTAGATTAATTTTGATCATTGATACTCAAACTCGTGAAGTTTCATTTTCTACTGGTGGCACCTCTGGTGGCACTAGTATGTATATCAATGATATTGTTGTGGATAATACCAATGGTTATGTGTATGGTCTTGGTCGTAATGGCAGAATATTTCCTTTTCAGATGACCAATAATGGTGCTACCTTGACTTTGGTTGGTAGTAGTGCTGGTCAACTAATGGCTGCTAGTAGTCTAAATTCTGGTGAGATAGTAAATGGTTCTTTATACATAGTTACATCCGATGGTCCTAAATCATTTCAAAAAATAAATATTTCTAATCCGGCTAGCTTATCAACAACAACTAATGGTTATGTATTTGCTAATCCGAATGGCGCCAGGCCTAGATATGATTTGGAGTATATAGAAACTGTGGCTGGTAAACTTCGTTTTTTGGTGACAAATTATTCTGGTTTATATGAAGTAGAAATAATAGAAGAAAATGATGGCACGCCTTCAACCATTGGTTTTACTGGTTTGCCCAATAGTTTGTATTTTGATATTGCTGATGGTGGAATTGATGCTCGTACTTATTGGTTGTATAGCTATACGGGTGATTTACAAGAAGTATATATTAATAGCATCGGTGAGCCGAGTATTGGTGTTACTGATTGCAATGGTCGGGCTTGTAAATACGCTAATTATTATCAGAATGCTACTGCTAATAGTGATTTTTGGGCAAAAAATATGATTTATAGTAGTGTTTTAGGGGGCTTAATATTATTGGAGTATCAGGGTGCTACGCCTTCTTCCTATAATATGTATTTTGTGCCCAAGACAGAAACTAGGGCTGATGGGGCGACTTATTCTTACCGACGAGCTATTACTATTGATCATACTAAAGTATCAACAGAAGATCAGATTTCATTTCCAGTTTTGATTTCCGGAAC
>CAZHLU010000012.1:0-17771 GCA_964533435.1 uncultured Gammaproteobacteria bacterium | reverse complement strand
ATTCATAATATTATTGGCGCTTTTAAAATAAATAATAAGATTAATTTAGCTAATCTTAGCAAAAAAAGGACTATTATAATTATCGATGATGTAGCTACAACTGGCTCCACTTTAGATGAAGCTGCAAAAACCCTAAATAAAGCTGGCTTTTCTAATATAATTTGCCTAGTTTTAGCTAAAAATTAACCTTGCCAAAAAACAAAAAATATATTATGCTATAGCTACTTATTTTTGCATGGAGAGGTGCCTGAGTGGTTGAAAGGGGCATCCTGCTAAGATGTTAACTGGGTTAAACCGGTTCGCGAGTTCGAATCTCGCCCTCTCCGCCATTACAATTTAGTATCGGATGACCCAAGTACCTAGTAAATACTAGGTTTTTTGTTTTTCCCAAAAATAAAACAATATTACTCCCCAATAACTAAGTAATCACCTAATATAAATTAAAAAAATATTTTAACAATTAAAAAGAGCCCTACTCTCCACACATGGTGCAGAAAGTAAGGCTCGGTTAGAGCTTCAAAACAACAAACTTCTACTTCACAACCATGACCTTGCCAAGGGCGTTGCCTTCAGCACTGCTGATCATGTAGAAGTAGGTTCCGGAAGCCAAGTTACTACCATCAAAGGTGACTTCGTGGACTCCGACGTCCAGAACTTGGTCCATCAGAGTCATGACACGTCGACCCTTGATGTCGTAGATGTTCAGATTGACGTGCCCGCTTCTATTCATCTTGAATTTGATGACAGAAACGGGGTTGGAGGGGTTGGGCTCACAGTAGGGGTAGCGAGGATCTTCGGGAGGCGTGGGTTTGGACGAGTGGATGTAACCCGTCTTAACCAAAGTATCACCACTCACTCCATCACTTACCGTCAACGACACCGTGTAGGTACCGTGCACAGTATAGGTGTGAGTCGGATTCTGCTCGGTTGACGTACCTCCATCACCGAAATTCCACGCCCAGGAAGTGGGTTCACCAGTTGACTGGTCAGTGAACTGCACCGGGTTATTGGTGTAGACACTGGTAGGGTTACCAACAAAGTTGGCAACCACCGGTTCCACTGTCCGAATCATCTCCGTAACCACTAGAGCATTTGCTCCCGACGTGCCTACAATGAGTAACGACACATCGTAAGTGCCGACCGTGTTGTAGGTGTGAGCCGGGTTCTGCTCGGCGGAGGTTGTGCCGTCACCGAAGTTCCAGAGCCAGGAAGTAGGACTGCCTGACGACTGATCGGTAAACTGCACAGTAAATGGTACTGCTCCCAGCGTATCGTCGGCTGCAAAGTATGTACTGAGCTCTCCAAGAGCAACAACACATCCTTCAACTACAGTAGTACTGGAATCGTTCCCAGCAACTACCATCAACGACACATCGTAAGTGCCGACCGCGTTGTAGGTGTGAGTCGGACTCTGAATATTAGAGGTAGTACCGTCACCGAAGTTCCAGAGCCAGGAAGTAGGACTACCCAGCGAACGATCGGTGAAGTGTATAACCAAAGGTGTTACCCCATAAACAATATTCGTAGTGAATTAGGCATGGAGCCCATTCCCTACAAATATGTAGTTTTGGTTATTAACATAGCTAGACCCCACTTCGTCACTAATCGTCAGCGACACATTATAGGTGCCAACCGTTGTGTAAGTGTGAATCGGATTCTGCTCGGTTGAAATCGTGCCGTCACCAAAGTTCCAGAGCCAGGAAGTAGGACTGCCTAGCGACTGGTCATAGAAGTGAACGGACAGCGGAATTTCTCCCGAAGTTACGTTAGAGCTGTAATCAGCATCAAGAGATTTGACGCGGATGTACTCGCTCTTGTTTACAACATCGGAATCCGTTCCGTTACCAGCTGTCAACGACACATCGTAGATGCCGACCGTGTTGTAAGTGTGAGTCGGATTCTGCTGAGTCGAGGTCCCTCCATCACCGAAGTTCCAGAGCCAGGAAGTAGGACTACCTAGCGACTGGTCGGTAAACTGTACTTGCAGAGGGACTGTTCCCGAAGTCACATTACTGGTGAATCTAGCGTCAATAGCCGAATTCACCGTTATGAAGTCTTGTCGACTCAAAGAATCAACAACAGCACCTTTACTTACGGCAAGTGATACCGTGTAGGTACCGCCAGACTCGTAAGTATGACCAGGACTCTGAACAGTTGAGGTTGTGCCGTCACCGAAGTTCCAGAGCCAGGAAGTAGGACTACCTAGCGACTGGTCAGTAAACTGCACTTGCAGAGGGACTGTTCCCGAAGTCACATTACTGGTGAATCTAGCATCCAACACTTGATTAACTACGTTGATGTAATCATCGTAGATCAAAGTGTCAGTGCGTGTCCCATAAAAAGCTAGGAGCATGACCGGGTAAGTGCCAACCGTGTTGTATGTGTGGACCGGATTCCTATCCATGGATATTCCACCATCACCGAAATCCCAGCCCCAGAAAATTGGATTACCCAAGGACAGGTTGGTGAAATGGACAGTGAGCGGAGGTGCCCCGTAAGTCACATCAGCTTCAAAGCCCATGTTCGAGTTTGCTACATGAATGTAGTTTTCTCGAATTACAGTCAATGCACTAGGGCCACTACCAGCAACAAAAGTCACTGTGTAGAAGCCGGCCGTATTATAAACATGTGTAGGGTTATGGGCTGTCGAAGTTCCCCCATCACCGAAGTTCCAGGACCAAGTGCTAGCACTAAATCCTGATTGATCAGTGAAGTTAACAGTTAATGGCTTAACTCCTTCTCTTACATTTGCAGTAAAAGAAGCATCTACGGTGATGAAGTCTTCGTAAATGACGTAGACTGACATACCGTTACCGTCGACGACGGCCAAACCGACATCGTAGGTACCCGCTTCTTCATAGACATGGGTGATATACTGAGTGCATGGCAGATCGCCAAGTCCAGTGATAGTACCATCACCAAAATCCCAACACCACTGTGTGGGATTTCCAGGAGCAGAACCAGTAAAATTAACCGTCAAAGGAACACGACCGCTAACTACATCAGCCGTAAAAGAGAGAACTGACTCTCCAACAGTAATGTAGTTAGTTTTAGTTTCCACGTCTGATCCCATGTTGTTTGCCACCGTCAATGTGACGGTATAAACACCAGGGTTCATGTAGGTGTGGTTCATCGCTCCAACATGATTGAAGACCGAACCATCACCAAAATTCCACGTCCAAGAGGTTGGATCGCCAGTTGACAGGTCAGTAAACCTGACTAGCTCTCCAGCTCCAATTGAGGTGTCGTTGGCTGAAAAATCGGCATGCAGACCCCCAACAACCACATAACCAGATTTGGTCATGGTGTCTGACCCACTCTGATCACTAACAGTCAGCGAGACATTATAAATGCCCGCTGCCGAATATAGGTGATTGGGATTCTGGGTGTTCGAGGTTGTACCGTCACCAAAGTTCCAGAGCCAGGAAGTAGGACTGCCTGACGACTGATCGGTGAATTGCACTTGTAGAGGTGCAAGTCCTGAAGTTACAGTACTGGTAAAATCTGCATTGAGCGCATCATTTACCGTGATATAGTTGTATTTCACTTCGAAGTCTGAGCTATAGGAGTCATGTATGTCCAGTCGGACAGCGTAGACTCCCGCTGTGTTGTAGGTGTGGCTAGGATTTTGTACAGTCGACAAGTTGCCGTCACCAAAATCCCACGACCAAGAGGTAGGATTTCCAGATGACAGATTAGTAAACTGCACTGTCAAAGGTGCATCGCCTAGCCTAACGTCAGCTGTAAACTGAGAGACCATCTGATGACCTTCAACATATACAGTACGAGTAGAGAATGTCGTCCATTGTCCATTAATCAGCCCGCGAAAACGGACTGTGTGATTGCCAGGCATATACGGATAACATTCCATCCACTGATACCAACCACTTCCTGGTTGGAGAAGAACGTTGTACTCGGAGTAATGATATACTTCATTACCACTAGGATCAATAAGCTCTATCTTTACTTCCGAGACAGTGACTGGTGATCCTCCAACGTTGTAAACCTCCCCTTCAAGATGGAGTGATTGTCCGATGTTACCAGGATTAGGTGAAATGGTCCAATAGCCGAACTGGAGTTCTCCTACTGGCGGTGAATCATCAATATAAATCACCATATTACCGTTCATGGTAAAAAAGTCCATAAGAACAGTTGATCCATTAACTACAGCATAGAAATTACCGTAGCTGTTTCCTTCTACAAGCTCGAAAGCCTCTCCGAAGGCAGCTACCTTAATACCAGAATGATAAACACCATTAGTCAAAGATTTCGTGTTACTATCCAAAAGTCCCATATCTTTAAAGGGATTGTTTTTAGACAGAGAACCGCCACCAGTAGACTCTTTGTCCCCTACTGCCTTTTTCATCTCTGTTATATCGGAAGTAGAATAATTATCTCCACTTGTTTCCAAAATAATCTTAGAAGGACTTCCAGGTTCGACTACCAACTCCGAAAACATTACGGGGTTGTAGTATTGGTCAAGAATATCAAGGGTCTGAGTATTAGAATCCCAACGGAAGTAGAACTCTCTGTAGTCATTAGGATTATTCTGATAATTGAAGCCAGGCCGACGGAATGTCTGCCAAACTCTTCCACTGTCAATTTCCTCATCTGTTATAGGATAACCAAAAGTGATCCAACCACGATGATTCATCCAAGTATCCCAAAACCCCTCTTTCAACAGATGAGGTTCTCTGCTCATCCAGGGATCATTGTAATAGATGATGGCCGTGTAAGGGTTGTAATAACCATTGCTTTGGCCACCTTCATCACGAAAATCTTGAAAATCCTGGATAAGCATACCGTTGACTTCGTGTACGTATATAGAGCCATATTCTGTGTTTTTCCAACCATCGCCCAAAAGATGTCCAGCTACATCATTCTCATGGTATTTATTATAGAATATCTGCGAGATACCATCAGTATGCCAACCATTTGCAAAGTAGCCCGCTATGGTGCCTACACGATAATAGTGAGCCGCAAATGTATAACCACCAGAGTTTTGATCACCAGCCCAATCTGAAGGAACCCAATCAGAATGTAGTGCCACCATATAGCACGGTGGAGTACACCAATTAGAATCGATTGAATTAAAATGACCATTCCCCAAATTATCTAATACGATGGCGGTATGAACACCCCCACTATCATAGTTTGGGTTTTCTATACAAGATATTTGGATTATATCTCCCTCCATTGCCTCATCCTCCGAAACTTCATAGCCAATTGCCAGATAACAATCCCTGTAACCACTACCCAATGTATAATCAAGCTCGCCCAAAACATTTTGGACGAAAATTTTACATGAGTTACCATATTCACCGATATGTTGCCACGCCTTATCAACTATTAGATGATTACTAGGCTTGTATCCTTGACCTAGTGCGTTTCCACTGATCAAAATGATCAGGATTATGAGAGTAACTGTGAGATTCTTCATTGTCTCCTCCTCGGTTTGTTGTTGAGTTGTAAATGAACGTGAATTCTGACTTTTATAGTCAGAGACTATAACCTTATCTTTAAGATACTAATCTCTAATTATAAAAAGACTGTACAATAATAATTTCATACAGCCTTTTTAATTAATTGTATAAAAATTATCTTGTAATCCTATTATTATTTTTATCCCAACACATAGAAACAATATCTAATGGGAAATTATAAATATCTACAACTTCACATTTAGGATCTTCCTGTCCATTGTAAACTACAATCCATTTATTATGATCTTTAACAGCTAAAAAATATGCCGCACTATGATTTTCACTACCTCCAATTAACATCGTGCCACTTACATATTTATTATTATTCTTATTAAACCTAACATACAATTCTAACTCATCAAAGTATTCATTATCTATATATTTTCTCCAGGCGATTTCAATTTCTTCTTTATCTTTTTTTGTTAATCCATTATAAAATTGGTCAGGATTAATTGCATCAACCAATACATTTTTATCCGTATCCCAACAATCTGGGATCATGTCCATAGGGAAATTATATTTTGCAAACTCTTGGCATGTGCCAGTATAATTATAGGTACTTAAAATCGGGATTATCCAATCATTATCTACTTTTGTAGCAAACCATAAACTTTGAATTTCTTTTCCTTCCCAATTAACAGTGCCAGTAACAAAATTATTATTATCTATAGTAATATTTATCTTATCTATAGTGTAATTTTGTTCATATTTTTTTGCACTATCAGTAAATAAGTTATGTACTTTATTAATCAAAACATTTTGTTGATTGTCATTTATATTGTCAATGTTCACATTCTCGTCCCCATTTATATTTTCATTGCCATAGAATGTATGATTTTTGTTTAAACTCCAATATACTAGACCCCCTAATATTACCAGGACTACTATTATTAAATTTATAACTATTGCTTGCTTTTTCATAATTTTTAACTATTTTGCTAATAAATTGCTAAGAATAAACACCTACTATCACAACTTTACACACAAAATTTGGCTTTGTCAAAATATAACTTAAACAACAATAACTGGTATTTATACCAAAATGATTTAAATATGTCAAATTTATAGCTATAGACTATTTTAAGAAGCTATATAATTATACTTAATTGTTTATCTTTATAAACTAACTTTGATCTCAAATTCCCTAATAATTCTCTTTTATCAGATACCACCCCCCCTCTTTTAAGATATACTTGGCGTAATTTCGTATATCGTGAAACTAACTATTCAAATAATCTCTCTATACTGTCGCATTTTGACTATCCGTAACCCGACCCAAGTACCTCAAATTAGGACTGGACAAAATACTCAAAACCCCTTATAATTGCTTGGTATTTTGGGACTTAACCAGAATACACCGCCATTACAATTTATGATCCCGTAGCTTAATGGATAGAGCATTTGGTTGCGGTCCAAAAGGTTGCAGGTTCGACTCCTGCCGGGATCACCAGGAGAGTTGGCAGAGCGGTCGAATGCGGCAGTCTTGAAAACTGTTATCCATGAAAGTGGATCGGGGGTTCGAATCCCTCACTCTCCGCCATAAATAAAAACACAAATGCTCAATTTAATTTTGCTAATTGTTTCTCTATTTATAGTTATCAAAAGTGCCGATTTTGCCGTAAAGTACGCCTACCAATTAGCCCAAAAATTAAAAATCCCTAAATACACTATTGGCTTTATCATCGTTGCTATTATCTCTATCATGCCTGAGGGCTTTATAGCTATAACTTCTGCTTTACAAGGCATTCCCGCTTTTGGTCTCGGCACACTCTTTGGTTCTAATGTTGCTGATCTAACTTTAGTTTTTGCTCTGGTAATATTGTCTAGCAAAAACAATATTAAAATTAATAGCAAATTTTTAAAAGATAATAAATTTTATTCCTTAATACTAGCTATCCCTATTATATTTGGTTTAGATGGCTATTATTCTAGAACTGAAGGCCTGGTCTTAATTATGACCGGCTTGTTTTTTTATTATTTAATATTCAAAAAAAATAATAAACAACCACTTGAAAAAGACAAAGAAAAAATAAGCCACTACAAAAGTTTATTATTTTTAATTTTGAGCGTTATTATACTTTTACTTGGATCAAATCTAACTATTAAATATGGCGTAGCTTTTGCCCAAAATATAAATTTAAATCCAATTTTAATAGCTATGTTAATAGTAGGATTGGGCACTACTCTGCCGGAATTACTATTCTCTATAAGGGCTGCCCAAAAAAAACAAGCCGACTTAGCTTTAGGTGATATTTTAGGAACTGTCATCTCTGATGCTACTATTTTAGTTGGCGTTATAGCGCTTATTAAACCGTTTGATTTTTCACCACGCATAGTTTATAGTACGGCTATTTTTATGTTTATTGCCTCCTTAGTACTTTTTGCTTTTATGCGCTCTGGTAAAGTTTTAAGCAAAAAAGAAGCTTGGCTATTATTCGCCTTTTATATTATATTTGTTTTAACCGAATATCTAATTAGCTAGTTGTCTCCCCGCTGGAGACACCAATAAATAAGCCTCTAGTTGTGGCTTTTTTATTTTGGGGCAAATATGCTATAATATATATGTAATTTTAAATTTATGGCCCAAAAAGAAAAAGAAAAAAATATCCTAGAAGAGGAAATAAATGACGATATGCTTGATAATAATCTTGAGCTTAATAATACCGAAGAAGCTGATTTTGGGGAAGTCTTTGCTGCTTGGCAGTTCCCAGAATTCGTCAAATACCAACGTAATCGCCTCTGGTATATTTTATTTATTATTATATTAGCTGGCCTATTAATTTTTGCTTGGTTTGATCGCAATATTACTTTTGCTATTGTTTTAGTGCTGATTATAATTATTTATTTAAACCTAGAACGTCGCGAAGCTCTACAATTTGAAATTGCTATTACCGAAGATGGTGTATTATTAAATAATAAATTAATAGAATATAGCAACTTAAGTAATTTTTACATTGTTTATTATCCCCCTCATATCAAAAATCTTTACCTACAACCTAAAAATTTTTTCAGCCGTTTAATTGTTGTACCACTTGAAGATGAAAATCCGGTTATTGTTAGACGCGCTCTATTGCAATATATACCAGAAGACCTTTCCAAGGAACACATGCCCACTAGTGAAGGTATTGCTCGTTTAATTAAATTCTAAACAAACTCCTAAAATATAAAATTTTAGTATAAGCTGGAAACTTAGTTTTCAGCTTATTAAATAACAATGGAAAAAATAATCGACAATCAGAAATTAGCCGTCAGTCAATTACACTCTATTGGCTCTAAACTTAGTAATGATTTTAAAAAGCTAGGGATCGAAAACATTGATGATCTCTTGTGGTTTTTTCCTTGGCGCTATCAAGACTTAAGCCAAATTAAGACAATTGCCGAGCTCAATGAAAACGAAACAACTACCCTTAAAGTAAAAATAGAAAAAATAAATAGCTACCGCTCTTGGCGAAAAAAGATATTAATTACTGAAGCTAAAATTAGCGATGAGACAGGCACAGCTCAGGCTCTTTGGTTTAATCAAAAATTTATAAGCCAAATATTAAAAGTTGGTGACGAAATATTTTTAAGTGGTAATTTTACTTTAAATAAAAAAACCTGGACAAGCCTAAGTCCAACTTATGAAAAACTTAAAGAACATACTATTCACACTGCCCGCTTAGTACCCTTGTATCACTTAAGTGGAAAAATTAGCCAAAAACAAATTCGTTTTTTAATCGACAGGGCTTTAAAAATTAGTAGTTCAATCGATGATCCTCTGCCCGTTGATATTTTAAATAAAGAAAAATATCCCTGGTTATTTACAGCCTTACAAGAAATACACTTCCCTACTGACAATGATAAATTAGACCAGGCTGTAGCCCGTTTAAAATTTCAAGAGCTGTTTTACCTACAATGTAAATATCAATTAGCAAAACTTGATTACCAAAGCAAAACTAGTCAAAAAGTAGCTATTCCTACTAAAATTTTAAATAAACAAGTAAAAGAGTTGCCTTTTAAATTAACAGCTGACCAAAAAAACGCCCTTGCTGACATACTGGCTGATTTAAGCAAAACTAAAGCTATGAATCGCCTTTTAGAAGGCGATGTTGGCTCTGGTAAGACAATTGTTGCTATTTTGGCAGCTCTAGCAGTTATTAATAATGGACAGCAGGTAGCCTTTATGGCACCGACTGAGATTTTGGCTTACCAACATTTTATTAATTGTAAAAAAATATTAGGTAAAAAATACTTAAATCAAATTGCTTTACTAACTAATAATTACAACCAAATAGCTGATAATAATATTTTAAAAACTGACCTAAACAAAAAAATCAATAAAAATGAGATAAAGTTAGTTATTGGTACCCATGCCTTAATACAAGATAAAATTAATTTTGCCAATTTAAATTTAGTAATAATTGATGAACAACATCGTTTTGGCGTAAGGCAACGTCAAACTTTAAAAGAAAAAAATCCAAATAAACCACCTCACCTCTTATCGATGACTGCTACTCCTATTCCTAGAACTCTTTCTTTAACTCTATATGGTGATCTGGATATTTCTTTAATTAAAACAAAACCAGCTGGCAGACAAGAGATAAAAACCTTTATTATCCCCGAAAGCAAAAGAGCTGATGCTTATAAATTTATTAGAGAAAAAGTTGCCTTAAAACAACAAGTCTTTTTTATCTGTCCCTTAATTGATGAAAGCGACATACTCGCTGTAAAATCTGTAACTCAAGAATACCAAAAATTAAATGAAGAAATTTTCCCAGAATTAGAAATCCGATACTTGCACGGTAAAATGAAGAACAATGAAAAAGAAAAAATCATGAATGATTTTAAAGCTAATAAATTTCCAATACTAGTTGCTACCTCTGTGATTGAAGTTGGCGTTGACATTCCCCAAGCCACTGTGATGATTATTGAAAGTGCCGAAAGATTTGGGCTTTCTCAACTACACCAATTCAGAGGTAGAATTGGTCGTAATTCTTTGGAAAGTTTTTGTTTATTATTTACCACTGACAAAACTCATGACAATATTAAACGCCTTAAAGCTTTAACCAAAACTAATGACGGCTTCAAATTAGCTGAACTTGACTTAGAATTAAGAGGGGCCGGTGAAATGTTTGGCACTCGCCAAACTGGCTTAATGGAATTAAAAATCGCTAAATTATCTGACACTGAGCTAATCAAAAAAGCCCATACTTGGGCTAAAGAAATTATCAATAACAAAAAATATTTATCTAATATTGAACTACAAAACTTACTAAAAAAACTAAAAACTGAAATGCACCTAGAATAAATTTAGTTTGTTTTACACACAATACCCTCTTCATTACGAGGACGACAATAGTCGCCTAGATTATTCCTATTTGCACAACAATAATCATCACTAATTACGCCGCTACCAGTTCGACAATCAATATTAGAAGTACAACGAACATCAGTAATTTTTTTACAATCTTGCACCTCATAAGGATTATGTACTTCTATTGAATTTAAACTAATACCACAAATTGCACTAAAAGTATCTCCACTTAAAGTTTCTTTACCATAACAAATATTAGAACGGCAAGAATCAGCTGTTGCATAAGAAGCGCAACCATCATTATCCTTATTCATGCCAACATAAATTGATTTACAATAATCTTCAAGATTTTGTAAAAATAATGGTCGACATTGAATATCTTGATCCAATGTCCTATTTTCTCTACAAGTACAATTTGCTTGAACTGCTGAAACATTATTATAAGAATCACCATTATCTGAACAGGCTGCTACTAAATATTCTACTTGATTAGCTGGGCAATGAGACTCATAATCTTCACCAGCAAAATAAATTTCATGAGCACAACTATAACCACCACTACAAGTCACTCCTACACCACAAGCACTCAAATCTTTAACATCCCTCTTTTCCATGATCTTAGTTAGAGGTTTGAAAGTAACTAGATTTACCGAAATTTGAGCTAAGAGCAAATAACCACCAAATAAAAAAGCTAAGCCAATTAGAGTTGTGCTAACTGTTTCTTTAGCCATGGCAATTTTAGAAGCATTACCAGCGGCCATTAACCATTGCCAAGCACCATAAACCAACATAAACATGGCAAAGGCACCAGCAATCACACCAGCATAACGATAAATAGCTTTAATATACAAGGCCAATGAATCTGGCCTAATTTCTATTGCTCCACTGCTCAAAAATTGGCTACCAGGTATACTAATATTTGGCTGATACTTAATATAATCTTGCGCCAGAACAGGACGTACACTTAATAAAAAAATACCTAAAAATAATAAAAACAAAATCTGGTATTTTTTAAATTTTAAAATATTTTTTATTTTCATAAAATTTATTATTGACCAGTATAATAAAAATGCCACCATTCAGTAGAAATGGTACCGCCAAAACCCGTATCGGCCATTTTTTGACGTAATAATTTTTCTCCTCTTATCAACTTAGCGGTACAGGGAGCAACTGGGTGATTAACATCTTGATTAAGACAATTGTAAGATGCATGTAAACACGATCCTCCATTACAATTGCAAGTATCAATATCTTCCGAGTTATTAGCTGAGTCATAAATATAACATATGTCTACTGCTTTACCATCCATATGTTTAGGAACAGGTGGCTCACAATGAGGCGCAGCTGCTTCATTACACTCACCATTACAACTAGCCGTGCAATTCTTATAACAATTATATAACTGTTCTTGTTTAGCATAAGAACGAAAAGCACTTTTTATTACAACACTCTCTCCTTGCCCCAACTGTATATTCTGGAGAGCTCGCCAAGCTTCTGGAACTAACCGAGCATCAGAAGTAGAAACGCGATCTATTATGATACCACCTCCTATTACTATCATAGGCACTAAACCATTACCATCTTCTAGAGCACAACGTTTACTGCTAGTAACACTTGGCAAAGGTATACAAGAGCCACCAACTGGCTGATCTGCACTTTCCGCAATTGCCAACCAAGTACAATAATTATCTTCGCAACTTTCTTTATTAGTAAAAACACTGCAAGATTCAGCAATTGAAACATCTTTTACTTGCAATGGTTTTAAATTTACTAAATTAGAAGAAATTTGCGCTAAAAGCAAATAACTACCAAATAAAAAGGCTAAACCAATCAAAGTAGTACTAACTGTTTCTTTAGCCATGGCAATTTTAGAAGCATTACCAGCGGCCATTAACCATTGCCAAGCACCATAAACCAACATAAACATAGCAAAAGCACCAGCAATCACACCAGCATAATTATAAATAACCCTTATATATTTAGCTAATGACGCACCGTTAACCCGATACTCAACATGTTTTTCACCTGTTTTTTTATTTTCTACCTCTACTTTTTCAGTAAAAATTTTATCCATACCAGGGATAAAAATATTTGGCCAAAAATACAAAGAATCTTTTTTCTTAGCTTGCAATTCTTCAGCGCTCGGCACATCTACAAGTGTACTACCTGGTTCAGCTGGAGCAAATTCCTGTGCTAAAACATTTGGCAAAACAAAAATAAAATTAAGACCTAATATTATTAGCACCAAAAAACTTAATATTATTTTTTTAATAAAAAACATTTATAAATATCTTATTTTAAACGTATTGTTTGTAAACGTCCGGTATTATTATCTACAAAATACAATAGCGAGCCATCTGCTGAAGTAAATAAATTGCTAGCCGAATAACTACCGTCTGCTCCCACTGGACTTGCGAGTAATGTTTTCACGCCACTATTTAAATCTACTCGATAAAAATTATCTGGATACTGATAAGCAATTTCTGGATAAATGCCAGCCCCTCTTGGTAAACCCTGCGGTACAGCACAATACAAAGTACTTTCGTCTGCAAAAGTACACTTATCGGGCCAAGTAGGCACATTTAAAGAAACCTTAACATCGCCTAATTCGCCAGTACGCCCTTTAGTAATCCATAAGTTAGGATTATAATTAGTATTTTCACTATAAACGCTATAAAGCAAACTGTTACCTTGAGGCGACCATTCGGCTGTAAAACCACCGCCAGCTACTTCAAAAGATTTTAGATTTTCTCCCTTAAAACCAATTGGGAAGACCTCTTGTCTTTGAGCATCTACGTATTTAGTATGTAAAGCTGCTACCTGATTATCTGGAGAAAAAATCATTTGTGTACTGTACGACTTATCTCCCAAGGGTTCCAGCAAAGATAATTGGGAACCGTCATCATTAGCTGCTACTAACCAATTATTGTCCTCTGTATCACCCATCCATTTGGCCACAATTTGTGAACCCTGTTTATTTAAAGAAAAATCTTCTAGTTCAATAGGCAAGGTCACTTGTTCGTTGGTACGGAAATTATACAAAATATTATTACCATCAGGATATTCAATAATTGCTTTTTCACCATTATTATTCCAACTTACACTCTCCACACCATAAAATTTCTTATCACTTAAGGCGACGATTTGCCCTTGATCATTAATCCTAAAAAATTGCTGCTTTTCAGCATCATAAAATTGCACTCCTTGGTTGCCTTTGGTAGTACCATTGACTTTACTATCAACTACCTTAGTAACTTCTGTTAATCCCCCGTTAGCTATTGGTGATACTTTACCACCAACATACTGTTGCCAAGGCAAAGCCGTGTTAGTATTAGCATTAGAATTAATAACTGTAATATTACTGTTTGGTATATCAGGAATATTACCAGGTGTAAAATTATCATTACTAGTTGTAATAGTACTTGTTCTAAAAAATACCCAATACAAAGCAAAACCTAAAAATAAAATTGCTAGAAAAAATAAAATTACTACTAAGATTTTTTTTATGTTCATAAACCAATTTTGTTTACAACTGTTTGAAATAAATTTTGAAACACATTTGTTAAAGAGTCCCACAATTCTTTAACCATAAATAAAGGATCGGTAAACATTCTTACTCCTAACGCTAAAACGGCAATAATTATTATAATCAAAGCAAATAGCAGCAGACTAACAATGGCCCAAAGTCCCATCTCAAGGCCACTTAATTTTGGTACTAAAGGATTGCCTAATAAATTACCAACTATTATTTGAATAGTCCAAGTAATATAAGTAACTATTATTAATACTAAAGTAGCACTACAAGCTATATTAAAAACTCGCAAAGAACTTTTAGCAGCAAATTCCCTCACTCTTTTTTCAGCTTCCGCTTTTATTTGCTTTTTCATCTGCTCCTGCATAATCTCTGGACTATCAGTTTGACGAAAACGATCCAATAAGCGCTTTCGATATTGTTCATTCTGATTTTGTTTATCCAATTCTACTGGATCCAAAGATTCTTCTGGTACTTGATAATTAGCTGACGATCTATCAGCAAATAGTTCTCTACGATATTGATTTGGTAGGGTTTGTGCCATGTTTATTTTTTATCCTGCCACCAAGCAGCATCTACTAGCCACTTGTCATTTGCCTTTATTAAATCAAATTTAATATCCTGATAATACACATTCTGGGACAAATCTGTTTTAGTTTCGATTCTTTGAGTTTTGACAGTAATAGTAGCGCTATCAGCTGACCACTCATCAATAACACTAGAAATACTCTTAGTCGTAATGCCATTATAATTAGTTTGTTTTTCTCCTAGCTCAATACTATTTAAATACTTATTCATATTTTTAGTACTCAAAGGAGCAAGTTCTTTCAAATTTGCACCTAGTTGATCAGTGGACCAACTACCAAAACGTTCGGCATAACTTTTAGCTAAATTAACAGCTGATAACTCATCGCTACTTAGAGCTGCCGGTAAATTTGGGTCAAATTCAGAACTAGCGCTAGGCGGAACAAATTTTGGCGCTTCGTTAGTATTAGTATTATCTATTGGTCTAAAAACATCCATTGAACGCCAAACCCAAAATAAAATTGCTAAAACAACTATAATAATAACTGCAATAATAATTTTCTTTCTTTTTTGTTGATCCATATATTTTTATTATTTCTTTTTTTAAGCGTGCTCGGCTTCCGCCATCATAGTTTCTTCAAATTCTTTTTTAGCTTCTTCAATTTCAAGTAACTGTCTCGGATCAGAAGTAATAACCTGATGCTCTGTATAAGAAGCTTGAATCTTTATAGCTGCATGTTTGGCCCCGGCAAAAAATATACCCTCACCTACACCGGACTCCAATAATAAATATTTCTCACCTTCTGTTAACATAAAAGTCTTCTGAATCAAATTGATAGCTGCTGGTGACTGTTTAAGTAGTAATTGCATCGAAGAGTTGGTGACGATTGCATTACCAAAAGGAGAAGTTAAAAAGTCATTAACATCTTGAGTAATAGTTGTAACGCCTAAATAATATTTACGACAACGTTTGACTAAGGCAAACATAAATTTAGCACTATCTTCATGACGCATCATAATCCAAGCCTCATCGACTACTAACATCCTCTTCTTCATTTCACTACGAATAATATTCCAGATATAGTTCATAATGACATACATGGCAATAGGACGTAATTCGTCTTCTAAATCACGAATACAAAATACTATCAATTGATTATTAACTTTAACATTAGTCGGACTATTAAATAATCCAGAAAAAGTACCTTGAGTATATTTTTTAATACGCAAAGCCATATCTTCACCACCTTCCATACTAGATAGTATTTCCTCTAAATCAGACATTAAAGGTGGCTGAATATTAGTCAAATCACTAGCTGGAGTAATATCTTTTTTAGCATAAGTTTCCAAAAGTGCTCGATCAAGCAAAGAATCTTCAACATTAGTAATATCCCCGATCATCAGACGAATCAAGCCCTTTAAGGTAATTACGGCACTACGCAAAATATCTTCTGCTTTTGTATCCCCTCCCACTCCCCTAGGCAAGTCAAAAGGATTAAGTTTGCTTTCTGAATTTAAAGAAACATTAATATAAGCTCCATTTACTGCTTCTGACAAGTGTTGGTACTCGTTTTCTGGATCTACAATGATCACATCCGTTCCCAACATCAAAGAACGTAATACTTCGAGCTTTATAGCATAACTTTTACCAGCACCTGAGGTAGCAAATACTACCATGTTAGCATTTTGTAAACTAAAACGATCAAATAAAATCAAACTATTATTATGACGATTAATACCATACAAAATACCATCATCCGAAGTAAGCTCTGAAGATACAAAAGGAAAAGAAGAGGCAATCGGAGAACTATTCATGTTAGTAGTAATAGCCAGTTCATCGTTGCCCAATGGCAAAGTTGAATTAAAACCTTGTTCTGATTGGAAAAAAGCTCTACGAGTATAAATCAATTGAGTTCCTAAAATATTTTCAATTCTATCTGACGCTAAATCTAATTCTTTTAAATCCTTGGCATAAATGGAAACATACAGGGCAAATTGAAAAAACTTTTCTGTACCCTGACTCAAAGAATCACGCAAACCTTCAATGTCTCTTAAGGCAGTTTCGGCAATTGGATCACGAGGCGCTCCTTTTTCATGGTCAGCAATAATTTGGGCTTCCATGGTACCGACTTTATTACGCAACTGTTTTAAAACAATATTAATAGCTAAAGGATAAAAAAACATGCTAATATCCAAAGTTAAACTCTCATTGATAATTGGAGCAAACCAACCAATAGTAACATAACGCGGGTAAGTAACAACGAAAATAGTGCGCACAAATAAATCATTTAGTTGCAAACATTTACTCTCTACCTTAAAAGCAGCCGGCGCAATAATATCACGAACAGAAACTATACCTTCCCGAAAAACTTTTTCGGCCTCTAGTAATTCTTTTTCTTTTTGAACCTGCACCTTTTGATCTGGCTGACCTTTTAAAGCGGCCATCTGCTCTTCTACTTCTGCGGCTGATCTTTTTTCTAAGGTAGCCTGTTTTATTTTATTGGCTTCAAACATTGGTTTCAACGTTTAGTTTATTTATATCCTCTAGCGGTTGTTTTTGAAACATACTAGGATTGTAGCTGTTATAATATAATTCAATTAATGCCTGGGTATTTAAACGCTGACTTCTTAAACCCATTGAACTTAGGCCTGATTCGATAAAATCACAACGTTTATTTAATTGGGAATTAAACTCTTCAAAACGTTTACGACTTAGACGCACTACTTTAGCTGTAGAAAAAACAGCTCCAAAACGACTAGAAAATTTACGACCCTTATCTGCTATTGGGCTATAGGGAATAATAATATAAAACTTTTTACTCATAATTTTTTCTAGAGTCAAAAGTTCTTCCACAAATTGCCTGTAATCAGCAGTTTGCATGCGTAACAATTCATTAGTTTGCTCTTTTTCCAATTTTCTGAGACGTTGAAAATAATC